>DDOS01000122.1 GCA_002341805.1 Aquificaceae bacterium UBA2488 | reverse complement strand
TCCTTATAACATAGGTATGGCTGAGGCTTTCGCAGTAAAAAATCAAACGTCTAATAGCGGATACAAATCTATATTGGAAACTTCAAAAGAGCATGGCATTTACGTTTATACCAGTGCTTCCATATATCAAGGTCAGATAATGGGAAAAATCCCTGCCAATTTAAAAGAATACTTTGGCTTAGAAGATGATATACATGTGGGACTGCAATTTGTAAGAAGTGCTCCAGGAGTGGGTACGATGCTTGTAGGCACCAAAAACAAAGATCACCTTATTAAAAATTTGAAAATAGAGAATATACCACCTATGAAGTTTGAGGACTATATAAGATTGTTTAGTACATATGGGAAAAGCAATTGATATACATTTAGATCTTAAAAGCCTAAAAACCAATCTAGAGTTCAAACTTATATCCAATAAAGTTTTGGCTTTCTCTCTAAGACAGCTTTATGAACTTCTTAACTCAGGCACAAACCTTTATATGGGGCTTGACATTGTGGCTGATTTACAAGATAACAATTTATTAAAAGATACATATCAAGAGGTAAAAAAAGATATTGAGATGGGAAAGCCTTTGTATGTGGCTTTTAATAAAAAAATATTTCCTAAGATGCTCTCAAATATGTTGTATGCAGCAGAAACCTCTGAAAACCTTGAGAATGTATTTAAAACAGTGGCTGATTTTCTTGATAATTTAGAATCTTATAAGTCTAAGGTTATCTCAAAAGCCATATACCCAAGCGTAGTGATATTGTTTAGTGTTATAGCGGTTTTAGTATCCGTTAATTATGTGATACCAAAGATAAGAGATGTATTAAGTAGTTTTGGAGCTCATCTTCCTATTGTCTCCTTAGGACTTATGTATTTTGCAAAGCTAATAACAACCTTGATATACATAAGCCCTATCCTTGTTTTGGGGTTTTTAATAAAAGAGCGATTTGTATCAAAAGAGATTCTTGATAGATTTTATACAAAAATACCTTTTTTCGGAAATTTAATAATATACTTCGAAATGACAAAATTTTTATATTCACTATCTCTAATGCTTAGCTCAAACTCTTCTATGAGTATATCCATAAAGGTTTCCAAAGAAACCATTAAAAATTCTTACGTTCGCTCAAAGCTATCGTATTTAGAGCAAGACATATACAATGGTCTTAGTTTATCTCAGGCTTTTTCCAAAACAAATATATTCAAAAAAAGTGTTATATCTGTTGTAAAAAGTGGAGAATACACTGGAGATTTGGTATCTGCCATCAAAACTGCCTATAAAATCTATGAACAGCTTCTTGATAAAAGCATAAATACCTTTGTTTCAAGCTTAGAGCCAATCGCTACTCTACTGGTGGGAGCCATCGTTAGTATAGTGGTACTTTCTATTATGGTCCCCATTGTGGATATTAGCTCATCAGTGCATTAGTATAACATAAGAAATCCACTAAGAACACATAGATAATATGCCGATAATCATGCATTAAAAAATCAGAGTGAAAATATTAGTTTTTAAACTTTTACTATAAAAAACTAAAAAAACTTGACAAAATTATACTTAGGTTTTATTATAATAATGTATTAAGATTTAGGAGGTAAAGATATGGCAGAAAAAGTACTTGGTATAGACCTTGGAACTACAAACTCTGTGGTGGCGGTTATGATAGGTGGCGAGTCTGTGGTAATAGCAAACCAAGAAGGCTCAAGGCTAACTCCATCTATAGTGTCTTACACAAAAGAGAAAGAAGTATTGGTAGGAGACCCAGCTAAAAGAAGAGCTGTATTAGACCCAGAAAACACCATATACGAATCCAAAAGATTTATAGGTAGAAAATACGATGAGGTATTGGATGAAGCTAAAAGGGTTTCTTATAGAGTAATACCAGATGACAAGCAAGATGCGGCATTTGACGTACCAAACATAGGACGCAAAGTTCGCCCTGAAGAGATAGGAGCTCAGGTTTTGAAAAAACTAAAAGAAGCCGCAGAAGCTTATCTTGGAGAAAAAATCACAAAAGCGGTTATCACAGTACCCGCATACTTCAACGAACGCCAACGCCAAGCCACAAAAGATGCAGGAGCCATAGCAGGTCTTGAAGTCCAAAGGATATTAAATGAGCCCACCGCTGCGGCTTTAGCTTACGGACTTGACAAACAATCCGATGTAAAGATATTGGTGTATGATTTTGGTGGAGGTACCTTTGATGTATCTATACTTGAAGGTGGAGAAGGTGTTATAGAGGTAAAAGCCACCAATGGAGATACTCACCTTGGTGGTGCCAATATCGATGAACGTATAATGGAATGGCTCATCCAAGAGTTTAAGAAAGAAACAAATATCGATCTTAAAAGCGATAAAACAGCCCTTCAAAGATTAAAAGAAGCCTCAGAGCAAGCCAAAAAAGAACTATCTTTCAAGTTAGAAACAGAGATCAATCTACCTTTTATTACCATAGACCCCGAGTCCAAACAACCTATGCACCTACAGAGAAAACTTACCCGTGCAAGGCTCGAGGAGATGATAAAAGACCTTATAGACAAAACTATGGATATAGTGAAAAGAGCCCTTGAAGATGCTAAACTCACTCCAAGGGATATAAGCGAAGTGGTGTTAGTGGGTGGTTCCACACGTATTCCTTTAGTCCAACAAAAGATAAAAGAATTCTTTGGCAAAGAACCTCATAAAGGCGTAAATCCTGACGAAGTGGTGGCGGTAGGTGCTGCTATACAAGCAGGTGTTATAACGGGAGAAGTAAAAGATATACTACTTGTGGACGTAACACCATTGTCCTTAGGACTTGAAACCTTAGGAGGTGTTATGACAACTCTTATACCAAGGAATACACCAATACCCTATAAGAAATGTGAAACCTTTACCACCGCCACTGACAATCAAACCGAAGTGGAGATACACGTACTCCAAGGTGAGCGCCAGATGGCCAAAGACAACAAATCCCTTGGTAAATTTATGCTAACAGGTATTCCACCAGCTCCAAGAGGAATACCACAAATAGAAGTGTGTTTTGATATAGACGTAGATGGCATATTACATGTAACCGCTAAAGACAAGGCCACTGGCAAAGAGCAGTCCATAAAGATACAAGCATCAGGTGGATTATCCCAAAGTGATATAGAGAAGATGGTAAAAGAAGCCGAAATGCATAAAGACGAGGATATTAAGAATAAAGAGCTAATCGAAGCGAGAAATAGACTGGACTCTATCACATATAGCTTAGAAAAACTCTTAAACGAACAAAAGGATAAGATACCTCAAGATATGCATCAAGAGGCTGAAGAAGTCATAAAAGAAGCAAAACAGGCCCTAAACTCAGGAGATAAATCCTCTATAGATACTGCTTACGATAAAATAACAAATATATCCAATAAAATAGCAAATACCTTATATACCTCTGGAGTAAACCAAGACCAAAATCCACCACCTTCTGACTCTGATGACGGTTTTAACGCAAGACCTGTATAAGCATAAAATCATTGGGGGCTTCCCGCCCCATATACTTTATAAGATGGTATAATATATAGAATGGATGTAAATAATCAGTTAGAGATTATTAAAAAAGGCGCTTTAGAGATTATTGAGGAAGAAGAGCTTATAAATAAGCTCAAAAAAGGCAAACCCCTAACAATAAAAGCTGGTTTTGATCCTACCGCTAAGGATCTGCATCTTGGTCATACAGTACTTTTGCAAAAGCTGAGAGATTTTCAGAACTTAGGGCACCAAGTGGTATTTTTAATAGGTGATTTTACCGCCATGATAGGAGACCCCACTGGCAGAAACGAAACAAGGCCACCATTATCCAAAGAAGAAGTTATAGAAAATGCAAAAACCTATCAAGAGCAGGTTTTTAAGATTTTAGACAAAGAAAAAACAATAATACTTTATAATAGCGATTGGCTGTCTAAGTTAAATACAAAAGATATCGTAGAACTAACGTCTAAATACACAGTGGCAAGAATGTTAGAAAGAGATGATTTTCAAAAACGTTATAAAGAGGGAATGCCTATACATATACATNNCATACATGAATTTTTATATCCGCTATTTCAAGGATACGATTCTGTGGTATTAAAAGCCGATGTAGAGATAGGTGGATCTGACCAAAAGTTTAATCTACTTGTGGGTAGAGAGCTTCAAAAAGATTATGGACTTGAAAAGCAAATTTGCATAACGATGCCTCTTTTGGTAGGGCTTGATGGTGTTAAAAAAATGTCGAAATCTTATGACAACTACATAGGCCTAACTGATGAACCTAAAGATATGTTTGGAAAGACTATGAGTATATCCGATGAGCTTATGTATGATTATTATACCCTTCTTACTGATAAAAACCCAAAAGAGATAGAACAGATAAAATCTATACATCCAATGGAAGCAAAAAAACAACTTGCCTATTTTATAACATCAAGATTTCACGGCGAAGAAGAGGCAAAATCGGCAAGAGAGTTTTTCGAATCCACATTCTCTCACAAAGAGTTTCCAGAGGAGGCTCCTGTATTTAGCTTTTCAAAAGATGAAAATTTAAAAGCTTACGAGCTTATAGTAAAGCTTGGTTTTGCTTCTTCAAACAATGAGGCAAGAAGAATCGTATCAGGTGGAGGGTTTAAAATAAATTCTGTTAAAATAACAGACCCAAACCAAGAGATAAGAATAGATAAAGAATTAAAAATCCAAGTGGGTAAAAAACAGTTCGCAAGAGTGCTACCAAATGCTTAAATTTGAAGATTTGATATCCAAAAAAGAGAAAGTATGCGTTGTAGGTCTTGGCTACGTGGGTCTTCCATTGGCCATAGCATTTTCTAAACACTTTAACGTAGCTGGTTTTGATATAAATATAGTTCGTATAAACGAGCTAAAAGCTAATATAGATAGAACAAAGGAGATATCCGAAGATATATTAAAATCCTCAAATATAGATTTCACCTATGATGAGAACAAGATAAAAGAATGTAGATTTATCATCATAACTGTGCCAACACCTATAGATAAACACAATGTACCAGATTTAAAGTATGTTTTTGGAGCATCTTCTATTGTGGGAAAGTATCTTCAAAAGGACTCTGTGGTGGTGTATGAATCCACTGTATATCCTGGGCTTACCGAGGAGGAGTGCGTACATATATTGGAAAAAGAGTCAAAACTTGTTTGGAAAAAAGATTTTAACATAGGATACTCTCCAGAACGTATAAACCCAGGAGATAAAATACACACTTTTGAAAATATCACAAAAGTGGTATCAGGAGATACAAAAGACTCCTTAGACCTTATTGCCAATGTGTATGGAGCTGTGGTAAAAGCAGGTATTTTTAAAGCAAAATCTATAAAAGTGGCAGAAGCTGCTAAGGTTATAGAAAACACCCAACGGGATATAAACATAGCTCTTATGAACGAATTATCTATGATATTTCACAAAATTGGCATAAATACCAAAGATGTATTGGAAGCGGCATCCACAAAATGGAATTTTTTAAAGTTTGAACCTGGACTTGTGGGCGGACATTGCATAAGCGTAGACCCATACTATCTTACTTTCAAAGCTCAGGAACTTGGACATCATCCAGAGGTGATATTAGCCGGTAGAAGAGTGAATGACTATATGCCAAGTTTTGTGGTAAACAACCTTTTGAAGCTTTTAATAAAAGCCAAAAAACAAGTCCAAAACTCCAAAGTGCTTATATTAGGTTTATCCTTTAAAGAAAATATACCAGATTTGAGAAACACAAAAGTATACGATATATACAAAGAGTTAAGAGAGTTTGGCATAAACGTATTTGTGCATGATCCTTATGTTTACAAAGATGAGGCCATTAGAGAATATGATATTGAGCTTTTAAAAGACCCAAGGTCATTATCTCCATACGATGCTATTATAGTAGCTGTAAAACACAATGCATTTTGCGAGTATGATTTTAGCTTTTATAAAAATCTACTATCAAAACCACCTATTTTGATAGATATAAAAAATATATACAGCAAAGATAAAGCCCTAAAAAACAGCTTTTTATACTGGAGTTTATAAATTTATGAAAAACCATAAAACCCTCTCTCGGGAACTTGCTTTTAACGCTCTTTATGCATGGGATATAAAAGGCGGTGAGCCTATACCTATATTAGAAGATATTTTGCATGTGATGGAGTTTAAGCCCAAAAAAGATGCAAAAAAGTATGCGGTTGGTATTGTGAAACTTTTCTCTGATAATACAGAATATATAGACAAAGAGATATCTTCTAAGTTAGAAAACTGGAACTTTGACAACATCGGTGCCATTGAAAAAGCCCTTTTAAGAACGGCATTTACAGAGTTTTTATATCTAAAACCCCAGAAAAAAATCCAAGCTATAATAGATTACCTAGACATTTCAAACAAATATAGCAATAAAAATACCACTACTTTTATAAATGGAGTCTTGTCTCATCTTGTAGAGAATGGCATATAAACTACTCCTTACCAGAGAGAAAAAAGACAATCAAAAAACAAAAGATATATTCTTAAAACACGGTATAAAAACTTTAAGCCTTCCAATGATTGAGATAAAACCATTATCTTTTGAGCTTATGAGTTTTGATTTTGATAGTATTATATTTAGCAGCCAAAAAGCAGTGGACATATTCTTTGATAAAATATCTATTTGCAAAAATGCTAATATAAAAATATACGCAGTAGGTCAAAGAACCGCCAAAGCCATCAAAAGACATATAGATACAGATATATATATAGGAACTTCAGATATAAAAGAGATTTTAAATAAGACATCCGATAAAGCCCTTTGGATAAGGACAGAGCTTGAACTTCCAGAGGATATAAAATCTATTACATCCTCTAAGAATATTTTTATATTAAAAGCCTATGAAACAGTTTATAAAAAATACAAATTAGAAAAATTGCTAAAATGCTTAAACCTTATAGATGGAATTTTCTTTGCCAGTCCATCAGCCTTTTACAGTATCATAGAAAATTTGCAAAATTGCAAAAATATACTTCACTCCAAAGAACTTTTTGCCATAGGAAATACCACCAAAAGCGCCATAGAAAAAGAGGGTTTTAGCGTATCATATACTCCAGCAAGTCCTTCCATAGAGTCTTTGGCTTTTTATATTAAAAGCATAAGATAGATGGCACATAATTTGCTATATAAATAGCATGGATAGAGTGATGGTAAAAAAGACCACATTAAAAGATGTTGTATCCTTTGAAGGTGTAGGTATTCATTCTGGGGAACATGCTAAAGCAATAATCCATCCAGCAGAACACAACACGGGCATAGTTTTTAAAAAGGGTAATCATTTTGTAAAAGCCAATATAGACAACGTAGTGGATACATCTTCTTCCACAAGCATAGGAGATGGTATAGTATACTTTAGGACCATAGAGCATCTTATGGCATCTCTTTATCTAGCAAACATAGATAACGCCATAGTGGAGTTTATAAAAGGTCAAGAAGTGCCCATAATGGATGGTAGTGCTTTAGAAATATTTAAGCTTTTAGAAAATAATTACGAAATACAAGATTTTCCAAGAAGTTATGGATATCTATCCAATGTCATGAGAGTGTTAAATGGTAATTCTTATATTATGGCTAAAAGCTCAAAAACCATAGATGAGCTTAGTATAAGCTTTGAAGGTGAGTTTGGAAGCTTTTTAAAAACTCAAAACTATACATACAACACTAAACTTGGAAAACCCACTATCCAAGAGGATATCATATCATCAAGAACATTTTGCCATTTTAAAGATGTGGAGTATATCAAAAATCTTGGACTTGCAAAAGGTGGTTCCTTAGACAACACGTTAGTTTTAACTGAAAAAGGGGCTTTAAACCAAGAAGGCTTTAGACATATAAAAGAGCCAGTAACTCATAAAATATTGGATTTAATAGGAGATATGTATCTGGCAGGCTTTAGATTTTCTGCAAATATATACTCTTACATGGGAGGACATACCCTAAACGTCAAGTTCTTAAAAGAAGCTATAAAACATATAAAAGTTATAGACATGGAGGAAGTAATAGCAGTATAATATATAAATGAGTTTTAAAGCTAAGGTAAACTTTAGGATTTTGCTTGCACTGCTTTTCCTGTGGATTGTTAGTATATTAGCTATTGCTTACAACACAAAGCTTTTAGCTCTAAAAAGCGCCGATCAAACCGCAAATATAGCAGCAAACACAGTACGCATAGGTCTTAACTCAGAAATGATAAATGGCACAATGGCAAATAGAGAATTTATTCTAAAAGAAGTAAAGTATATAAAAGGCATAAAAGATGTTTATGTGATAAGAGGTTCTGCCGTAGACAAGCAATTTGGTCCTGGGTTTAAAAATGAAAATCCAAGAGATAAGATAGACTTAGATGTATTAAAAACTGGCAAGCCAAAATATGTGTTTTCTGAAAATTTAAAAGGTTCTACTTTTAGGATCACTATACCTTATATAGCAAAACCCTATAAAGGTATAAATTGTTTACAATGTCATCAAGTAAAAGAAGGCACAGTGTTAGGAGCTATAACATTAAAACTAGATTTAACAAAGTTAAGAAATATAGGCCTAAAGCTCTCGGTGGCTATTGCTACTTTTTATCTAGGTGTAATACTTTTAGTATTTTTTACGATGAATAGATTTTTCTCAAAATATATAAACATATTCTCTAAAATAGAAGCCTCGATAGGAGAAATATCTAAAGGAAACTTATCAGATAAAGACAATATAGTAGGATCTTTAGATAAGGTGAAATTAAAAGATGAAATAGGCAATATAGCGAACTCCTATAAGATACTTTTCAATGTACTAAAAGTTATATTTGGTGAATTGTCAAATTTAGCTGGAGCGTTGTCTAAGAACGATCTTACATACAAAATCTCGGGTCAATTCGAGGGAGAGTTTGAAAATATAAAAGCTAAACTAAACAGTGCTATCGAGCTTTTAGCTAAAAGCCTAAAACTATCTGTAGAAAATTTTAACAAAATAGCAGATACCATTTCGTCTCTTGACAAAGATATTCAAGAAGTATCTAAAAATATATCTGATCAAAACGAAGAGATAAACACAATATCTTCTATGATAGAAGAATTTTCCGCTACATTAAAAAATATAACCCTTAGCACTGATGAGCTTGATAGTTCTACAAAATCTATGAACGAATCTATAATATTAAGCAAATCAAAGTTTGATGCCCTAAAGGAAGCCTCTTCAAAAATCATGCATTCTGGAGCTACTATATCAGAATTTATAGAAAAAATAATAGATATATCAGACCAAACTAATCTCTTAGCATTAAATGCAGCCATTGAAGCAGCAAGAGCTGGTGAACAAGGTAGAGGTTTTGCTGTAGTAGCGGATGAGGTTAGAAAACTAGCAAACAATACTCAAGAGATAGCCTCAGAGATAAACAACATGATATCAGAAATATTAGGAGCTATTGAAGATAATGCAAAAGCAGTAGAAGAATCCATTAAAGAGTTTAATAACCTTATAAAAGGTTTTGAAAATATATCAATATTAATAGAACAAATAGCAAAAGCTATAGAACAGCAAAACAAAGCTTTAGAAAATATAGTGATGGCAGTGATGAATATAAAAGCTGTTTCCGATAAAAACACTAAAAATATTTTAGATATATCAGAAAAGACTAAAAATATACACGGCATCTCTGAAGAATCTAAGAAAAATATAGGTAAATTCAAATTATAATAAAAGTTTTTTGGCTTTTGCAATGATAAGACTCTCATCTATGTTAAGACAAGCCATATCTCCACGCTCGCAAGTTTTAGAGCCGCAGTATTGGCAGTCTAAGTCTAAACTAACATAATCTTGATAATCAAAAACCCTCCACATAGGATATCCTCCTAATATTGTGATGGATGGAACCCCTAAGAATCCAGAAAGATGATAACTAAATGTCTCACAAGAGATAAGGAGCTTAGCATCTTTTAAAATGCTTGCAAACGTATGTATATCTGTAGACACATAATGGGCAAAGTCAAGTTTCTCATAAACATAATCTCTTTCCGATGATGGATAACAAAATATCACCTCATAGCCTAAATCGTGTATAGATTTTGCTATTTTGTTAAACCTTTTTATATCGTATATCTTGGTTTTGACTGGAGCAGTGGGTGATATAAGTATATAATTCTTGCCTTTAAAGGGATTTTCTTTAAAGATAGGAAAATATGGTTTTATATCAAGGTTTTTGGTAATATCATATAAGATTTGAAGGGTATTTTTTATCTCATTATCTTGGGGTTTAAACTCTTTAAGATTGTTATATATAAACTTTAACATTTTTTCACGGGGTTTTTTAATCATAGCCACTTTGTATTTGGCTCTTATCTTAAAAGCATAAAAATAAGACATACCCTTAAAAGCTGTATCTATAAGATAATCATAATTATATTTAAAGCTTAATACATTGTTATCAATAAAATCTATATAGGGATTGTTTTGATATAGCTCTAAGCCTTGAGAGGTTGTAAAAACATGCACTTCTATGCTTGAATCGTGATATCTTATATTTTTAAACAAAAGAGAATTATATAAAAGATCTCCATAGCTTTTATGAAGTACTAAAAACAAAACTTTCATGTTTTGATATTATTAAAAGCATAATAGTAAGCTCCTAATATACCAGCATCCTTTGATATGGTGGATAGCTCTATCGTAAGATGCTCGGTATTTGGATCTATGGCAAGGCTTTTTGCTTCTTTTTCTATCTCATCTATTAAAAAACCAAATCCCATCATAACACCGCCTCCAAGAACAATCTTACAGGGATTAAATACATTTATTAAAGAAGCAAGCCCATAAGACATATAAAAAACAAACCTTTCAAATACCTTTTTGGATACTGGATCATCCTTTTTTGCAGATAATGCTTTTAGATTTCTTGTATAATCAAGTTGTTTTAGATACCTGGTAAGACCATAACCTCCCACATAAGCTTCAAGACAACCTTTTTTACCGCAGGTGCATCTTAAACCATCAGGTTTTATTTTCATATGCCCTATCTCTCCCATATTGTAATCACATCCAAATCTAATTTCACCATCTATTATAACCCCTCCACCTATACCAGTACCCACATATACACATATGCCGTTTCCTACACCTTTTAATCCGCCCACCATGTATTCACCATAGGTTATCGCCCTGGCATCGTTTATAAGCACCACTTCTTTTTTAAATTTGTCTTTGATGATTTTAACAAACTCTATATCCTTCCAACCAATATTGGGAGCATGTTTTAATATACCTTTTTCCATGTCCACTTGTCCAGCTATGGCTATAGCTAATTTATCCACATTCTCGTAATAAGTCATTATCTCTTCCAAAAACCTTAAAAACTCTTCAAAATCCCTTGGCGTTCTCGTGGTTATCTTATTTAAGATATTTCCTTCTTTCACTTCACCAACTTTTGTATTAGTAGCACCTACATCTAAAGATAGTATCATACAATATATTATATAACATTGTATACTAAAAGCTATATGTATAAACTTATATTATGAACATTATTATCACTGGAGCTAAAAGAGTAGGAACTTATATTGGCAAAAAGCTTTTAGAAGAAGGACATAAAGTAGCCATCGTATACAATAAAACCAATGTATGTGAAGATATCAAAGGGGCTTTTTGCATAAAAAGAGATTTATCAAAAGAAGATGTTTCAGATATACCAAATGTTGTATATGAAAAGCTTGGAAGCATAGACGGGTTTTTACATTTGGCATCTCCATACTACAAAACACCTATAGATAATTTTGATATAAAAGATTATGAGTATTATAATAAAATTATAGTAGAATCTTTTTTAAATATAAGTATCGGGGCTTTTAAGATAATGATGAAAAATGAAGGTAAGACAAAAGGGCATATAATAGGCTTTGGAGATTGGGCTTTAGACACTCCTTATAAAGATTATATGCCTTATTTTGTAGCAAAAGGAGGACTCCATAGTGCTGTTAAAGTATTAGCTAAGGAGTTTGCACCACATGTATTAGTGAATGCTTTAGCCCTTGGTCCTGTACTAATGCCTGAAGATATGGATAAAACATCTTGGGATAATATCATAAAAAATACACCTCTTCAGCAAGAAGTAAACTTAGAAGACATATATAACTGTGTTAAGATATTACTAACAACATCTTCTATGACAGGCACTATAATACCTGTGGATGGGGGCAGACATATAAAGGGCGTTAGTAGTTAATTGCTTGTGGCTACGTTCGTAACACTACAGGTTATATAACCGTAATCTCCACTTAAAGTATTTATTTGACATTGAAGACCTAAAGCCATAAACTCATTTGCTACAGCTCTTATATAGTCTAAAGGTATAGGTGTAGAGGTAGGAGTAGATACCACAAAGCCATTTGTGTAAGAAATATATGTCCAAGAAGAAGCCCAAGGGTCTATGAAATGCATCAAAGCACAGCAATTAGCTGGAGAAGATACTGGGTGAGAGTTCCAATCACAAGTATTTGTTCCTGGAGGAGCACTATACCAAGAGTTATAATCTGTGCAAGAGATATTTGGATAGGCCCCAAGAAGATCGTAATAGTCCTTCAAACCAATCACAAAAGCTCTCCCTTGATAACCATATGTGTCTTCATTGGTTCTTGCTTTTATGGTTCTATATCCAATAAAAACTGCTCCCAAGAATATGCTTACCACTGTAAGTACCAGAAGAAGCTCTATAATAGAGAAACCTTTCTTTTGAGTACCCATGATTATTATTATAATGCTCTATACTTCAAAAAACCATGAAATATGCGATAATATATCTTAATGAAAAAGTTTATTTTGTTTATAAGTTTATTGATTACAATGGTAAATATGGCTTATTCCATTGATTTAAGCTTATTAGACGATGTAAGTAGAGGTATTTTTGAAAAAGGATTTTTCTTGGGCTGGCAGATGAGGAAAAGAGAACATCTTTGTGGGTCTTATATCATACCATCAGGATGGCGGGTTTATATGGATAGCTCATCTTTAGAATCTTATAAGATGGGTTATTATAAATTTTTAGCTATGAGAAATGGTCTTACACCTTTAGCTGGCATTGGAGATGTGGTGTTTGGGGTTTTTGATAATGAAGAGGATGCCTTAAAAGCTAAAGATATGCTTCAAAAATCTGGTGTAAAAGGTATCATTTGGGTAGAATACAAAAAATCAGAAGCCATTGTAAACCCTTGCGTAAATTTTTCTTTAAAATACGCTACAACACATCTGGATAAAACCCTTTATTATATGGAATTTGCTCTTAAAGAAGCTAGGAGTATTGCAAACCCATCTGTTAACAAAAAAGCACTTATACATGACATAACCACCGTTATAAACGGCTTACAAGCTATTGGAGCAAAAGTAAGGAACGAAAACAGCTATTATCAAAGTGAAAGCATAAAAGTCCCGCCAAGTTATCAAAATTTAATCGAGAGGTCAAAGCTATGGGCAAAATAAAGTATGCATTTTTGGTTTTTATGGCTTTTAGTGTGATGGCAAAAGCTCAAGAGCATCTGCCACCTTTAAGATCAATGGTGAAAGATCCTAAAAACGATGAATATGCACCGAAGATAACTTTTAATGATGTTATAGAATCCCAAGTGGGTGTGGTTAAAAAAGTAATGGATTTAAACAAAGAGGTAAAAACCCTAAAAAAAGAGGTTGAACATCTAAAATATCAAAACAATGAGCTTCAGCAAGAAATATCCATGTTAAAAGCTTCAACCATCAAGAAATCTAAAAAAACCTCAGAGCATATAGAAGTACCAAAAAATTACGAAGAGCTTATAAATCAGGCTAAAACATGGGCAAAATAAAGTATCTGATTTTGTCTTCTATGGCTTTTAGTATTATATCAAAAGCCCAAAACAACGAATACACACCAAAGATCACTTTTAATGATGTTATAGAATCCCAAGTAGGTGTTATAAAAGAAGTAGTTAACCTAAAAAATAAAACAAAAAAACTTTCTAACAACGTAAAAGATATTAAAAAAAATATGGCCAATCTTCAAACCAATCAACAAAAATTATCTAACAAAGTATCTATTTTAGAAAAAGAGATAAAAGAAATAAAAGAACATAAATTAAAGGGATTTTTAGTGGAAGAGGGGAGCGATGGATCTAACAATGTTGGTTTTGGAAAAGCAAAAAGACATTTAACTATTATAAAAAATGGACCTCAAAATATCTTTTTTTGTGTAAAAAAGGTAGTTTCTTATATATATAAAGAACCTTCCTGGAGAGCTATAAAAATAGGCGCTTCCTACAGAGGTGATACTTTGCAATGTCTCACACCATGCGGATTAGAGGGTAACAGATATTATTGGATACACATATTAAACTTAAGAACTGGCTATAAAGGATATGCTATATTAAATGAGAATATAAAAGAAGGAAAATGCAAATGAATATATTAAAATTGTTTTGGGCTTTTATTATGATGATAAATTTATCTATTGCCGATAATCTAATTGGTAACTATATAAAAACACCAAAAACCGCTATTCCTAATACCTCCATAGGTTTTTCCATAACCCCAGAAAATGCGTTTTTATTAAAACCTGTAACATTAAATGTTAAAAATGCTCCTATCGGCCAAGTGTTATCTTATCTGTCTGGTATATCTCAAGTACCCATAGAACTAAAAGATAATATTCAAGACAAAATATCCTTTTTCGGTCAAGGAACTTTGAAAAGTATCCTCGATACACTGTGCGCTTATAATGATCTATATTATAAAATAAAAGATGGTAAGATTATCGTAAGAAGATATATGAGCGCAATATTCCAACTAAACATACCTATGACCACCACAAAAGCCTACAATTTTTCCACCACATTTGGTCAAAGTGTTACCAATTCAAGCTCAGGCGGTGGTATAATAGGCTCAACCACCACAAATCCAGTCCAAAACAACGGCACAAACACCTCAAGCTCTAATTTTTCTTACAATCAAAATCTAACCCAAAATATTGTATTACTAATACAACCTCTATTACAAGATCCAAGATCAAAGATATCTTATGATCCAAATACAGGGCTTTTATCGTTCTTTGGTTCCGTAAACGATTATAAAGTTGTAAGATCTGTAGTAAAACAACTAAACGACAGACTTTCAAAACCAATAAAAGTAAGAATAAACATAATAGCCCTAAACTTACTAAATGAATATTCTACAGGTATAAATATATCTGCACTTTTCCAACATCTTAAAAATCTTCAAATATCTTTAAACGCTCCAATGACAGCTACAAACTCTTCAAACTCTATTTTTACCGCCAGTATAAACACCACAAGTTACACAGGCCTCATACAAGCACTTCAGCAATATGGAAAAACAAAATCCATAGATAGCGAAACATATACAGTGTTACCAAACCAACCCATAGTATATGCTCCCACCCAAACCCAATCT
>DDOS01000070.1 GCA_002341805.1 Aquificaceae bacterium UBA2488 | reverse complement strand
TATCAAAAAATGAGTACCCTTTAACCCGGTGATGTTAAACAAACTTATGCAAGAAGGCACTGGCAGTTTGGCTAATAAATTTTCAAACTTTACTGTGGTGGTTTCTGTTTTATAGACATTATTTACGGAAACCACTATGTTGGATAATTTTGCTCTTGCGGCTCTTGCCCATTTTTCGAAGATAATCTCTAAACCTGTTATGGTACCAAAGGAGATATGCTCTAAATCATCAAAATTAAACTTTTTATATTCAGCTTTTTCTTCTTTAACTTCCTCTTCTTTGCCTAAGGATTTTAGTAGTAAATCTACTTCTTCTTGACCAAGTACTTGTTCTGCCATAAATCGCTCCTTACTTTACCTTGCCGCTTAGCCAATGTTTCATTATCTTAGCTACTTTATCTGGATTATCTTTACTTATTTTTATCATCTTGTCCACAGTGACAAGCTCTTTGGCTTTCTCTCTCAATTCTTCCGCTTCAAGGGACTCTAAAGCCTCCATAGCAGTGGAAATAGCTGGCATCTCTTGAACTTCTGGTTTTTTTCTGGTTTTTAGGAAGATAAATAACAATATCAATAAAAATACTAAACTAAGCACCCCAGCTACACCATATTTTGCATAGACTACATAAATTGGTGGTTTTGGTACGACGGGTTGATAAAAGGGCACTTCTACGACAGACAATGTGTCTCCTCGCTTTGGATCAATGCCCGCAGCTGCAGATACAAGCTGTTTTATACTGTTTAGATTTATATTTTTCAAAGAGGCGTTTATTATTACACCTACGCTCATTCTTTTTATCTTTATGGTTTTATCTATCATGTGGGTTTTTTCTACGCTAACATCGTAGTTGGTGGTAACTTCTTTCTTAGAGGAATTGAAGTTCGCATTTGGCTTCAATCCGCTCATGGGTGGTATATTAGAGGCAGTACCAGGAACCCCAGATACGCTTGTGCCTGTGGTGGTTTCTTGTTTTTTCTGTTGGCTTACTATAGCTGTGGTATTTGGGTTATAGTTTTTAGAGCTTGTTTCAAGCTGGGCAAAATCAGGCTCTATATCCACAGCCAACCTTACGTTGTTGTAACCAAGAGCAGAGCCAAGCACTTGCTCAAGATGTTTTTGAATAGAGTTTTCAAGCTCCATTTTTATTCTAAGCTGTTCGTTGGTTAGATGGGATGCGGGGTTGTTTAGCTCTTCGGTTAGATCCACTCCGTTGCTATCCACCACTGTTACTCTATTTGGTGTTAAATCTGGAACACTTGCTGCCACTAAATTTCTTATGGCTATCACTTGACGTCTTGATATAGAATCCCCTGGTTTTAGTTCTATAAATACAGAGGCAGAGGGTTTTTGACTTTGGGTTATAAAGATGCTTGGTTTTGGTATTGCAAGATGGACTTTGGCTCTTTGGATATTGCTAAATCCAAGAATAGTATTTGATAATTCTTCCTCCAAGGCTCTCTGGTACTCCACATGTTGCATAAAATCTGTCATTCCGAGGGGCATTTTGTTTAAAAGCTTAAAACCAGGATATCCCTTGGTGGGAAGCCCCATAGCGGCAAGTTTTAATCTTAGTTGCCTTGCTTGATCTTCTGGCACTAAAATAGTCTTACCGTCTTGTGTGATTTTATATTTTATATTCTGTTTTTCAAGCTGTTCTACGATAGCAGCCATATCTCTGTTGTTTAAATTTCCATATAATACTGAATAATGCACTCTTGAAGTGATAAAAAATATAAGGCCCACCAAGATAGCCAAGGCTATAGGTATGCTTATCACCAATATTTTTTGAATCTGGCTTAAGGCTAAAAACCTTTCTTTTAAATTATTTAAAATCTCTTTATAATCCATATTATACTTGGGTGTTTATAAGAGTTTGATAAGCATCCAATAGTTTATTTCTCACTTGCACCAGTAAATTTAACACTACTCCTGCTTTATCAAATTGAACCACCGCATCATGAAGTGGTACATTTGCACCATCTAATATGGCTTTTTTGGTGGCTTCGGCATTTTGTTGGACATCGTTTGTATAATTTAAATAATTTGATAAAACATCGAAAAAGCTCTCATTTGCATTGGTTGCATTGGTTTTTAGCTTTTGGGATAAAGAATCAGGTATTGTATCAGGTATGCTTCTTATAATCTTATCCATCGTTAAGTCCAACTATTTATGGTAAATTGAGCTATATCTCTTGTCATGTTAAAAGCACTTAAATTTGCTTGATAAGACTGAGTAGCTGTTATCATATCCACCATCTCGGTGGTAATGTTTATATTTGGTTCTTCCACATAGCCTTGGGCGTTGGCATGAGGATTTGAGGGGTCGTATATTAGTTTAAAACCGTTGGATTGTTTTATCTCGTTGACATTCACTGGCACAAGTCCGTCGGATAGCATATTTTTATCGTATACTGCTTGGAAAACTGGTTCTAACTTCTGGTAAGGGGTGCCGTTTTCTTTATAAGATTCGTAGTTTGCCAAATTTGAAGCTATGGTATTCATTCGTATGCGTTCTGCATACATGCCAGAAGCTGACACATCAAAAGCATTGAACAAATCAAGCATATCCTACCTCCTTATTGCCCTTTTATGGCAGTGTTTAGCTCAGTGATATTGTCAGATATCATCTTCATATATGTTTCATAGGCTATTTTGTTGGCATTGGCTTCGGCCATTTGCTTTTCTATGCTAACGTTGTTTCGATCATTGCCTATTAGCCCACCTTCTTGTTCTACTATATCAAAATGAGGTGTGTTTATCACTGGCTGGATTTGTTTTTGGGGGTCTGTGATTTTAAGAGCCAACTCTTTTTCAAAAGGTACAAACTTCACATCCATCTGTTTATAGTCGGGTGTATCCGCATTAGCTAAATTGCTTAGTATAACCTTTTGTTTTAACCACGTATAATCTAACTGAGGTAAAACCTCATCTACACCGTTAAATAAGCCCATATCATTCACCCCATAAAATAACCGCAGCTTTCGCCCACGTATTTTGGCTTTTCTTAGCCAAACCTATAATATATTTTAACTCATTTTTGTCTTTTAGCAAGTGGCTAATATGTGCCAAGTTATACACTGCCCACCAGTATTTGTTGTCTTGATTTTTTCTTATGCTTATATACTTTTTAAAGTATTTAAAAGCATCCTGATAGTCTTTTTTGTTTAATTTTAAATATCCATCTTCTAAAAGCCCAAGACGAGCATAGTATTTTAACCTATTTGAAGTATATATGTTTTTATGAGCTAAGAATCTATCGAGCATTTTGTCATCTTGAGAATAATATCCCATCAAAAATTCGGCTTCTTCTTTATCTTCGGCTTTTAGATTGTTAAGAACTGAAGATATATCTTTTAGCCCATCCTGGGCATCTCCTTGCTCTATCTCAAATTCTCCTTTTAAAAACGTTTGAATGTTTTGGTCTTGTATGCCAGATGTAAACCCAAGGCTACGGATATCTCCCACATAAACGAATATCCTCGATATGTTTTCATAGGTGTTTGGTGTTAATAGTCTTCCAAAGAACTTAGGGTCTTCTTGGTATATGGAATAAACTCTATAAGCAAAGTTTTCATCGTATGGATTTGTTTTGGCAATGGTATTTATTATATAGTTTAAGGGCTTTTCAAAAGATATTTGAAAATCATTAAAGTTGAAAGGTTTTTCTGGTATCCTTAAACTTAAAAGCCCTATAAACATATCTTGTGTTTGATCGGCATTTAATTTATCTTCAAGATAATAGTATAAAAGCCCAAGCATAGGATAAGAGGATAATACGCTTGGATAGTGAATCCACATGAGTTTGTCAAGCTCTTCTTGATAATAGGGTTGTTTATACACTTTTAGATAATCTTCATGCATCCATAGAGAACTATATGCTATATAAGCTACTGGATTACGAAAGAGACCATCGTTTTTTACAAATTCTTTTATAATCTTATTTGCGTCCAGATAATCTTTTGTGGTAATGTATATGTTCATTAGGATATAATTTAATTTGTTTATATATTTTTCATATATATCTCTTCTTTTGGAAAGCTCTAAGTGAAGCAAAGCGTTTTGCCAATCCATCATCTTATAAAAAGCGTATCCATACAGAAGCTCATAGTAAGGATGATAGGATATAAGACTATCATAATCAGATGCTTGCTTTAGCATAAAAATAGTATCCTTGTAATCATCCGTTAAGAAATCGTATATAGCCTTATCAAAATAGTAAAGGGCTGTATCTTGAGGGCTTTTTATGTCTTGGTTTTTGATATCTTTGATATAGTTTATACCATTCTCATTGTGATTTCTAAGTACTGCATAAGCGAGCTTTATGGCATACTTACTGCTATTGGGATAATCATGATTTAAAGCCATAAAGACACCTGTGGCTTTGTTAAACTCACCCAAAAGAAGGTATATGTCTCCTATTATATTCCTTTGTAGTTCTATATAAGATGGTACTTTATAATAAAATGGGTACATATTTAATATACCTATGGAAGAGTTCACAGCTTTTATATTGCCAGAATAGTAGTTTTCATAGGCGTAGGCTTTTGCTATATAGAGATAAGCAAGCTCTCCATACCTGCTCTTTGGTGCCATAGAATAAACATCCATAAGCTCTACAATGGCATCTTGATAATCTCTTAGATGGATGAGTTCTAAGGCATGGTTTAGCTTTTTATTTAGTAAAACATATAAATTTGAACCTGTACCAAAAGACTTCACTCCAGAAGCAGCCAAAAGCACAAATATAAAAGACAATATTATAAAAATCCTTTTAAAAAACGTTTTCATGCTCTTATTATTTTAAAACTTTATGGGTTTTTTGGTTTATTATTTTTATGGTATTTATGAGATACTCTAAAAAGATAAAAACCATTAAAAATATACCCACTTCATATAGTATACCCATAAAACCAAAAGCTTTATGATTTAAATTTTCCAAAAATAAAACACATAAAATTATTATAGTAAAAAATGTACTAAACTTACCTAACATTGAGGGTTTTGGTATTATTCTAATATACAAGAGTATCAGTGCTCCTATTAACACAAACAATTCTTTTATTATAAGAACTTTCAAGAAAATGTATGATATTTTATAGGAGGTTTTAGTAAAAGCCAAAGAACTAAATATAAGAAGAGATTTATCCGCCACAGGGTCTAAGATTTTGCCGAGAGTGGTTTCTTTTTTGGTGAGCCTTGCTATGAATCCATCAAGCCAATCACTAACGCTAAGCATTATAAACAATAAAAAACCAATTATTATGTTAGACCCAACAATTATGTATAAAGAAGGTGATATTAAAAGCCTTATGAAAGATAATAAGTTTGGTAGACTAAATGCATACTCTTTCAACTTATCCCAGACCTTAATATATCATGAAGGTGTAAAATTCCTATGGGTCTTTTATCCTCTATCACCACCAATACGGTAATCTTATAACTTTCCATAATATTTAGGGCTTTAGCTATTATATCTGTTTTTGATATTGTTTTTGGGCTTTTAGTACAAAAGTCATAGGCCTTTGCCATATGTATATCCACCTTGGTTTCCATTATCCTCCTAATATCACCATCTGTGAGTATGCCTATTAGATTACCCTCTTCATCCACTACGGTGGTAGCACCAAAGCCCTTCTTTGTGATTTCTATGATAGCTTCATAGATTTTGGCATCTTTTTTAACCACGGGGACATCTTGTCCAAAGTGAGCTATATCTTTTACTTGTTTTAATTTTTTACCTAAAAAACCTGCGGGATGAAGAAGCGCAAAATCCTCTTCTTTAAATCCAGATACATTTAAAAGGCTCATAGATAGGGCGTCTCCAAGTACGAGCATGGCGGTGGTGGAAGAGGTGGGAGCTAAGTTTAAGGGACAGGCTTCTTTTTCTATGTTTAAGGATATGTTTAAATCGCTCTCTTTGGCCAAAGTGGAGTTTTTCTTATTGGTTATGGATATAAGCTTACAATTTATAGCTTTTATATAAGGTATCATAGCTATAATCTCGACAGACTCCCCGCTGTTGGAAAGGGCTAACACCACATCTTCTTTTGATATGACCCCTAAGTCCCCATGAAGAGCTTCGTTTGGATGCAAAAACACCGAAGGTATACCTATACTTGACATTGTAGAGGCTATTTTTCTTGCTATATGGCCAGATTTACCAACACCTGTAAGTATAAGCTTGCCTTCAGCATTATAAATAGTACTTACCATCTCTTCAAAGTTATTATCTATTATATGCTCTAAGGTTTTTATAGCCTCTATCTCTTTTTGGATAACCTCTAAGGCTGTATCTTTGGCAAGACTCATTTATTTTTGTATCGACCTATGGCTTTTTGTAGCTCCTTAGCAGCTTCTTCCTTGGATATATAGTTTTTAAGCTTTACCCATTTGCCAGGTTCAAGCTCTTTATAATGTTCAAAGAAATGCTTTATTTTATCTTTTATATTTTCTGGTAATTGGGATACGTCTTTTATATGTGAAAAAGATGGATCCACTTTTTTGTGGGGTATTGCCAAAAACTTTGTGTCTACGCCTGCCTCATCTTCCATTTCCAGCATACCTATCAAAGAGCATCTTATCACAGACCCTGGCAACGCTTCAAAATCAGATATTACTATAATATCAGCAGGATCACCGTCTTCTGCTAAGGTATTTGGTACAAACCCATAATTAAAAGGATAATACATCGCTGTAAAAAGCACTCTATCCACAAAAATTACACCACTTTCTTTATCAAGCTCATATTTTATGTTGCTTCCTTTTGGTATCTCTATAAAAGCATAGATATCATCTGGGGCGTTTTTGCTTACTATTTTACTTAAATCCATAGTTACCTCCTTTTAAAAATATTATATCACTTTCCAAAATATGTTATAGGGTCTATCGGGGTACCATCTTTAGTCCTTAGTTCGAAATGAAGTTCGCAGGTGGATGTATTAGGCTTATGGCCTACCAATCCAATCACCTGTCCTTTTTTTACCAATTGTCCCTTTTTTACAAATAGTTTTTCATTGTAAGCATAAACAGTAATTATGCCACCACCATCTACAATAGCCATATTCCCATAAGCTGCTAAATCGTCCCCACTATATACCACTATGCCTGAGTTTATGGTTTTTACTGGCTTACCGCAACCAGCAAGTATATTTATACCCCTATCTGTCCTTTTTATCTGTCCATTAACTGGCAAAGGTATTTTGTGGGTGGTAGGTTGCATGTTGTTTTGGGTTAATGCTTTTAAATTACTTGGTGAAGGGCTTTGGGGCTTATGTATAGCTCTATGGGTCTTAGTTTCAGTATAATATTTATGCTCCACTCTTTTTCTTCCAAGCTTCACCACCATACCTTTTGAGAGATTTCTACCCACTAAATCTGGATTTAGCCTTTTTAATACAAATAATGGTACTCCTGTGACATCTGAGACATCTTTTAATGTACCACCATATTTTATTACATATATTTTGTATCTTCTTTCTTCTCTTTCTCTTAATCTTTTTAAGTATGTTTTGCTATAGGGTACTTTTAGGGTTTCTCCTATTTTTAAGAAATTTCTTCTCAGGTTGTTTAATTCTTTTATCTCTCTTACGCTTGTATCAAACCTTTCCGCTAAAACTGATAGCGTATCACCGCTCCTTACCTTATAACTCATGGTAGGTATTTTGGGCTTTGGTGGGTTGTAGGGTATGCAAAGAGTCTTACCTATGGATAAAAACTTTGAGCGTTTTAGAGATGGATTTGCTTCCTTTATGGATTTGGTGTATACACCAAATTTACGTGCTATGACATCAAGGGTGTCTCCTTTTTTTATCTTATAATAATGGCAAGCATAGGCTTTTGCCTGGGCTACGCTAAACACTAAGCTAATAAACAATGCTAAAGTCTTTTGGCCAATCTTCATCTTCAAAAACCTCCATAGTATATTCTAAGTCTGTCACAAAAGCGTTTGCTGGACCTTTTTTGACCTTTTCTAAAAATAAATTTAGAACATCTTTGTCTCCAATGGCTTCAAATCTTACGGTACCATCTGTTATATTTTCTACATATCCGTATAGTCCTAATTCGTCTGCAATCTTTTTTGTAAAAGCCCTAAAACCAACGCCCTGGACTCTACCGTAAACTTTACCTTTTAGTATATAATTCATCATCTAAGATTATACCATATCAAATTTTGTTATATCAACTCCAAAAAAAGTATTAAAATATATCTTAGGAGGTGTAAAAGTGGAAGCTTTAGAAATGTTAAAAAGTTTTTCAGAACAATTTGGTAGACTTGATGTAAAAAGCATGCTACCAAAGAGCTATGAAACTTTGGTGTTTAGTGGAATGGGTGGTTCTGGTATAGTGGGGGAGATTATGAAAACTTATCTTCTCAAAAATGACTTTGATAAACCAGTATTTTCTATAAAAGGTTATGAGCTTTTACCCTTCATAAAAAAAGACTCTTTGATAGTGTGTATATCTTATAGCGGTGATACCGAAGAGACCATATCTGTGTTTGAACAGGCTGTAAAGATTGGTGCTAATATCATATCCATAAGCTCGGGGGGTAAATTGGAATCTCTTGCGAAGGAACACTCTTTACCTCATATAAAAATACACACTGGTTATCCACCAAGATATGCCCTTGGATTTATGCTAAATGCCTGTTTATCACTTCTTGGAGATGAAGATGAGATATCTGATTTGAAAGAAGATTTGAAAAACTCTTCTTCTTACTATGAAGAATCTTCAAAGGATATAGCTAAGAACCTATTTGGATATGTGCCTATCATATATGGCACACCACTTATGGAAGCGGCAGCTTATAGATTTAAAACCCAAATAAACGAAAACTCCAAAACACCAGCCTACAACGCCTATTTGCCAGAGATGCATCACAATGAAGTAGTGGGCTATACAAACCCAGACATAAATCAATATCTAAGGTTTGTGATTATCACAGATAAAAAAGAACACCAAAGGGTAAACCTCAGAGTGGCCATGACTATGGATATTTTAAAGGATAAAGGTTTTAACCCTATTTTGATATCCGAAGAGGGGAACTCATTTGTTTCAAGGCTTTTAAAGAACATATACATGGGAGACTTTGCCAGCTATCACCTTGCTAACATGTACGGGTTTGATCCATTGCCAGTGGATATTATATCCTATGTGAAAAAGAGGTTAAAAAATGGATAGAATAAGGTTTGCCGAATCACCTTTTGAAGGGCATCCTGACAAGTTGGCGGATATAATTTCTGATGCTATATTAGACGAATTTATGAGAAAAGACCCTTTTAGTAGGGTATCTATGAATGTATTGCTTACTTCCGGATTGGTGTTTATAACAGGTGAGATTTCTTCTTCTGCTTATGTGGATTTACAGATGATTTCTAAAAAGGCCATAAAAGAAGTAGGATATACCAAGCCAGAATATGGGTTTGACGGGGATTTGGTGGGAGTCTTAAACTCCATAAACGAACAAAGCCCTGAGATAGCCCTTTATGTGGCTTCGGAAGGCGCTGGAGATAGTGCCATAGTGGTAGGTTATGCCACTACTGAAACCGATAACTTTTTACCAGCTCCCATATACTATGCCCACAAACTTTCAAAAATTACATCAGATTTTAGAAAAAAGGGTATAATGCCTTTTTTAAGACCAGATGGCAAAACTTTGGTAGGGGTAAAGTACGAAGATGATAAATTTTATATAGATTCTATATATATGTTTGTGCAACATGATCCTGATATAAGCTTATCTCATCTTAGGGAACTTTTTTTTGAAGATATCATAAAAAAATACATACCCTCGGGGCTTTTAAGAAAAGATTCTAAGATAAAGATAAATCCTGCAGGTAGATTTATCATAGGAGGTCCTGTTTCAGACACAGGTATCACGGGTAGAAAAATAGTATCAGATGCTTATGGAGACATATCTTTTTCTGGAGGTAGTGCATTTTCTGGTAAAGACCCCACAAAAACAGATAGGGCTGGGTCTTATATGGCAAGATATATTGCCAAACATATAGTGGCTTCTAGGTGGGCAGATAAGGCTTTGGTGCAGATAGCTTACGCTTTCGGCTTAAAAGAATACATAGGTTTTGACATAGAGACCTTTGGTACCGAGAAAAAACCCATAGATAAGATAAAATCAAGGGTTTTGGAGGTATTTAGCTTAAATCCAAAGGATATAATAACTGCTTTTGACTTAAGAAAACCCATATACACCAAAACCGCTTGCTATGGACATTTTGGTAAACAAGACTTGCCATGGGAAAATCTTGATAAATTAGAATATTTTTCTTAAAAGCCCTAAAACTGATATAATATTTACTCCAAGCCCTGGTAGCTCAACTGGATAGNNGTTCGACTCCTGCCCAGGGCGATTATAAAATATTTTGTGTATCTTACAAAAAGTTGTAAATTATAAAAGTATTTGGTATAATATAGTGTATTATTTTTAGAAGGAGGTTTTAGATGCCAAATAAAAGGCAAGCTGCTAAAAGAGCAAGAAGAGATGAAAGAAAACGTGAGATAAATGCCCTTCATGTATCAAGGATGAAAACTGCTATTAGGAAGTTTAAGAAGCTTGTAGAAGCGAAGGATTTAGAAAGCGCTAAAGCTCAACTACCTTTTACAGTGAGTATGATTCAACATGCAGCTTCAAAGGGCTCTATTCATAAAAACGAGGCTGCCAGAAGAACCTCAAGAATTACACTTATGCTAAATAAGGCTTTGGCTTCCAATGGACAAAAATAAGGTTATTACAATTGTATCGTTATCTTTGACAGCTTTGTTTGTAGCTATAGGTTTTTATTTTCTTAAAAAGCATGAAAAAGATTATAACTATGAAGCTAGTTATCAACTTTTTAAAGTAAACGATTTACTTCAGAAAAATAACTACCAAGGGGCTTTAAATCAAGCTAAGTATGTATCGGAGCATTTTTCTAAAAGCCCAATGTCTATTTTAGCCATGTCTTATGAAATAGGTATATCTCAACTTTACAACATACCAGTGGACGATGTAAAACTCTCCCAAGAGATAGCCACTAAAGCTAAAACCCTTCCAGATAGATATGAGTATGAAGAAAGAGCTGCTTATGGATTATACCATCAAAAAAAGTATCAACAAGCTATAAGCATATTAAATACCATACCAAACAATGCTTTCAATAAGCCATCTGCTCTCATGTTAGAAGCCCAATGCTATCAAAAGCTAAACAATAATCTAAAAGCTGCAGCGATATACAATGAGATTATAAAGGCTTTTCCTAAAACCTATTATGCCAACATAGCCCAGCTAAATCTATCTCTTATTAGCTCATGAAAAAGCTATATGAAGGCAAAGCCAAAATCGTATACGAAAACGATGACGATACTTATATAATAAAATTTAAAGATGATGTAACAGCTTTTGATGCCATCAAAAAAGCAAATATATCAGAAAAGGGCAGAATAAACTTAGAAATTACATCCATTGTTTTTGAGCTTTTAGAAAAAAATAATATAAAAACCCATTTTATAAAAAAACTATCCGAAAATTCTATGCTTGTAAAAAAAGCCAAACGCCTTGATGTGGAAGTGGTGGTGAGAAACAAAGCAGCAGGGAGTCTTTGCAAGCGCCTTGGTATAAAAGAAAGCACCGAGTTAAACCCACCCCTGGTGGAGCTGTTTTATAAATCTGACGAGCTCCATGACCCTCTTATCTGTATAGAGCATGTTAAACTTCTAAATCTATGCAGCGAAGAAGATGTCTCTATCATGAAACAAACTGCTTTAAAAGTAAACGATATCTTAAAAGCGTTTTTTGACAACATAAATATAGAACTAATAGACTTTAAACTAGAGTTTGGCAAAACCAAAGAAGGGGATATTATACTAATAGATGAAATATCTCCAGACAGCTGTAGACTTTGGGATAAAACCACCAAAGAAAAACTTGACAAAGATAGATTTAGATTTGATTTAGGAGATTTAAAAGAGGGTTATTTAAAAATTTTAAATTCTATTAGAAGCTCCTAAACAAAGCTTCTTCGTAAGTATAGGGTGATCCTTTTGGAAAACTAAACCTCTCCTCATCAATATCGTTATCTCTTAGCCATTTTTTTAAATTTATCACAGCATACTTCCAAGCTTTTTGAAGTTCCAAAGGAAGCTTTGATTTTAAGCTTGGATAATCATCAAGAACAGCGTTTAAATCATCCCTCGCATTTTTAATGCTTTTTATCCATCCCTTACCCGCTATCTCACCCCCAGCTATATCTTTAAAATGATCTAATTTATACATATGTTCTAATATAATAGCAAGATAACTAACACACGCTCTTAAATCTGCTTTTGACATATAATCAAATTCCTCCAGAAGATTCTCCCAATCCACCATGTCGTATAGTTTTTCTTTTAAAAGCTCTAAATTTATTTCAGCCCATAGGGGAAAATCTTTATCGTATAACGCTTTTAGCTCTTCTTTTGAAATAGTTAGTGTACTCAAGACATTGCCTCCTCATAAGTATAAGGACAAGATTTTGGTATATTAAACTTCTCCTCATCAATATCGTTATCTCTTAGCCATTCTATAAGATTTTGCCTTGCTTCTTTCCATGCATTTTGAAGCTCTTGAGGAAGCTTTGACCTTAGACTTGGATATCTATCAAAAAGAAGTTCTATCCTTCCTCTTGCATTTTTTATGCTCTTGATCCACCCATTACCAGCCTTCTCGCCTCCCGCTATATTCTTAAAATGATCTAACTTATACATATGTTCTAATATAATTGCAAGATAACTAATACATGATTCTAAATGTCTTAGTCCCATGTCTTCTATCTCCTCCAGAAGATTCTCCCAATCCACCATATCATATAATTTTTCTTTTAAAAGCTCTAAATTTATTTCAGCCCACAATGGAAAATCCTTATCGTATAACTGCTTTAGCTCTTCTTTTGAAATACTTAGTGTACTCAAGACATTGCCTCCTCATATGTATAAGGACAGGTTTTTGGAAAGTTAAATGAATCTGGGTCATACCCATTGTTATCAAGCCAGTTTTTAAGATTTACTACAGCATATTTCCAGGCTTTTTCAAACTCTAAGGGTAATTTTGATTTTAAACTTGGATAATCATCTAAAAGTGCTTCGATCATTCTTCTTGAGTTTCTAATGCTTTTGGCCCAACTATTACCAGCGGTCTCACCCCCAGCTATATCTTTAAAGTGCTCTAATTTATACATATGCTCTAATATAATAGTTAAATAGCTAACACACGCTCTTAAATCCACTTTTGACATATAATCAAATTCCTCCAGAAGATTCTCCCAATCCACCATATCATATAATTTTTCTTTTAAAAGCTCTAAATTTATCTCAGCCCAGAGTGGAAAATCCTTATCGTATAACGCTTTTAACTCTTCTTTTGAAATACTTAGTGTACTCATAAAGATAATTATAAGACTAAAATGGATAATCTGTATGATTTATTCTCTTGTTATAAAAGCCAAAAACTCGTAAAGATATATTTTATTTGGGGATTCTAAGGATTCTATAAGCTGTTTTGTTTTGGTTTTGTAGCTTTTAATATAAGATATAATATTTTCTTCACCAAGGGTTTTGTAAGCACCGTCTTTGTCATCAAAATCATCCACAAGTTGAAATACCATACCAAGGTTATGTCCTATGTTCTCTAATACATTTATATCTATCCCTTGGAGTATTGCAGGAATGCATAATGAAGTTTTAATAAGAGCGGCGGTTTTTAAAGAAGAGATTTTTATAAAATCATTGTCTTTTTTGATGTCATAGACCTGGCCTGAGACCATACCCTCTATACCTGCGTTTTTTGAAACATAGTTTACCACTTTTATAAGGTTTTTGGGATTTTTATATAAAGAATTATCTGATAGTATATCAAAAGCCAAAGACAAAAGACCATCCCCTGCCAAAAGAGCTATATCTTGACCAAACACCTTGTGGCAAGTGGGTTTTCCCCTTCTTTCATCATCGTTATCAAGCTCTGGTAAATCATCGTGTATGAGAGAATAGTTGTGAATAAGCTCAATAGCACATCCTAAGGTTATAGCATCTTCTGAGTACGCATCTGATATAAGCCCACCTATTACGCTCAAAATAGGTCTTATGCGTTTACCCTCTTGAAACACATAATAGCTCATAGCCTCATATAAAACTTTTGGTTCAAAGGGTTTTAAAAGCTCTTTTAGGCGGTTTTCTATGAGAGGTTTATAATCAAATATTTTCATTTTATATCAAGCCTATGGGCTTTTCCTATAAGGTCTTTAAAGTTTTTTATCTTTTTTTTTGACATATATGAGGATATGCCATCTATTATCTCCAAAGGGGCTAAGGGTTTATAAAAGTTTGCAGTACCCACTTGAACAGCACTTGCTCCTGCAAGTATATGCTCTAATGCATCTTGATATGTGGTAATACCTCCTACACCTATTATGGGTATAGCTTTACCATATTTTTCATAAGTTTGCCAAATCATTCTAACCGCTATTGGAAGTATAGCAGGGCCAGATAATCCACCTGTTTTTGTGGCCAAAAAAGGTCTTTGGTTTTCTATATCTATCTTTATACCAATGAGGGTGTTTATAAGCACAATACCATCTGCAGAAGCCTCTAAGCATATTTTGGCAAACTCTGTTATATCAGTAACATTTGGAGATAGTTTAACCAAGAGTGGTTTTTTGGCAAAAGACTTTATGGATTCTATTAGATGCCTTAAAACATAAGGGTCTTGACCAAACACCACACCACCTTTTTTAACATTGGGACAAGAGACATTTAACTCATAAGCAGATATCTTATCCACAGTTTCCAAGCTTTTAATAACCTCTATATACTCCTCTTCAGTTTCACCAAATACATTGGCGATAAAATGTGTATCTATGTTTTTTATAATTGGGTATATTTTTTTAATAAAAGCTTCAACACCAGGATTTTGAAGGCCAATGGAGTTTAGCATACCACAGGGCGTCTCAGCTATACGAGGAGTGGCGTTTCCCTCTCTTGGCCTTAAAGATAGACCTTTTGTCACCACAGCCCCGAGCTTTGATATATCGTATATATCCTTTGCCTCTACACCATAACCAAACGTTCCAGAAGCCACCCACACAGGGTTTTTAAACTTAAGTCCAAAAAGCGTAATCTCAAGATCCATCTTTAATATTATAACAGGTTTACTACTTTTCTTAGGTTTATAAACTTCTTTTCTTTCATATTGTCACGCTTTTATTATCAAAAGCCTTAAAACTACGTTATAACATAAAGTTACAACTGTCACGCTTTTTGTCAAAATACTATAGAGTGACAAGATAAAAATTCTAATATCAATATCCGCAAGTTTTGTATTTGTCTTCCTTTCATAATATCTATTCTTTTCTGCTCTTTCCGTCTAAATGCATTCTTTAAAATAACATCTATAAAATATTATTACACATTTAAAGATTTACACAATTAAAGAGGTGGTCCCTCTATGTCTTTTTCTTTCACAATCTTTCTTATATTAGGAAAAACTTCCTTAGCAAGTCTTCTCTCTCTCTCTCTTCTTGCGTATCTTTAAAAGTAGAGGATATAAATATCCTCAAATACCTATTTTCAAGCTCATCTTTATACATAAATTTCTCCTAAGTTTATATTATTATATCACTTTAGGGAATTATCTTAAATATGACAACAAAAAAGAAGTTGCTAAAAAGCAAGCTATGAGACTATGTAAGAAATAACAAAAACAGAAGCAAAAATCTAGCCTAAACCACTACCAAATCAAGTGAGATGTCTGACATGATATTTGGGCCATTTTTGATATATATGATGTTTTCAAGTCTTATGCCAAAGTGGTTTGGAAGATATATGCCTGGTTCTATGGTAAAGACAAAACCCTCTTGGATGATTTCCTCGGATGTCTTATAAACTCTTGGGTCTTCATGGATTTCAAGACCTACTCCATGACCGGTGGAATGAGTAAAAAACTCTCCATATCCTTTTTGTTCTATATAATTTCTGGCGGTCATATCTACTTCTTTTAGAGGTATTCCTTCTTTAGCTTTTTTAACAGCATACATGTGTGCATCTTTTACGATGTTATATATTTTTATAAAATCTTCTGGTGGTTTTCCTATATAGAATGTCCTTGTAAAATCTGTCATATAATGTTGCCAAATAAGACCCATATCTATAAGAAGCGCTGAGTTCGGAAGGATAATATCGTCAGAGGTTTCATGATGAGGTACAGAAGAGTTCTTGCCAGTGGCTACTATGGTATCAAAACTCTCTTTTTGGGCTTTTTGATTTAAAAATTCACATACTATAAAGTTTTTAACATCTTTTTCGCTCATGTTTGGTTGTACAAAATCAAGGAGTTTTTTATAAACAACATCTGATTTTTTAACGCCTTCTTTCATTAGATTTATCTCTTCATCGGTTTTTATCATCCTAAGCGAAAAACACGGGTCTTTATAAAACTTTATATCAAAATCCTTTGAAAGTTCTTCATAAAAGCTATATTTTACAGATTTGTCTATATAGATTGTATTTATGTTTTTGGTTTTTAAAAAAGAAGATATAAAATTAAAAAATGACCCTTCTATGTTTATCACTTCCATATTTTTTATCTTTTCTTTGGCAGTTTCTATGTATCTTGAATCTGTGAAAAAGAAAAAAGCCTCATCGTGATATAAGATATAAGCGTTAGAAGAGCTAAATCTTGATAGATAATAAACATTTGGTTTGTATGTGATTAAAAACGTATTTATATTTTGTTCTTTTAAAAGCGATGAAAAGTTTTTTAACGCTTCCATGAGCTTTGTATTCCAAGCTTTTGTCTATATTTTGCTACAGTTCTTCTTGATATATTTATACCATAATTTGATAAAATCTCTTTTATATCTGCATCCGTGTAAATGGTCTCTTCGTTATTGATTATTTTTCTTATAATATTCATAAGCTCTTCTTGGCTTATGTTTGATTTTGCCTCTCTTACGAAAAATGTCCTAAACTTAAATACACCTTTTGGGCTTTTAAGATATTTAGCGTTTATAAGTCTACTAATAGTTGATATAGATACTCCAAACTCGTTAGCCACATCCTTTAGCATGAGGGTTTTAAGGGGTGTATCCTTTAAAAAGAAATACTTTTGGGTGTTTACAACAGTATCCACTATAGCTTTTAGGAATTTTTTTCTTAGGTTTATGGCTTCTACATATCTTCTTGCCCTTTGTTTTAGATATTGCTCAAGTTCTTTATCTCCTACACTTGTTTTTTCAAGCTCAAGCTCTATATAATCATCATATATATCATAATATATTTCGTTGTTATCTATTTCCACATAAGCATCTACCTTAGAAGGAAGCATGTGGGTTTTGTCTATGTTTACAGGGGTTTTTTTCAGGCTTTTAAGAAACTCTAAAACTTCTTTTGGAATATGTTTAGGGTCTTTTAGATACTTTATATAGTCTTTTTTGTCTTTGTGGTAAGTTCTGATCTGAAGCTCCATATACTCAAACACATCCAAAGATCCATGTCCGACGGGCTCTATCCCCATTATAAAAGTCCTCATATCCTCAATGATACCATAATCCACTTTAAAATAGTCTTTAATCTGCTCTAGTGCCTCTTGGGAAATAAACCCGTTTGAGTCAAGAGAATATACGATCTCCTTGGCGATATCTTTTTCTATATCATCAAGCTCTTCGTTTATGGATTTTATAAGAAATTCCTTATAGGTATAAGAAGCAGATATATTTTGGGTGTAATCTTCTTTGTTTACAAAAAACTTGCGGGGTACTTTTAAAGATTTTAGCTTTAAAAAAGGGTTTAGTCTTAACTCTAAATTTAACTCTTGCTCTAGCTCTTGGGTTTGTTCTTGCAAAAGTTCAATATCTTGGCTAAGGAGTGCAAACAAGTTTAAACTAAGTTTGGTTTCAAGATGTTGAGTGATATTCATCTATTTAAAGCCTCTAATGGTATAATTTTCTTAAAAGCCTCAATACGGTTTATAATCTCTTGGGCTAATGGACTATGAGTATATTTTATGTGCTTTTCAAGCATAGATTTTATGAGGACTTTGTCTTCGGCGGTTAGCTCTTGGAGGCTTACATAAGAAGTGTTTATATTATCTTTTAATATATCTTTCTCATCGCAAAAGTATGCCACACCTCCTGTCATACCAGCTCCTATATTGTAGCCAAAATGTCTTAAATTTATCACCACACCTCCTGTCATATATTCTAAAGCATGGTGTCCAACACCTTCCACCACAGCCATAGCTCCACTATTTCTAACTCCAAAACGCTCACCCACAGCTCCAGCAAGATAAACTTCTCCACCCGTAGCTCCATACAAAATGGTATTTCCTGCTATCGTATACGGGCTTTTAGTATAAGAATAGGGTCTTATAACGATTTTACCCCCATGCATGCCTTTACCTACATAATCATTAGCCATGCCCTTTAAGAATAGGTTTATGCCTTTGTGGTTAAAAGCTCCAAAACTTTGTCCTGCAAAGCCTTCAAAGTGAAGATTTATGGTGTCTTCTTTTAGACCTTCATCTTTATATTTTATAGCCACATGATAACTAAGCGTAGCTGCCACAGACCTGTCTTTGCTGAATATTCTGTAATATCTTTCTACGGGCTCCGCTTTTTCTATATAAGGGTATAATTCTTTAGCGATATCGTCAGTTAGGCTAAGAGCAGGGTTGTCGTTTCTATCCACTGTCCTATATCTTTGGGAGTTTTTAGGATACCCTGACAAAAGAGACTCTACTTTTAGTCGACTTGGTTTTTTCTCAAGGAGGTCTAACCTTCCTATTATCTCCGAAAGACTTCTATGACCCATTGAGGCAAGTATTTCTCTTACTTCTTTGGCTACAGCTTTAAAATATGCCATTACCCCTTCTTTTGTGCCTTTAAACTTGGCTCTTAGTTTTTCATCTTGGGTAGTTACACCTGTAGGGCATGTATTTAAATGGCACTGTCTTGCCATCACACACCCTTCCGCTATCATAGCTACAGTGCCAAATCCAAACTCCTCGGCCCCAAGAAGAGCTCCTATAATTACATCTTTACCTGTTCTAAAGCCTCCATCTACCCTTACGGTTACTTTTTCTCTAAGACCATTTTCCATCAAGGTTTTTGCAGTTTCGTAAAGTCCTATCTCCCAATAGTTCCCTGCGTTTTTGATGGAACTAATAGGAGATGCTCCAGTGCCTCCTTCAGAACCACTTATCTGGATGATATCCGCATAAGCCTTTGCCACACCAGAGGCTATAGTGCCTACCCCAGACTCACTTACAAGTTTTACAGATATACGAGCGTTTGGGTTTGCTTTTTTAAGGTCGTTTATAAGCTGAGCTAAATCTTCAATAGAGTATATATCATGATGAGGTGGTGGGGATATGAGAGTTACTCCTTCTTGAGCATGTCTTATTTTAGCTATATAGGAGTTTACCTTTTTACCAGGAAGTTGTCCACCTTCTCCTGGTTTTGCCCCTTGAGCTATCTTTATCTCTATATCTTTTGCAGAAGCTAAATAAGTGGGGGTTACTCCAAATCTACCAGAAGCTACTTGTTTGATGCCACTGTTTTTCTCAGTGAAATATCTATCTGGGTCTTCTCCACCCTCACCGCTGTTTGATTTCATGCCTAAAGCGTTGGTGGCTATAGCTAAAAGCTCATGGGCTTCGGGAGATAAAGCTCCCAAAGACATAGCTCCTGTGACAAATCGTTTTAATATATCCTCTTCGGATTCCACCTCTTCTATGGGTATTGGGCTTGTAGCAACTTTATAATCTAAAAGATGATGTATGAAAGTAGGATGTTCTTCATTGGCTATCTTGGAAAAAGCTTTATAATCTTCATAATCAAGATTTTCTAAATATTTATGGAGTGCTCTTACCACATGAGGAGACCAAGCATGGTGGATTCCACCTTTTCTATATTTTAAATCACCTCCATAATCAAGGGTGGGTTTTTCGCTGTTAAAAGCGAAATCGTGTCTTTTTAAAACAGATTCCTCTATTTGCTCAATACCATCGGATTCTAAGGTTATGGGTGTTCCTGTAAAATACTCTTCCACAAACTTTTTGTTTAAACATACAGAGTCAAATATCTCTGCTCCCTGATAGGAGTTTAGAGTTGATATACCCATCTTCGCCATAATCTTTAAAAGCCCATCCTCTAATGCTTTCTTATAATTTAAAATAGCCTTTTCGTATTCAAGACCTTCCATATGATGAAGGGTTTCATATAACAGATATGGATAAATTGCAGATGCTCCATATCCTATCAAACAAGCAAGGGAGTGCGTATCTCTTACTTCAGCAGTCTCCACTATAAAACTAACCTTTTGGGAAAGCCCAAGTTTAGCCAGATGTCTCACAGATGCACTTAACGCCAAAAGGCTTGGAATTGCTATATTTTCACTGTCCACCCCTTTATCCGATAGTATTATGATATCTGTCCCTTCTTTAACAGCTTGTTCTACTTTGTATGTTAAAATCTCAAGACCTACTTTCAAATCCACTATTGGAATACCATCGTAAACCGCGTCCATAAGCATGTCCGATACACGTTCAAAACCTTTTAATCCTTGAAGTTCTTCTATATTTGGACTTCTATGTTTTTTATAGCATATGGATATCTTTTTGGCTTTAAAATGCTCTTGATTTTCTATGGTTTTTATCTGATAGGATAAAAGCACCGGTGATTCTATTTGAAATCTCTTGGCATGTAAAGGAGTTTCTTCAAGGAAGTTCCTCTTATGTCCTAAGTTCATCCTTAAGCTCATCACAGAACGTTCTCTTATAGAATCGATGGGTGGGTTTGTTACTTGGGCAAAACGTTGTTTAAAATATCTAAACAAAAGCACTGGTTTTTCATTTAAAGGTGGAAGCGGTGTATCATCCCCCATCGAGAATGTGTATTCTTTGCCTTCTTTTGCCATATACTCTATTTGGTTTTTTAGCTCTTCGGTGGTATAGTTGTTAAAAGCCTGTAAACGGGTGAGGGTCTCTTTATCAAGATGCTCATCTTCTAAGGATGTATCTTTTATAAGACTATCAAGCTTTATAAGATGTTCTTCAAGCCATTTTTTATAAGGGTGTTTTTTGGATATATCTTTTAAAATCTCATCTGTGGTTTTTAGGCTTTTAGTGGAAGTATCTATCAAGATTGTATCTCCTGGGGAGAGTCTTGAGCTTTCCTTAATATCAAATTGATCTAACTCCACCATGCCTACCTCTGAGCCAAGGATCATGATATCATCTTTTGTAATGATATATCTTGAAGGTCTTAAGCCGTTTCTATCAAGGTGAGCCCCCACTTTTACACCATCGGTGAATACAATGGCAGCAGGACCATCCCAGGGTTTCATGAGAAGAGATTTATATTCAAAAAACGCCTTTATACCCTCATCTAAGTTTTTATCGTTCTCCCAAGCAGGGGGTATAAGCATGTTTATGGCATGTTCTACGCTGTATTCGGTCAATACTAAAAGCTCAAAAACTTTGTCCAACGATGCAGAATCGCTTTCAAAATAATCCACTATAGGTCTTATGAGCTTTATATGATCTTTTAAAAGCTTATGATGAAGTTCGGATTGGATTGCCATCATCCAGTTTCTATTGCCGTTTATGGTGTTTATCTCACCGTTGTGAGCTAAGTATCTAAAAGGCTGGGCTAAATTCCAATTGGGAAATGTATTTGTGGAATATCTTTGATGGAACAAGCATATAGATGTTTCTATGTCTTCATCTTCTAAGTCCTTATAAAAGGCATCTATCTGATAAGCCACAAACATGCCCTTATAAACAAGGGTTTTAGAAGACATAGAGGGTATATATATCTTTAGTTCTTTTTCTAAGCTTTTACGAAGAAAATATAAAGATAACTCTTTGTTTTCTATATCTTCTAAATCTAAAAGTATTTGTTTTACAGCAGGCATCGTTTTTAGAGCGCTATCTCCAAGAGTGGATGGCTCTACGGGTACATCTCTAAAGCCTATTACCTTAAAGCCCATATTTTTTGCAATGGTTTCTATTTTTGATGTATCAGGGTTATTTAAGAACAATACACCTACACCTAAGTTGTTTATGTTTGATATTTTAAACTTAAGTTTATCTATCTCTTTTTCAAAAAATTTATGAGGCATTTGTATTAATATACCAGCCCCGTCTCCAGTTTTGCCATCAGAACCTACGGCTCCTCTATGTGTTAGGCTTTTAACCGCCTCAATACCATATTGCAAAATCTTGTTGGATTTTCTACCAGATATATCACATATAAAACCAACACCGCAAGAGTCTTTTTCTTGCATTCTAAACCTCCAAAAATATTAGACTAATTATTATAAACCTATTTTAACCCTTTGTGCTAAATAAAATCATAAAATACAAAAAACAAAGGATTATAATAGTTATCGTGTCTTGGTTTTACCAAGAGAAGAGCTAAATATCTTTATACGATAAAGACTACCTACTTTGAGTGGAAACAAATTTTAGGACTTTTAAGAAACTTACAATATGATGGATTGGGAGAATCTTTTGGAAGAGATAAAGCTATCTTGCAGTTATATTAGAGCACTTTAAAGATTTAGCTGGAATATAAACCACTGGCAGGGGGTTGGATCAAAAGTATAAAAATTGCAAGAGAGAATAATGAGGCTTTCCAGAAGATATCCAAGTCTTAAATCAAAGCTTCCAGCGGAGCTTGAAGATGCCCGGGAAGATGCAAAATTAAATTCAAAAGAATGGCTTTTAGGAGATGATTACAACCCAGATAACTTTATTTTTCCCTGAAAAATGCCCATATACTTACAAAGAGGCTTTAAACCGCCAAATATCATAATAAAAACAATATCATTGAAATATATCCTTTTACATTATAAACTAATAGTATGATAGCTAAGAATTTTGAGTATAAGTCTGGTGATGTAGTTTGTGAAAGTTTTTTGGCCTATGAGGATAGTTCTGATATAAAAAGACCTGGGGTTTTGGTGGTGCCAAACTGGATGGGTTTAAGGGATTTTACCAAAGAAAAATGTAAACAATTGGCAAATCTTGGTTATGTGGCTCTTGGAGTAGATGTATATGGAAAAGGTATAAGACCTCAAAACACCGAAGAGGCCTCAAAGCTTGCGAGCGCTTATAGAGATGATTATAAGCTATTTAGAAAAAGAATGATAGATGCTCTTAATGCATTAAACTCTATTGATATTGTGAAAGAGGATTATGTGGGAGCTATAGGTTATTGCTTTGGTGGGACTGCTGTTTTAGAGCTTGCCAGAGAAAACACTGATATAAAAGGGGTGGTAAGTTTTCATGGAGGTCTTGCCACATTAGACCCCAATAGAAATCCTATAAGAGCAAAAATACTTGCATGCCACGGCATAGATGATCCATTCGTGCCACTGAGTCAAGTGGAGGCTTTTATAAAAGAGATGAATGAAAGACATGCTGATTATCAAATAATTATGTATGCGGATGCGGTGCATTCGTTCACAGAGCCTGTTGCTGGGTCTGATAAATCAAAAGGCACAGCCTACAATGAACTTGCAGATAAAAGATCTTGGAATCATATGCTTTTATTTTTCCAGGAGATATTTAGATGATATATCTAAAAAGAGTATATGATAAAAAAGAAGATGGTGAATTCTGGGTGCTTGTAGATAGGCTTTGGCCAAGAGGTATAAAGAAAGATAAAATAGATCTATGGTTAAAAGATATAGCTCCATCAGAAGAACTAAGGGGAGAGTTTCATCAAACTAAAGATTTTGAGGCTTTTA
>DDOS01000093.1 GCA_002341805.1 Aquificaceae bacterium UBA2488 | reverse complement strand
AAGAGTTTACCAAGTTAGAATTAAAAATTATAAGAAAAGTCGTAGATTTGCTTTTAAGCGCTTTTCAAGAAAGCTGGAATAGCATATTGTCTGGAGAAGTTATGTACTTAGAAACAGAAGTAAACCCCGCGTTGATAGCTCCGACGAACTCAAAGAAAGAACTCTTCATAGAAGCTCACCTCAATATAGAAATAGATGGCATAGAATATCCTGTGATTTTAGCTATACAAAACTCTGCCATAGATGCCGTAAAGAATAAGCTTAGAAATGTTTCAGAGATGTCAGCTTTTATAGATTATGATAGTATATTAAAAAATCATGCAAAAGATACACCTGTATTTTTAGCAGCGATCATAAACGGTGGCAAGTTTTTCGTAAAAGATATATTAGATTGGAAGGTAGGAGACCAGATAACATTAGCCACTCCCACTAAAAAACCAATAGAAATATACGTACAAAACATTTTAAAAATGTATGGAGTCCTTGGCAGGTCTAACAGCAAAAAAGCTATTAAAATATTAAAACTTAAAGAAGATAAAGAAGGTTAACAGTCACACCCAATTCAGCAGGCTACATTAGGTTTAACACCATTTAACAGCCAATTATTTCGTGGCAGACTTGTATATCGTGGTATACTTGCGCAAGCCACTTGTGAATCGTGGTGAGAGTCTTTTGAATAAAGAATATGCTATTATAATATTGATCATATATTGAATCGAAAATTAGGATTGCGTTTTTATTTTAAAAGCATATATTTATATGCAAGCTTTTGGGAGGTCCGTCTTAGCGCTATCTATAAGCCCTATTTAACAAAGCGTTATCTATAATATATTTCTAATTTTAGTCTTGGCAAGTTTTTGTATCATAGCCTAAGGGCTTGCATTTTTTTGGGTTAGTAATAGATTTATTGCAAGCTTTTAGGAGGTCTGTCAAATGGACAAGTGTATTTTCTTAAGAAGGCTAAAAATAGGCCAGGTGATTCTTCTGTCGTAAAGACAATCTTTTGATTTTTGGATTTTAGACTACGGGAGTGGTCTGACTTTTCAAACTCTTGAAAAAAGTTGAACTCATTAGGAGGTTTGGTATGGATAATATTGTCTTTTTAATACCTTTTATACCGTTGATTATAGCTATTTTGCTGCTTTTTGTGGATTCTAAGAAAGTTATTCCAAGGATTAGCATTTTCTTCTCTGGGATTATCATGCTTTTGAGCATCTACGGCACTTATAGAGAACTGGTGCTTGATAAACCCATAATATCTGACGGAAAGCTTCTAATATTTGACAGGCTTTCTTCTGTCCTCACTCTATATGTGGCTATTGTAGGCATAGTGATAAGAAAATACGCTTCTAAGTACATGTGGGATGAAGCGGGCTATAAAAGGTTTTTTGTGCTTTTAAACTTTATATTTAGCTCCATTTATTTCTTACTTATGTCTAATAACTTACTATTGATCGTACTCTCTTGGATTGGTCTTAGTCTTTCGCTATTCTATCTTATATCCTTTAGAGCGGATGCAAGAGCCTCTTATTTTGGAATTTTGGCTTTTTGGATACACAAAATTGGAGATATTTTCTTTGTACTAGGAATTGCTCTATTGTTTAAGGAGTCTCATGTAATGTATTTATCAGACTTAAACAATATATGGCTTTCTCAAAATATGCATGTTAACTTAGACTTGCCTGCAACTCTTATAATACTTGGGGCTATGTGTAAATCTGCCTTGATTCCATTTCACATATGGCTTCCCTATACATCAGAGGGTCCTACGCCAGTATCTGCTTTGATGCACGCAGGTATTGTAAATGTCGGGGGTATCATACTAAATAGATTTGCCTTTATGTTTTTACATACTCACTATGCTCTAAATTTTGCCTTCTTGATGGGACTCGCCACAGCAGTGATTGGCTCTTTGATAATGCTTTCAATCCCAGATATAAAAAGGGCTCTTGGCTATTCTACGGTAGGCCAGATGGGATATATGATAATGGAAGTGGGTGTTGGGGCTTTTAGCTTAGCTATATATCACCTTATGGTGCATGGCATCTTCAAGGCTACCCTTTTCTTAGAGTCTGGCAATGTAATAAATCAAGCCAGAAAAGAGCCAAATATCACCAAATCTTTCTCTTACAAGGTCTTTGTGGAAGAGGAAGAAAAAGTATCTAACAAAGCTGCTCTTACTATCGGGGTCATATCTATAGCTCTTGTTTTATACACTTTGGTGGAATTTGTTATGGAAAAAAGCTCCGCCAACTATTATGGGGCTTTGCTATTCTTAGCCTTTGGTTGGTTTACCAGTTTTCAGCTTTTTAATACATTTTTTAAAACCTCAAAAACCCAATCCCTTGGAACAGTCATTTCTTTGATAACATCTTTTGTCTTGATAGTGATTATATACTCTTTTGTGGGTCTTGGGTTTGAACATTATCTTTATGGCAAAAACTATGTAAGACTTTTTAAGACGGCTCATCTATCTTTTGGAGTGATATCTATATCAATAGCCATACTTACGATAGTGGCCATATATATGTGGATTTTGAGTTTTGTAAAGGAATCAAGCATCAGCTCAAAGCTTTACAGACTTTTATACGAAGAGTTTTTTATAAGAAAACTTATTCTTAAAAGCTTCAAACTAAGAAAGGAGGTGTAAGATGAGTGTGGACAAAATAAGCCTTGGATTTTTAATACTTAGCATCGTATTCTCTTATCTTTCTTTTAAGGCAAAAGATCTATTGGAGCTTATTATCTACTATACCATATTAAACGTATTGTCTTTTTTGCTAATAGGCATTGATAGAATGCTATATATAGTAGGTGTTTCTTTGTCAGTTCTAGGGCTTTTAGCAATAACACTTTGGATATCTAAGACTTATAAAAGCTATAGTTTTTTAGGATTGGAAGGTCTTGTTTTTAAAAGCCCAAAACTTGCTTTTTTCTTGAGACTTTTGTCTATTAGCCTTGGTGGGTCTCCACCGTTTTTAAACTCATCTGTGCTTTATCTTAATATATTCTACGCTTCTACTTATGTAATGATGGCTCTGATAACCCTTAGCATCTTTAACTTTGTGGTTTTTGTGAAAATCACTCAAAATCTATTGTTCGGAAAACCAAACCCACATCTAACCTACAAGGATATCGACAATAAACTAACAAGCTTATTGAGTGTGGTGGTGTTTGTAAATCTTGTTTATGGTGTTGTTTTTCTATTTAATCTAATATAGGAGGTTTTGCCATGAGCTATGAAGTAATTTACAAAAACGCTGAAGTACTACCAAAGTACTGGCCCCTTACTACGTTCACTTCCCGTAATCCTTTGCAAGGGTTTGAGAAATATCCTTTCAAAGAGGCTTTACAAAAAGCTAAAGAACTATTTCAAGCAAGAGTTTACATGGAGCCATCTTATTATGCGGAGCTTTATCAAAAGGGTATTATAAGAAAAGACGTTTTAGAGAAAAACATAAAGGCGTTCTTAGAGAAAAACGGTTTTGATGTATCTTATCACGATGTTAGAAAGTTTATGACAGATATAAGTCCTTATTTTGATAAATATTCATGTCAAAAGCTAAACTCCCCCGATATGAATAAATCCTTTTATCTTCTTGACGAGATTAAAAAAGACCACGATTTTGACAATTTTGATAAACTCTTTAACAAACTCATCACAAAATACATCTTTAGCGAGATTCTTGATATAGTGTTTGAACAAAATATCTTTGAGATATTCTTCAACGATGTAATTGAGTTTGTCTCAAGATTTTTAGATGAAGGACAAACCACCATCCCTATACCTTTTAGAGAAAAAGGCATGTGGGAATGTTTTAGATTAAACTTTGGCATAGATAAAACAAAGGAAGAGATTTTACAAGATTTTAAAAATACCATAAGACCTGAAGACTTGGATAGGTATATACAAAATCTTTTTGTTAGGTTTTTTGGATTCTCATCTTTTATAAAATATAGAGAGAGTAGCCTATTCTATGCCTACCAAGATGAATACCCCGCAAGCTTAGAAGACTTTACATGTATTTTGCTTTTAAAAGAAAAAGGATATATAACAAGATACAACAAGCATTCTGTTAAAAACTTTGAAGACTTATATAGCTTCTATAATCAAAAACCCCATTATGTTATCCTAAAACTTCTTGCTTTTGAAAAATCGCTTTATTTAGAGCATATACACAAGTTCTTACATTCAAAGGATTATGAAACTATACTGAAGGATTTCGTAGAAAAATTTAGTCTAAACGAGCTTTCTAAAATATTATATGCCAAAGAGAATGTGTTCAGAGGTGTAGAGGAGCAGGCCGTTTATAATCTTATTAAAAGCCTAAAACAAGAAGAGGGTTATATCTGGACAAAGTCTTTGGAAGAATCTTATGTTTACAATCTTTCTAAGGAGTTTGTGCAAGATTATGACTTAAATATACCAAACGTAAAAGCCAACGCTGTTTTTTGTGTGGATGTGAGGTCAGAAACCCTTAGAAGAAACTTAGAAAGGGTAGATAACTATAAAACTTTTGGAGTGGCTGGGTTTTTTGGGGCAAAACTTGCCTTTATTGAGTTTGACAAAGCCCATGAGACACTTCTCTGTCCGCCCATGGAAAAACCAGACAGGGTGGTGATAGAGCTTCCCAAAGAAAGTACAAAAGCTTATGAGACTCAAAAATCCCTATCAAAATCCTACAAAAAAGTATGGGAAAAGCTAAAAAATAACCCATATACACCGTTTTTCACCGTAGAGTCTTTTGGATGGCTATTTGGATACAATCTTTTTGGTAAAACGTTTTTCCCGCTTTTAATAGCAAAGCTAAACAAAAAGCTAAAACCCAAAAACCCCTCAACTTTCTACAGTATGGATAAATTATCCGAAGAAGAGGTAACATATTACACAGATAAGTTTATATTGGAAAAGCTTGAGGACATAGCTAAAAAAGAAAAACTTCCCAAAAGTCCAAAAGAGCTATTAAAGGATATAAAAAATAAAACCCTTGATACTATATCAAAAGACATCCTCTCAAAATATGGTATCAAAAATGGATATTATGATTTTATACACAATAAATTCCAAAACATAGGTTTTTCCATAGAAGAGCAAGCGCAATTGGCAGAAAAATTCTTAAGATTAATTGGCATGGTGAATAACTTTCCTGAGTTTGTGCTTTTGGTGGGACATGGAAGCCTATCGGACAACAACCCTTTTGAATCTGCCCTTGATTGCGGTGCTTGTGGTGGAAACTCTGGCTATCACAACGTAAAAGCGGTATCACATTTACTAAACAAACAAGAGGTCAGAGATCGCTTAAATACCAAAATTCCAAAAGATACTATCTTTATACCAGCCATACACAACACCACCATAGATGAAGTGGAGTTTTACGATGAGGATCCTATACCTTTATCAAAAGCCCAAAAATGGCAAGAGATTAAAAATGACTTCAAGAAAGCTTCTTCAAAAACCAGATTAGAAAGAGCCAGTACTCTTCCCTATGTGGAGAGAGAGGATGATATTATTATAAGAGCCTACGACTGGTCTGAGGTTAGACCAGAATGGGGACTTTCTAAAAACATAGGAGT
>DDOS01000113.1:1089-14491 GCA_002341805.1 Aquificaceae bacterium UBA2488 | reverse complement strand
TTATTATTTTGCTCCTGTGGATGTAAGAGATGTAGCTTATGTATTTGTAAAATCTATACAAGATCAAAAGCTAAAAAACGAGATTATAGAACTATGCGGTAAAAAAGCTATATCCTTTGATAGGCTTTTAAAAGATAGTTTTAGCCTTTTAGGAAGAAAAGCTATTATATTAAAACTCCCAAAGTCTATGATGTACTTAGCAGGAAGCATCGTGGAAAAGATATTGGAACCCCCTCCTTTTAGCAAAGACCAAATCCTTATGATGTATAAAAACAATGTGTGTACTGGTGAAGACCCTTGGCCTATCATTGGCAAAGAGCCCATTTCTTATGGGGATTCTCTAAAATGGGCTATAGAAACCTTTAAATCAAAACATCGTTTGCAAAGCTAAGGTATAATCCCAATAGTTTTTTAAATAAGTATTGCCATTTTTAGTGGCATATATAAGATTTGAGTCTGGATTTATAAAATCTGCTCCCAGTGAAATCTTAGCGGATTCTTTATTTATATAATATATAAAAAATACACTAAACCTATTTATTTTTGCATCCACATAGCTGTTGTTTAGCTTATATACGTTTGAATCTTTGTCAGATTCGTATCTTAAAGCTATGGATGGTTTTCCTATGCCTATATACTTATCGTATAAAAGGGCAGTTTGGATATAATATCCAGTGGCTTTTTCTGGAGCACCCACATAATAGCTTGATAAGGACATCCCCTGGGGTAAATCACTCATATTAGAATATCCAATTTGTACATTTGGCACAAAGTTTTTTAGCTTTTTCTCAAATAAAAAATCTGCTCCAAAGGATTTTGAGTTTATAGAACCGCTTATATTTGAAAACTTTTGAGCCTCGTAAGAAAGTCCTAATACCATAATGTTTTTCTTACCAAAATATGTATCTTCATCCATATACCCTTCATTATTTGAAAAGCCCAAAAACGTAGGAGAAAGCTCTACCCTAAATCCATATTTTAAACTTGGAGATGTGATATTAGCATCAGACAATTCATAATCGTATCTGCCGTTTGCTATATCCACATAGTATTTTACAGCGCTATGAAATTTAGATCCCCAAAGGGCTATGCCTAAATCTCTATATCCATTTTGTATATCAGAGCCTATATCAAGGGGCGTAAAAGGATTTACAAACATAGGACCTTTTAAAGAGCTCATAATGGTGTTGTTTATAGAAGGTATACCTTCCATCGTTGGAATGATTGTATAATAAGAATCTGTTAGAGATATCCTAGAATATGGATCCATAAAAAGTCCAGTCATAATATTTAGGGCTTTTGAAAAATGAAAGTTTATATAAGCATCTTTTACTATACTATTTTTCATACCAGTGTGAGCTCTTGCGGTATTATCTGGGGACAGTGCATTGTTATCGGAAAAATCTAAGTTTGTGCCAAACTCTACAATTTTATTCAATCTACCCATAAAATATATACGAGCATTTTGAACTGAAAAGTTTGTGGAAGTGTGTTGAGTGTTTGTGATAGCCCCATCTTGCTGGGCAAATATCTGAAGCTTTAATCCCCACATGATATCCTCTTGATTATTTTTTATATTAAAAGCATAAGACGAGCATGATATCAATCCAAAGAATAATAAAACCTTTTTAAAATTAATCATCTTCATATAAATATTATAACTTAAAACTCCATTAAAAGCTTCTACAAGTATGCCACGATTTACAACTCCACTACGCCCTCTCTATACTATGTTTTTTATGTGGGTGTAAATATTATGCTTTTAATAAAAAAGTTTTAAAGGCATATGAGATTTAGACATTGACATTTGGAAAAAGGGTATTATGTTATTTAAAATGTTAAAAGAGGGTAGAATATCCTTAGAAGAAGTTATAAAGCAAATAGATATAGTAAAAGAGATATCTTCTTACATAGAATTAAGAAGAAGCGGAACCAACTATCTGGGTAGATGTCCGTTTCATAATGATTCTACACCATCTTTATCGGTGTCTGAGCACAAAAAATTGTGGAAGTGCTTTGGCTGTGGTAAAGGCGGTGATATAGTAAAGTTTGTATCTTTGTATGAAAATACCTCCTATCAGGAAGCACTGCAAAAACTTGCCATCAAATACAACCTCCCTATAAACATAAAAATAAACAAAGAAGAAGATGAGCACATCTACAAGGTTATGTCTTCGGTATTGGGCTTTTATAAAAATGAACTTATCAAGAGCAAAGAAGCTTTATCTTATCTAAAATCTCGTTCTATAAGCCCAAAAACCATAGAAGAGCTCGAATTTGGCTATTCTCCAAATCACTATGCGTTGGTGGATTTTTTAAAGGCTAACAATCTTTTAGATGTTTATAAAAGCACTCAAAACATAAGTATAACAAACACAAGCTTAAGAGATAACTTTGCCCACAGACTCATAATACCTATTAAGAATAGTTCTTCAGCGGTGGTGGGTTTTGGAGGACGTATACTCAACAAAGATTTATCCAATATAAAATATCTAAACTCTACAGATTCTAATATATTCAAAAAATCAAAGCTATTGTTTGGTCTTGACTTGGCACTTCCTTATCTGAAAGAATCTGCTGAGGCTATATTGGTGGAAGGGTATTTTGATATGGTGAGGCTTTATCAACTTGGTGTTAAAAATACGATAGCACCGCTTGGAACCGCTTTTACTCAAGATCAAGCTAAGATTTTATCAAAGTATGTAAAAAAAGTTTATATATTTTTTGATAACGATACCGCTGGTAAAAACGCCACCTTAAGGGTAGCCCCGTATCTTTTAGAGCAAGATATTGATGTTTTTTATGTAAAAATCGAAGAGGATATAAAAGACCCAGATGAATTTGGTTTAAAATACGGCAAGGAAGGAGTTTTAGAGCTTTTATCAAAAGCAAAAAACTTTTTAGACATATTGTTAAACTCAAAAAACATAGAGCTCTCTCTAAAAACGCTCTCTTACATGCAAAATCCTCAAAAAGTTTATGAGTATACCCAAAAACTACTGGCTTTAAATGTACCAAAGACCATGATAGAAAAATATATATCCCAGAAAGACAAGAAAGATAAGTTCTCTAAGGATGAAATTCTGGATTTACCTATAAATGATAAAATTTTATTAAAAGCCCTAACACTGTGCAAGGATATAAACCCATTGGATATAAACTTCTTAAACCCACATTCTTTTATACTTGCAGAAAAAATAATAAACAATGAAGAACTCACCGAAGAAGAGAAAAATCTCTTAAATTCTATAGAATATCTTTCCGAGGAAGGTGCTCTAAGGCAACTTGGAGATATGTTATCCAAAGAAGACCAAGGTGCTCATAGGCTTTTAGAATTTTCTAACACAATATTGAGAAAAGCTTATTTTAAAAAACATGTATTTAGCTCATATGTAAAAAAGGAAGATGGTATATTTTAAATAGATTGAATGCTTTAAGGAGGTTTTATGGGAAAAGCGTCTAAGAGCAAAGACCAGCTTCTTGAGCTTGGCAAAGAGAAAGGTTATGTAACCTATGATGACATCAACGAATATATTAGCGAAGATTTTATTGAGTCCGAAGACTTTGATTCGCTTTTTGATCTATTGTCCGAGCGAGGTATACAAATAGTAGAAGATGAGACTGAGAGCGTTGCAAGTTTAGATGAAGAGTATGCTGATCATGATGTCTCTGATGATGAAATGGTGGTATCCGCTAATATAGTGGATGCAGAGATAAAAAATAGCGATTCTGTGAAATTTTATCTCAAAGAGATGGGTAAGATCGCTCTTTTGGAGAGAGCCGACGAAATTGAATATGCTAAGCATATAGAAATTGGCAGAAAACAGTTAAGAAGAGGTCTTTTAAGAACATCCTTTTTAGTGGATATGATATTAAGATATTGGGCAAAGGTATGCGATGGTAAAATGAGATCCCAAGAGATATTGGATATCCAAGAAGAACATATAGACTACGATGAGTATGAAGAATCAGAACACGTGGATACTGTATTCATAGAGAAAGGTATAGAATTGGCAAAAAAATATAAAGATGTATTAGAAAAAAGGACGTTGTTTTTAACTTACAAAGACCTAAAAACCAAAAGAGCGTATCTTCAAGCTCACGCTCAGATGAATAAAACCTTAAAAAGCATCAATATAAAATTTTCCCGATACGAAAAAATAGCAGATGAGTTTATCAAGCTATACAAAGATTATAAAATGAAGCTAAACTCATTGGAAATACAAAAAAGAAAGTTTAGGCAAGTACATGAAAATATAGAAGAGTTGTTGTCTTTTTATGATAAAAATAAAGAGCTTTTAAACAAAATAGAAAAAAACATGCCTTTTCATATATTTGAGATATCAAGATCTAATTACTTAAGCCTTCAAAAAGAGGTGGATAGCATGGAAAGAAGGCTTGGCGTATTACCCCAGGAGCTTAATAAAGTAGTATATATCATAGAACATGGTAGAAAACGTGTAAAAGATTCAAAGGACATAATGATAGAATCTAACCTAAGACTTGTGGTATCCATAGCTAAAAAGTATTTAAATAGAGGTCTCCATTTCTTGGATCTTATTCAAGAAGGTAACATGGGTCTCATGAAAGCTGTGGACAAATACGATTATAGAAAAGGATTTAAATTTTCCACCTATGCCACTTGGTGGATAAAACAAGCTATCACAAGAGCTATAGCAGATCAAGCGAAAACTATCCGTATACCAGTACACATGATAGAAACCATCAACAAAATATCAAAGGTGTCTAAGAAGCTATTTCAAGAGTATGGAAGAGAGCCAAGCCCAGATGAAATCGCTCAGGTTCTTGGTATGCCTTCGGAAAAGGTACACAAGATTTTAAAATCCATTCAAGAGCCTATATCCTTAGAAACACCTATAGGAGATGACGATGATACCCATTTAAAAGATTTTATAGAAGATTCAAGTATATCAAATCCAGAGGAAGTTACCACCCGAAAGCTTCTAAGAGAACAAATAGAAAAAATCATAGGCACACTTTCCGAAAAAGAACGAGAAGTGATTATGTATAGATTTGGTCTGGTGGATGGGGTAGAGCATACCTTAGAACAGGTAGGAGCTATGTTTAACCTCACCAGAGAACGTATAAGACAGATAGAATCAAAAGCCATAAGAAAGATAAGACGCCCAAGCAGAGCAAAATATTTAAAGGATTTTGAGATATGATACATACGGTTAAAACTGTCATACTACTTGGAGCTTTGACAGGTATATTTTTAGCAGTGGGCTATATGCTTGGGGGTCAGAGCGGTATGCTTTTGGCTCTCATGTTTGCGGCTTTTACAAACTTTATAACCTATTATTTTTCAGATTCTATAATATTGTCAATGTATGGAGCACGAGAATTAAGCCCTCAAGAGGCTCCTCAGATATTTCCCGTAATCCAAAAGCTCACTCAAAGAGCTGGTATACCTATGCCAAGGATATATGTTATCAATATGGACCAGCCAAACGCTTTTGCCACAGGAAGAGACCCGCATCACTCAGCCGTAGTTTTGACCTCTGGTATATTGAGGCTTTTATCAGAGGATGAACTGATGGGTGTTATAGCCCATGAGCTTTCTCATGTAAAAAATAGAGATATACTAACAGCTACAATAGCAGCTACCGTAGCAGGTGCCATAAGCGCCCTTATAAACATATTTCAATTTAGTCTATTCTTTGGCGGTGAGAGAGATAGAGATAGAAATCCTTTTGTGGCTATACTTCTTATGTTGATAACACCAATTATAGCAGCCATTATTCAGTTTGCTATATCAAGATCGAGGGAGTTTGCAGCGGATGAAACAGGAGCTCACATATGCGGATGTCCTTTATCTTTGGCAAAAGCCCTAAAAAAGATACATGATTATGTGGAAGCTGCTCCTGCAGAAGTAAATCATGCCACTGCTGCACTTTTCATAGAAAATCCTATGGGAAGCATAGGACAGCTTTTTTCTACACACCCACCCTCCGAAGAGCGTATAAAAAGGCTTGTGGATATAGCAAAATCCATGGGTCAAATCTAAAAGTCTAAAAGGAGTATATTATGGCAAAACTTATTGTAAATAAAAAAGTAGTTGGCAGTTTTGGAGTTGGCACAAAGTTTCAGGATATACATGATGAGATAGAAAAAGCAGGTGTGGAGTTTGGATGCACCGATGGGCAGTGTGGTGTATGTGTAGCCACAGTGTTAAAGGGTCTTGATGCTCTAAATGAGGTTTCCGAAAAAGAATCGGAGACCCTCTGGCGTATAGGTGAATACGACGAAGAAAGAAGGCTCACCTGTCAGCTTGAAATTACAAAAGACACAGACATCATAGAACTTCAGACCGATTAGATGCTTTTAGAAGAAGATATATTAGAATTATCAAAGCAATATAGATTTATACCTATAGAGGAAACTGATGATGTTTTTATTATAGAAATCCAAGAGGATATAGACTCAAAAGATATTAAAAATATTTTATATTTTATTAAAAGCAAAAAAATAGATATTATAAAAAAGCCCCCTGAGGAGTTTTTGGAAGATTGGAATGGTTATCTTTCTATAAACAACGCTTCCCAAGAGCCTTCTGAACTAAGGCTTGAGTTTGAGACCATAGATATTTCAAAGGATGAGCTAAAAAGCCCTGCCATATTATTTGTTAACAATATTTTATTAAAAGCCGTAAAAGCAAATGCCTCAGATATACATATAGAACCCTATGAGAAAAATGCTTTGGTGAGGATGAGGGTGGATGGAAGGCTTATAAAAATTGATGAGCTTAATTTGAGCTTTTATCAAGGGGTTTTATCCCGTATAAAGGTAATTGCCAATATGAACGTAGCTGAAAAAAGGCTTCCTCAGGATTCAAGATTTAGAATAAAAATATCCACCAAAGAAATAGATATAAGGGTATCCACCATACCATCTTTATTTGGAGAGAGAGTGGTTTTAAGGCTTCTAGACCAATCAAACAAAGAAATAGAGTTAGAGGATTTAGGATTGTCCGAAGAAGATTATAGAAAAGCTCTCAATATCATCACAAAGCCATATGGCATAGTGCTTGTCACGGGTCCCACCGGTGCTGGTAAATCCACCACTTTATACGCTTTTTTAAAAAAACTAAAATCTCCCACCAAAAATATCATCACCATAGAAGACCCAGTGGAATATCAAATAGAGGGTATATCCCAAATACAGATAAATCCAAAAGTAGGGCTTACATTTGCTTCTGGTCTTAGATCTATTCTAAGGCAAGACCCAGATATCATCATGGTGGGTGAGATAAGAGATAAAGAAACAGCAGAAATAGCCATCCAAGCCGCTCTTACAGGACACTTAGTTTTATCCACCCTTCACACCCAAAACGCTTTAGCTTCCATCACAAGACTCTTTGATATTGGTATAGAACCCTTTTTAATAGCCTCCTCTGTGGAAGGACTTATTGCCCAGAGACTCGTAAGAAAAATATGTCCTCATTGTAAAAGCCCTTATAAACCTTCAGATATAGAGCTAAAAGAACTTGGTCTCACAGGAGATTATACTTTTTACAAGGGAGTTGGATGTGATTATTGTATGGAATCTGGTTATAAAGGGCGTATTGGGCTTTTTGAAATAATAAATATAGATGATACTCTTAAAAGCCATATAACCCAAAACCCTTCTTGGGAATATCTAAGAACCAAAATAAAGTATAAAACACTATTAGAAGATGGTGTTGATAAGATATTAAAAGGCATTACCACATCAGAAGAAGTGCTCCAAGTGTGTAAGATAGAAGAATGAATGTATTAGTGGGCATCACTGGAGGTATCGCTTGTTATAAGACATTGGAGTATATTAGGCTTTTAAAAAAAGCCAAATACAATGTAAAAGTGATAATGACAAAATTTGCCAAAGAGTTTATAAGCCCCATGCTTGTAAAAACCATCTCTCAGGATGAGGTTTATGAGGATGATAATTGGAAAGATCATCCGCTTTGTCATATTGACCTTGCAAGATGGGCAGATGCCTTTATCATAGCCCCATGTACTATAAACACCCTTTCCAAACTAAGATATGGGATTGCGGATAACCTTCTTACCACCTGTGCTTTGGCTTACGATAAATATATAGGGCTTTGTATCTCTGCTAACAGCGTGATGTATGAAAAAGATATCTCCCAAGAGAATATAAAAGCCTTAAAAAATATGCAGTTTAAAATTATAGAACCAGTATACGGGCTTTTAGCATGCAACGAAGAGGGCGTTGGCAAAATGGCGGATGTTATGGACATATTTATATACACACATTATCTAAACGAAAAGCCCATATACAAAGATAAAAAAGCTCTTGTGATAGGTGGGGCTACCAAAGAATATATAGACAGAGTACGTTTTATATCAAATGGGTCTTCAGGCAAGATGGCAAGATATCTAGCTATCGGTCTAAAAGCCCTTGGAGCTTATGCAGATTTCCTTGATATATCGGATATGAGTGTGGATAAAGCCTATGAGGAGATATTTGATATCTATCAAAATTATGATATTATCATAATGAATGCAGCGGTATCTGATTATAAGATCTCAAACTATTTTGATGGTAAAATTAAAAAAACTAACGACAAAATGACTTTAGGGCTTATAAAAACAAAAGATATACTAAAGTCTTTGGGCTTTTCAAAAAAACCTCATCAAAAAATAATAGGCTTTGCCTTAGAAGAAGATAAATATCTTTTAAAAAACGCCAAAGAAAAACTTATATCAAAAAATATAGACACAATAGTGGCAAATCCGATATCTGTGATGGGAAGTGATATTTTTGAAGGCTATGTAATATCAAAAGATGATATAAAAAAGATAGAGCCTATTCCAAAAATTTATGGGGCTATAGAAATTTTAAAAGCCTTAATCTAAATTTATCGCTGGATTAGAAATCAGGGTTTTAAATTAAAATTTGACAAGATTATCTAAAATCCAATATATTTTATATATGGAAAGCTTGGAAGAAAGAGTAGAAACCCTTGAAGTGGCAGTTCAGAAAATATCAGATAAAATAGATAAGCTTACAGATGTTATTTTTGAGCTATTTAAAGAAAACGACAGACGCTGGAATGAAAAACTACAGAAAGAAAGAGAAGAGCGAGAAGAAGAGTTTAGAAGGGAAAGAGCAGAAAGAAAGAGAGAAAGAAAAAATACGAAGAGCTTGTACAAAAGCTTGGAACATTGGCGGAAGATATCGTAGCTCCAAGCATGAAAAACATTGCAAAGAAATATTTTGGTTGTGTGGATGTGGATATGGAAGCTGTTAGATTTAAAAAAAGAAGTATAAAGACAAAACAACATAGAGAGTTTGATTATATACTAATATGCAATGATATACTACTTATAAATGAGACAAAATCAAATCCAAGATCAGAATATGCAAAAGAGTTTGTGGATTTTATAAAGTCTGGAGAGATTTGGGATTATTTTGAAGAATATAAAGACAAAAAGCTCATACCTATATTCTCTACTCTACATCTACCAAATAATGTTTTATCTTATCTCACATCAAACAACATATATGCTGTGGCTATGAAAGGTGATGAGATGGATGTATTAAACTATAACGAAGTGAAGAAATAAAATATCCATCTTAAAATACCCTTCATTGTAGCATACTTGTATGTAGTGGCAGACTTGTCATGGAAAGCAAAAACTAACTATGATAAAATATTAGCATGGATAAGAGGAAGATAAGCATTGAGTTTGATGAAGATATGATGCAAGCGATAGAAAAAAGGGCTAAACAAAAACATACTTCTGTAGAGGGTTTTATACTTTATTGTATAAACGACCATATAGATACGAGAAAAGCCGTCATTCAAAAACTTCTCAGGATACTTCCCACTGTGCTTGCCATATGGTTTAGTACGATGCTTGTGATGTGGGTGGTATTCTTTTCTAAGCGTTGCTGAAGGCTAAATAGCAATACTCTGGATATGCTTTTCCACTCCTCCTTCTATGTTAAATACATTATATCCTTTTTCTTTTAAAAGCTCACAAACATATTTACTTTTGTTACCACTGTTGCATACCACAAAATAGATTTTTGATTTATCCAATGCATTCTCTGTATCTTCTAAAGAAACTATCTCGTCAAAGGGTATATAGATATATTTTTGGCAGTTAAATTTGTGGGTTAGATTTTCTATATCTATACTCTTGTCCATTCTCACATCAAGAAGAACTTGCTCATTCATAGATTTCTCCTCTTAGTTTAGAAGACCTACCCAAGAAGGGCAGGCAAAGTGTGGAGTATGAGGTTTGGTATGAAAAGGTCTTTTAATCTTCAGAATCTTCTTTTTGATTGCCTTCTTGATTGTTGTCTTCGGCTAAGAGCTTGGTTTGTGGAGTGCTAGACTTTAGATAAGATTGTGGCTGATTGTCATTGCCACATAAAACACCATAGCCATCGTTTATACAACTGTTGTTAGCGGCAAAAGACACGCCTATACTAAATACCATTGCGCCCATTAGGGCTAACATCTTTTGAGTTGCTACAAGCTTCTTCATACACCTTACCTCCTTTAAAAGATATAAATAATATAAAAAAGTGCAATGAAATTGTAATGAAAATATAAAATTTTTATAAAAAAGTATATTATTTATTGTATATGCAGAAATTCATATAAGGGATAAATAAAAATAGCAGAGTTTTGTTGTTATATAATATTTCTATGAGCTTATTTCAAAAAATAGCAATACTTGGGATAGTATGGACAGCCTTAGAACTTGTCATGAGTTTTTTTCATAAAAGCATATGCACTACTTCTGGTTGTGCCATAGCAGGTTCTTACAACAGATATCCAGAGTTTGTGATGCTTGGTATCGGGCTTTTATTATTTATAATACTTTTTATATTAAAAGCCAAAAACAAAGGAAAACTCATGGATGCTATATTAATAGGAGCAATCTCTTCAGAGGGTTATCTTCAAAGTTTTGAGATATTTAGTGCTCATACATTTTGTATTTTCTGCACAGTGGAGTTTATTATCATATTTGCTCTTTTTATAATAAGGGTAAGAGAAAACAAAGATATACTTCTAAAGGGTTTAGCGGGATTCTTGTTTGTGTTTTTTAGCGCTTTTATGATAAATAACCCTACAATTAATATAAAAAATGAATATACACTCTTATATTTGCCAGGATGTCCACATTGTGAGCATACGATGGAGTTTTTAAATGCCAATCATATAACATACGACAAAATAAACGCCTCACACCATAAAGGACTTCTTATGTCTATGGGTATTGAAGAAGCTCCTGTGATGTTTGTAAAAACCTCTTCTGGTTATAAAGTGTTGGTGGGCTCAGACAGCATAGAATCTTTTTTCCAAAAGCCAAATACAGCCAATAAAAACCAAGAACCACAGACCAACTTAAATCTTAATATAGGAGGTGGATGTCAGTTAAACAATCCATTCGGTAGTAATTGTACTAAATAAAGTTTAGTGATTTTTTATAAAAAAACTTGACAAAATTATACTAAAGGTTATAATAATATGCAAGGAGGTTGTTATGTATAGTGAGAACATGTGGAGCAAAAAAGTAAAGGATTATGTGGAAGAGACTAAGAAAATAGCTCAATCTTTTGGAGATACGAAAGTGGACACAGACCATCTTCTTTTGGGTCTTTTAAAAGACCAAGACTCTGTGCTATCAAAGTATATCTCCAAGAAAGGTGCAGAAGCTAAGGAGTTATATCAAAAGCTAAAAGAGCATATAAATCATATCGATACCCAGATAAACAAAGCCGCTGATTCTGAAGCCAACAGGCTAATAGACTTAAGAAGCAAAATCATTCAGCTAAAATCTGATATATCAAACATCCAAACAGAGCTATCTGAGATTAGAAAAACCAAAGCCCAGCTTGAAGGCGAACTCCAACGAGCAAGAAAATATGATCCGTGGTCTGCAAGGCAAATTGAAGTGGAGCTTAAAAACCTAAGTGCCGAAGAAGAGCATCTAAAAAGAGAGCTCTCTTCAGTGGAACAAAATCTATCAGGTGTATTTGATAAAACTGCCGTAAGAGAGTTTTTGAATAACAAAATATCAATAGATGCCCTTGTGAAAACCGCCACAAACCAAAGTCCTTATAAAGAACAGCTTGATGATATAGGTATATCCTTTGATAGATATCAAGACAAGGTTTATAAAAGACTTGTGGGTAAAACTCCAGAGTTTAGATATGCTAAAAACTTAGAGGATGTTTTTGAGCTTGCCCAGTCAAAAGCTGTGAAGGAGTCAAGAGCTGAAGTATCGCCTGCTGATTTAGTTTCAGCGCTTTTAGAATCAAAAAATTATATAGCCGCAAAACTTTTAGATCAAATTTTAGGAGGTAAAAGCATGGATACCGAAAAAGAGCTTCAAGAAGAAGAGAAGTCTATCCTCGAACGCTACGGGCTTAATCTAACTACCAAAGCAAAAGAGGGCAAACTTGATCCAGTAATTGGTCGTGAAAAAGAAATAAATCAAACCATTGAGATTTTGTTAAGGAGAAATAAAAACAATCCTGTGTTGGTGGGAGACCCTGGTGTTGGTAAAACCGCCATCGTGGAAGGTCTTGCTCAAAAAATAGTGGATAAGGAAGTGCCACCCGAGCTTCAGGATAAAGAAGTGGTATCCCTTGATATGGGTTCACTTTTAGCAGGTTCTAAGTATAGGGGTGAGTTTGAAGAGAGGGTGAAGAAACTCTTAGAGGAGTTAAAAGATAAAACGGATATTATTCTTTTTATAGATGAGATACATACAGTAGTGGGAGCTGGTAAATCAGAAGGCTCTGTGGATGCAGGTAATATGCTAAAACCAGCCTTAGCGAGGGGTGAAATAAGACTAATAGGTGCCACCACTGTGGACGAATACCGTAAATATATAGAAAAAGACTTAGCCCTAGAAAGAAGATTTCAACCAGTGTATGTGGATGAGCCCACCATAGAAGAAGCTATAGAGATACTAAAAGGCTTAAGACCCAAGATGGAAGAGTTTCACAAAGTAAAAATAGAGGATGATGCTATAGACGGTGCTGTCAAGCTAACCCATAGATATGTGACATTCAGAAAACTTCCAGATAAAGCTATAGATTCCTTAGATCAGGCCTGTGCCCGCAAAAAACTATCAGCAGTTAGCATACCCCCAGAACTCCAAGAGATTGAAAGGCACCTAAGAGCCATAGATGAAGATATTGTAAATGCAAACCTCTCAGGCGATTACGAAAAAGAAGCAGAGCTTAAAATCCAAAAGGTGAACTTAGAAAAACAAAAACAAGACATCATCAACAAACTCGATATGACAGAGCTTAAAATCAATCAGCTAAGGAAGAGACTTGAAGACGTTGAGCAACAGCTTATAAAACTTGCTGAGAAAGGCGATTACGAAAAAGAAGCAGAGCTTAAAAT
>DDOS01000113.1:0-1010 GCA_002341805.1 Aquificaceae bacterium UBA2488 | reverse complement strand
AAAAGAAGAAGAGATGGAAAAACTACTTCATTTAGAAGATGACCTTCATAGCCGTGTCATAGGCCAAGATGAAGCTGTGGTAAGTGTGGCAGAGGCTATAAGAAGAGCAAGAGCAGGCTTGAAAGATCCAAAAAGACCAGTGGCATCTTTCTTATTCTTAGGGCCTACAGGCGTTGGTAAAACAGAGCTTTCAAAGGCTTTGGCAGAGCTATTGTTTGGAGAAGATGATGCCATGATAAGACTTGATATGTCAGAATTCAAAGAAGAGCATACCGTATCCAAACTAATAGGCGCACCACCTGGATATGTAGGCTATGAAGAAGGGGGTAAACTTACGGAAGCTGTTAGAAGAAAACCCTACAGCGTTATACTTCTCGATGAGATAGAAAAAGCCCATCCAAGGGTATTTGACCTATTTCTACAAGTGCTTGACGATGGAAGACTTACAGATTCTCATGGAAGAACTGTAGATTTTAGAAATACCATCATTATAATGACTTCAAACATAGGAAGCACATATCTTTTAACTTTACCCTTAGAAGGTGATAAAGAACTCATCCAAAAAGAGTTTGAAAAAGCCAAGGAAAAAGTCCTTGCGGAGCTAAAGCATTTCTTTAGACCAGAGTTTCTCAATAGAATAGACGATGTGGTGGTATTTAGACCTCTAACGATGGAACAACTCATTCAAATAGTAGATCTTCTAATTGCAGATGTTAATAAACGTCTTTCTGAGAAAAGCATAAAACTTGAACTCACCGAAGAGGCTAAGAAAGAACTTGCCAGAAGAGGATATGAACCAGCTNNTGGTGCAAGACCACTAAAACGCACTGTCCAAAAACTTATAGAAACCCCTCTTGCTAACAAGCTCATAAAGGGCGAGATAAAAGAAAACTCCACTGTAAAAGTGGATGTAAAAGATAGCGAGTTTATCTTTGAAAGCGTCTAACATCTATCGCAGGCCTTCTTGGCCTGTGTTATTTACACATAAGATAATCTGAGTTTTGATAGTT
>DDOS01000013.1:3821-3949 GCA_002341805.1 Aquificaceae bacterium UBA2488 | reverse complement strand
AGAGATGTCTTTTCCAGAGTTTAGTTGCCTATGCCCTCGGTCTGGCTATCCAGATTATGCTACTATCATAATAAGATATATACCCACTGATCATATAGTAGAGCTAAAATCTTTAAAGCTTTGGCTAA
>DDOS01000013.1:241-3800 GCA_002341805.1 Aquificaceae bacterium UBA2488 | reverse complement strand
GAACTTTTTGAACTTTTAAAACCAAAATTTTTAGAGGTGATAGGATATTTTCATCCAAGAGGCAACCTTCATACGGTAATAAAGATAAGGTCTGATAAAAACTATACTTAAATGCTCGTAAAAGGTGTTTATCATGATAAAAGCATAATACTAAAAAAGAAAAAAGATTCTTTTGAGATTGTGCGAGATAAAGAAGGCATAAAATATAAAAGTGTTTATATAATCCCTCCAAGAGAAGCCCTTGTATTGCCAAAAGAAGCCCAGATAAATCTTAAAGGTTATCAAGTTTATGATATGTTGGATTATAAGATATTCACAAAAAAATCTATAGATTTTGAGAATGAAGACATATGGGTGTTTGCCCTTTTGAGAGCTCTAAGAGCTATGTACTATGATGATATTTATGTGGTCTTTGATGATGAGGATGCTTTTATTATATGTTATGTAAAAGATAACAAATTAAGTTATTATGAAATATTTTTTGATAAAAATGAGCTAATAAACTATCTAAATATAGTAGACAAAGAGATTCTAACAGATATAGATATTGATATAAAAAGCCTAAAAACACCTTTTATAAAACAAGGAGAATTGCTTGCTTTTGGCGGAGCTTTAAAATATGTAGACAACTCTTATGAACAAGATATTGTATCTTATCAAAAGCTTAAAAAAGAACTTTCAAACCTAAGCACTCTTCTTGTTGGTATTTTGATATGCTATATAGTTATAAGTGTTTCTATAAATATAGAAAATAAAGACATAAAAAATCGTTTAAAACATACTTTTCAAAAGGCTTTTCCAAATACACCCATAGTGGACATAAAAGAACAAGTGGAGGCTTCTATCATACCAGCATCTTCGCAGTTTAAACTATCAAGGCTTTTATTAAAAGCTTATTCAAACTTACCTCCCGATGCAAAAGTGTATACGATAAATTATGATGGTACTACGCTGAAGCTAAAATCTGAAGTGAGCCAAGAAGAACTATCTTCTTTAAAAAATGTTATTTTTTCTAAAAACTCAAATACAAATATACAAGTGATACAACAATGGAAAAAATAAATACAAGGCTTTTTTTATACAAAATAAGGTATATTTTATATATCATAGCTGTCTTATGTGTTTTGCTTTTGGCTTTTAACAATATAAACAATAAAAAACAAAAGCTTTATGACAATCTTGCTACATATAAAAACATATCCTTTTTAATACAAAATGGAAACAAAAAGGCAAAAACATTATCAGAAAACTACATAAGAAATATATTTAACACATATAAAATACAGTTAGACTATGTAAAAAACCATAACAACGTTTATCAAATAAAAGTCCAAAGCATAAACGCTTTGATATTAGCCAAAGTTATTTATCAGATAGAGAAAGACGGGTTTAAGATAATATATCTAAAAGCCCAAGACTATTCGGGAAATCAAAATTTTGATGTTCATATGGAGATTTCCCCGTGAACAAATATTTTACACCCAGCAAACATTTTCTACTGATATCTCTTGTGGTGGTGATGTTGACCATCGTAGGTGTTTATTTTAATATTAAAAGCCTAAAACATATTTTAAATATGCCTATTCCAAAAGAAAGCGTCGTTTTTAATGAATCTTCTGTTTTAAACGCTATACAAAAAACACTTCCTATTGCAAAAGCTTCCAGTTCTCAAAAGCCTGCTGATATAAAAGTATTAGCCATAGCTTATAGCAAAAACCCTGCTTATTCTATGGTGCTGATAGATTCCACTTGCGGTAAAAAAATTCTCTTTGAAGGAGAAAGTTTTTGTTCTACCACCATAAAAGATATAAGACCTTTTTATGTATTAGCCATTCAAAATGAGAATACACTAAAGCTAAAACTATCCAAAGGAGGAGTTTCCACTAAAAACAACAAACATATGTCTGGTTTGCCTTCTTTACAGGAACTTCTTAAGGATAATTCTTCAAATACCTATATAATACCAAGGTCTAAGCTTTTACAAATCACCTCAAACCCCTCTAAGATGTTTAGCGATATAGATTTGGTACCCACTGCAAAAGGTTTTATGTTTAGAAGCGTGAAGACGGGTTCTTTGTTTTATGATATGGGATTAAGAGCTGGAGATGTGCTGTTGTCTATAAGCGGTCAAGCTCTAAACTCTCCAGAAGATGCTTTTAGGATTTTAGAAACCATAAGAAACTCAAGTAGCTTTTCCGCCAACATCATAAGAAATAATCAAAATATCACTCTAAATTATAAAGTAAAATAGTTGGTTGTTTTGATGTATTCCTCGCCCCATTTGTGCAGTGTATCTAATACAGGCTTTAGACTTTCTCCGAGGGTTGTTAAAGAATATTCCACCTTTGGGGGTATCTCTTGATATATGGTTCTTTTTATAAGTCCAAAGTATTCTAATTCTCTAAGTTGCTTTGTTAACATACGCTGGGTTATCGTAGGCATGGCTCTTTTTAGCTCCGAAAAACGCTTTGTACCATCAAGAAGCTCTTTTATAATAAGGAGCTTCCACTTACCGCTTAATATGTTAAGAGTTATGCTTACTGGACATTCTTCCATATTAATAATATATATCTTTTATCGCTTTTATGAGAGCATCGTTTTCACTTGGTTTACCTATGCTTATTCTTATATGATTTCCTAAATTTGGTAGATAAGAAATGTTTCTTGTGAGGATACCCTTTTGTATTAGGCTTTTATGAAAATTATCAGCATCATCCACTTTTACCAAGAAAAAGTTTGCACAAGAANNAAACCAAGGCTTGCAAGAGATTCTTTTAAGCGGACTCTTTCTTGCTTTATTGTATCTATTTGAGATGTTATCTTATCGATATGATTTGATAGTATATGATTGGCAATTGCTTGAGAAGTGGTGGACACATTGAAGGGCATTTTTAGTTTGGAAATTTCACTGATAAATTTTTTTGTACCTATCAAAGCTCCTACTCTTAAAGAAGCAAAGCCTATTTTTGATAAGGTTCTCATAACTGCCATATTATCGTTTGATATAGCCTCTTCTATATAAGTCTTTCCACAAAACTCATAATACGCTTCATCTACCACGCAAAAAGTATTTTGGCGTATATAGTCTATATCTTCATCCTTAAATGTGTTTCCGGTGGGATTATTAGGATTTGATATGAAGCTAAGAGCTGGCTTTTTTGATATGGATTTTTGAAGCTCTTCTTTATTCATCTGAAAATCATTATCTAATGGTATCCTATAGACTTCTCTTCCAGTGGCATTTGCTATAACCTCATACATAGGAAACGTAGGAGTGGGTATTAAAATTCCTTGGTTAAGCTCTCCTATAGCAAGCATAAGGTATAAAATAGCCTCATCGGAGCCATTGCATACCATAATATTTTCTGGCGCTATTTGGTACATCTTAGCAAGGGTGTTTTTTAGCTCTTTTGCGTGAGGATCTGGGTATCTATTAAACTCAATGTTTTTCAATACATCTGAAAGCTCTTCTTTTATAGACTCTTCCAAATCAAAAGGGTTTTCATTGGAAGATAACTTTATACTACAAGGAGTTGTTTCTGTTTTGTATGCTTTTAAA
>DDOS01000013.1:0-165 GCA_002341805.1 Aquificaceae bacterium UBA2488 | reverse complement strand
AAGAGTATCTATAACAAAATCTAAAGGAAGGTCAAGGGTATCTGATATGTCTTGGGGAGCCATAGCTTTTTTAATATAAAGCTTTATTACGTCTTCTTGTTTGCCTTCTTTTTTACCTTCCTTATAAAATGGGTCTTTTTAAATCATCTTCTCAGTATAAGTTAT
>DDOS01000132.1 GCA_002341805.1 Aquificaceae bacterium UBA2488 | reverse complement strand
AAGGAGGATGTAGCTCAGTTGGCAGAGCGAGGGATTGTGGATCCCTATGCCGCGGGTTCGACTCCCGTCATCCTCCCTTAAACTATTATGAAAAGTACTATAATAGCTCCATCAACACCTTTTTTAAAATCGGCCATGGCTTTACTAAGGATCTCTGGGGATAAGTGTATCGATATAGCTAAGGACTTTTTACATCTTAAAAGCCCAAAACCAAGATATGCCTATCATACAAGATTTTTCATAGATAACAAAGAGATTGATGATGTAATAGCGATATATTACAAAGCTCCAAAATCTTATACAGGTGAGGATATGCTTGAAATATCTTTCCATGGCAACCCTCTTATATTAGAAAAAGCCATAAATGCACTCATCAAATATGGATGTGAATACGCAAAAGCAGGGGAGTTCACCAAGAGAGCATTTTTAAATGGCAAGATGGGTTTAGAACAAGCTAAAAGCGTAGAGCTTATTATAAATGCAAATACTGAAAAAGCTTTAGAGAATGCTTTGGCACTTTTAAAAGGAAAATTTTCTGATTACATAGAAAACATAAGAAAAGCGTTTATTCACATAATAGCAAACTTAGAAGCGGACATAGAGTTCGGATATGAAGACATAGAGCCCCTCAATATAAACGATATAAAATATGAACTTAAAATTTTAAAAGATAATTTAAAAGATTTTTATAAAAAGTTGGGGGATAGTTCTTACTTATACGATGGGATAAAGATAGCCATAGTGGGTAAACCAAATGTAGGAAAATCCTCCTTGTTTAACGAGCTTTTAAGAAAAAAAAGATCCATAGTATCAGATATTCCAGGCACCACCAGAGATTATGTGGAAGATAGGTTTGAGCTTGCAGGATTTCCAGTAAAACTCATTGATACGGCAGGTATTAGGAAGGCCTATGACCCAGTTGAAGCCCAAGGTATAGAGCTTAGTATAGAACATATCAAACAATCAGACATAGTCATTTTTGTGGTGGATGTTTCTAATAGTCTTACAGAAGAAGATTTTTATATATATAATCTTGTTAAAAGCCTAAATACAATTTTTGTTTTGAATAAAATGGATATTGGTATAAATGAAAAAACCCTTGATTTTTTCAAAGAAAATGTTATAATTATTTCAGTAAGAGAGCATAAAAATTTTGATATTTTAACCAAAAAAATTTTAGATATGCTAAGTTTAACAGAAGATACTATTTATGTATCAAAGCGAAATAAGTTTTTGATATCAAATGCTATAACGGCTTTAGAAAATGCGTTAGAGCAAAATAGCATGGAGATTATAATGCTTTATATAAGGGAGAGCTTAAGCTATTTAGAAGAGATTCTTGGGCTTATAACCGATGAAAATATATTGGATGAAATATTTTCTACATTTTGCATTGGCAAATGATTAGGCCATAAGCGGGCGCTGGCGGCCTTATTACCCGCTATATAAATTACCAGCGTTTTAATTATGGATAAAACTATGGAAGAAACCAAGGATTTGTCGCTAGAAGAGTTAAAGAAGATGACGATGACCGAGCTTCAAAAACTCGGTAAAGAGTTAGACCTAAATAGAACCACAGGCGTAAGGAAGGAAGAGCTTATCGAGAATATATTAGAAGCTTATGGCAAGACAAGAGGGCTTAAGTTTGTAAGAGGTATTTTGGAGGTATTGCAAGATGGGTATGGTTTTTTAAGAAGTGCTAGCCATAACTATATGCCAAACCCCGACGATATATACGTCTCTCCTTCTCAGGTTAAAAAACTATACTTAAGAACTGGAGATACAATCATAGGTTTTTCAAGACCTCCCAAAGACAACGAAAAATATTTTGCTCTTTTAAAAATAGAAGCTGTAAACGAGCTTCCTTTAAGCTCTCCTGAGCTAAGAAGAAGACCTTACTTTGACAAGCTGATTCCATATCATCCCACCGAAAGATTTATGTTAGAGTATAATCCTACTGATTATGCCACAAGAGTTTTGAGTCTTGTAAGCCCTATCGGTAAAGGCCAAAGAGGGCTTATAGTAGCTCCACCAAAAGCTGGTAAAACTGCAATCCTTCAAAGTCTTTCTAAAGCCATACTCGCTAATCACCCAGAAGTATATCTCATAATTCTTCTAATAGATGAACGCCCTGAAGAAGTCACCGAGATGAAGCGTATTGTTTTATCCAGTGCAGATAAAGCAGATCATGAGCCAGAGGTTATAGCCTCCACCTTCGATGAGCCTCCAGACAGACATATGCAAGTGGCTGAAATTGTCATAGAAAAAGCCAAAAGACTTGTGGAGCTCGGAAATGATGTGGTTATATTATTAGACTCCATGACAAGGTTTGCAAGAGCCTCGAACGCCACCACACCTCCCACTGGTAGAGTACTATCCGGTGGTATAGAGGCCACAGCCCTACAAAGACCAAAGAAGTTTTTTGGTGCAGCTAGAAATATAGAAGATGGCGGAAGCCTTACCATCATAGCCACAGCTCTCGTGGAAACAGGCTCTCGTATGGACGATGTTATATATGAAGAGTTTAAAGGTACTGGCAATATGGAAGTGCATCTTGATAGAAGACTCACCGAAAAACGTATATTCCCTGCTATAAATATCGGTAAATCTGGCACCAGAAAAGAAGAGTTGCTTCTCTCCGAATGGGAGCTTCAAAGACTTTGGATACTAAGAAAGTTTTTCTCTTCTATGGACGATGTGGAAGCTATGGAATTTTTATTGGACAAACTGAAGAAGTTTAAAACAAATCAAGAGTTTTTAAAAGCTATGAATGCATAAGGAGATTTATGAAAATAAGAGAAGATATAAGAAATGTGGCTATAATAGCCCACGTTGACCATGGGAAAACCACACTTGTGGATGGACTTCTTAAACAAAGCGGTACTTTTAGAGAAAACGAAGAAGTGGAAGATCGCATCTTAGATAGCAACGCTTTAGAAAAAGAAAGAGGTATTACGATTTTAGCAAAAAATACCTCTGTAAGATACAAAGATATCAAGATAAACATAGTGGACACTCCAGGACACGCAGATTTTGGCGGAGAAGTGGAAAGAGTTCTAAATATGGTGGATGGAGTTATACTATTGGTGGATGCTGCCGAAGGACCACTTCCCCAAACGAGATTTGTGTTAAGAAAAGCCTTAGAGTTTAAGCTAACACCCATTGTGGTGATAAATAAAATAGATAGATCTGATGCAAGGCCTCAGGAGGTCTTAAACGAAATCTATGATCTTTTCATAGATTTAGATGCCGCAGAGGATCAGCTTGATTTCCCAGTATTGTATGCTATTGCCAAAAAAGGTATAGCTAAAAATACCTTAGAGGAAGATTCCGTTGATTTAAAACCCCTTTTTGAGGCTATAGTAAAGACTATACCAGCACCCACTTACGATGAAAATGAAGTTTTACAGCTTTTAGTAGCATCCATTGATTATGATAACTTTCTTGGAAGATTAGCCATAGGACGTATTCAAAACGGGTCTATATCCCAAAATGAACAAGTTAGTCTTTTAAATGAAGATGGTATTGTTAGAACTGGTTTTGTAAAAGCCATATACACTATAGAGGGGCTAAAAAGAACGGAAGTTAAAAAAGCCTATGCGGGTGAAATTGTGGCGGTGGCTGGTTTTGAAGATGCCGTAATAGGCCAGACCATATCAGACGGAGTTTCTCCAAAAGCCTTACCTTCTATAAAAGTGGAAGAGCCAACCATATTTATGGTGTTTTCTGTAAATGATTCTCCTTTTTCAGGTAAAAGCGGAAAATTTGTCACTTCAAGACACCTAAGGGATAGACTCTATAAAGAAACCCTTAAAAACGTGGCCATAAAAGTCCAAGATACAGACTCCACCGATAGTTTTTTAGTGATGGGAAGAGGCGAGCTTCAGATGGCGGTATTAGTGGAAACCATGAGGCGAGAAGGATATGAATTTCAAGTGTCAAAGCCAAGCGTATTAACCATAGAAAAAGACGGTAAAACCTTAGAACCTATAGAAAGAATAATCTTTGATATACCAGAAGAATATGTGGGCATAGTCTCCCAAAAATTAGGTCAAAGAAAAGGCAAGATGGTAAATCTTATAAATCACGGATTTGGAAGGGTGAGACTTGAGTTTTTAGTGCCATCGAGGGGCGTTATAGGATATAGGTCTGAGTTTAAAACAGATACCCGTGGGGAAGGCCTTATGAATAGTATATTAGAAGGCTATGAACCATGGCAGGGTGATATTAAAAGCCGTGTAAACGGGGCTATCATATCGGATAGAAAAGGCGTAGCTACTCCTTATGCATTGCTTGGTCTTGAAGATAGGGGAATATTTTTTATAGAACCAGGCACAGAAGTTTATGAGGGCATGGTAATAGGAGAACACAACAAAGATAACGATCTTTTTGTAAACATTACCAAAGAGAAAAAACTCACCAACAACAGAGCCGCTGCCGCAGAAGAATATGTAAGACTCACCCCACCACGTAAGATGAATTTTGAACAAGCTATAGAATGGATTACCGATGATGAGCTTATAGAAGTAACTCCGGATACCATTCGCATAAGAAAAAAGAAAAAATGATAAAGATAGCTCTAACGGGTAATTTTGGAGCAGGCAAATCTTTTGTGAGCTCTATTTTTAAAGAGCTTGGTGCCTGCGTGTGCGATGCCGATGCGATAATCCACAAGCTTTATGAAGAAGATGAAACCCTTAAGACCAAAGTTTTAGAGCTTTTAGGAGAAAAAATACTTGAAGATGGTAAGTTAGACAGAAAAAAAATTGCCAGCATAGTCTTTAACGATAAAGATAAACTAAGGGCTTTAGAGTCCATAGTCCACAAAGCGTTGTATGAATACATTGATAATCTTATTAAAAACTTAGAAACTTGTGAGATATTTGTATTGGAAGCTTCACTTGTTATAGAAAAAGGCACTTACAAAAATTTTGATTATACTATAGTGGTTTACACCGATGAAGAGATAGCTAAAAAAAGGCTTTCTGAAAAAGGATACACCGAAGATGACATCAAAAAAAGGCTTTCTTTTCAAATGCCCATCAAAGAAAAGATAAAGTATGGAGATTTTGTGATAGACAACTCTATGGATAGAGAGACCACCATAAGACAAGCTAAAGATGTTTTTGATAAAATAAAAGCCAATATTAGGTTATAATATAGAAACTATGTTAAGAGATATATATGTAGGGCTTGTGGACGATAGTTTTGTAGATAAGAAGGTAAGGTTAGCAGGATGGATAGATTCTATAAGAGACCACGGTGGTGTGCTTTTCATAGATTTAAAGGATAGAGAAGGAAAGCTTCAAACACTCTTAGAAGAATCTTCCAATAAAGACTTATATGATAAAGCTAAGCATTTTAGAGAGCAAAGCGTTGTTTATATAGAAGGGCTTGTGAGAAAACGCCCAGCTGGTACAGAAAATCCAAATGTGAAATCTGGCAATGTGGAGCTTGCCATAGAACATATAGAACTTTTAAATACCTCTGAGGTACTACTCTTCCCTTTAACTGATGAGGAAGTTTCTGAAGAACTTCGCCTAAGATATAGATTTTTAGATTTAAGAAGACCCACTATGCAAAAAGCCATTATAAAAAGAAGCAAGGCTTTGAAAATTGTGAGGGATTTTTTTGAGTCTCAGGGCTTTTATGAGATAGAAACGCCTTTTTTAATAAAATCCACTCCAGAAGGAGCAAGGGATTTTTTGGTACCATCAAGACTTCATCCTGGAAAGTTTTACGCTTTACCTCAATCTCCACAGCTTTTTAAACAAATTTTAATGATATCTGGTTTTGATAAATACTTTCAAATAGCAAGATGCTTTAGAGATGAAGATTTGAGGTCTGATAGANNAAAGCTAAGAAGCAAAACCCTGAAGATTGTGAGGGATTTTTTTGAAGAAAATGGCTTTTACGAGATAGAGACGCCATTTTTGATAAAATCAACCCCTGAGGGGGCGAGAGATTTTTTGGTGCCTTCAAGGCTTCACCCAGGAAAGTTTTATGCATTGCCTCAATCCCCCCAACTTTTCAAGCAAATTCTTATGATATCTGGATTTGATAGGTATTTTCAGATAGCAAGGTGCTTTAGAGACGAAGACCTTCGTTCAGACAGACAGCCTGAATTTACCCAGATAGATTTTGAGATGTCTTTTGTGGAAGAAGAAGATGTTATAAGCATATCAGAAAATATGATATCTTACCTGTTTTACAGGCTCTTAGGAAAAGAAATAAAAACGTACTTTAAAAGAATGTCCTACAGAGAAGCCATTGATAAATATGGTTCAGATAAACCAGATACAAGGTTTGGTCTTGAGCTCATCGACCTTGGAGATATATTTGCAAATACGAATTTTAATGTATTTAAATCTGTAATTGAGCAAAAGGGTATCATAAAAGCCATAAAAATAGAAAAAATTCTTTCAAGAAAAGAGATAGACAACCTAACCGAATATGTAAAATCCTTAGGAGCAAAAGGTCTTGCTTGGGGCAAAATTGAAAACGATGAGTTTAATTCTCCTATCGCTAAGTTTTTATCCAAAGAAGAGGTAAATCTACTCATAGAGCGTACCAATGCCAAAAATGGAGATATGATATTTTTCTCAGCGGATAAGCCAAAAAATGTTTATAAAATCCTTGGAAATCTAAGACTTGAGCTTGGCAAAATGCTTGGTCTTATAGATGATTCTGTTTTTGAATTTTTGTGGGTGGTAGATTTCCCAATGTTTGAGTATAATGAAGAAGAAGGAAGGCTTGAAGCGATGCATCATCCTTTTACATCTCCTCGTTTTGAGGATATAGAAAAACTAAAACTGCTTATTGACAATTCAAATAAAGAGGATATAATTAATATTGGTGAGAGCATAAGAGCTAGAGCTTACGATATTGTGTTAAATGGTGTTGA
>DDOS01000077.1 GCA_002341805.1 Aquificaceae bacterium UBA2488 | reverse complement strand
AGAGATAACAGATTTGGTAAGAAAAACAGTAAAATCCTACAAACAACTACCATTAAATTTATATCAAATACATACAAAGTTCAGAGATGAAAAAAGACCAAGATATGGGCTTATAAGAGGAAGAGAGTTTGTGATGAAAGACGCATATTCTTTTGACACAGACGAAGAGTCCGCTAAAAAATCCTACCACATAATGGTGGAAACCTATAAAAACATATTTAAAAGACTAAATATAGATGTGCTTATGGTGGAGGCCGATGTAGGCCAGATAGGTGGCAAAAGCTCCAACGAATTTGTAGCCCTAACAAAATATGGAGAAGCTTTGGTGGCTTATTGTGAANNTAGTGGAGCTCAAAAAACCACATATACAAAAAGAAGCCCCTATGCCCCAAGAAGAGGTATACACTCCAAACATAGAGACCATAGAAGAGCTATCCAATTATCTATCTATATATCCAAACAAGATAATAAAATCTGTTTTATACATAAAACAAGATAAACCTGTGATGGTTTTAATAAGAGGAGATAAAAAAATAGACGAGAAGAAATTAGAACGTGTTTTCAACACCGATGAGTTTAGGCTTGCCACCGATGAAGAAGTTTATGGGCTTTTAAAAACCAAAAAAGGATTTATAGGACCATTCGATGTAGATTTTGAGATAATAGTAGACAACTCTTTATACAACGCTTCTAATATGGTGATAGCCTTTAATAAGCCAGATTATCATTATAAAAACGCAAACTTAGATTTTAAAGATTTTACAGATATAGCAGAGGTTCAAGAAAATGAGCCCTGCCCTAAATGCGGGCATCCTCTCAAGATAGCCCAAGGGTTAGAGCTTGGACATACGTTTTTGTTAGGCACAAGATATTCAGAGCCCATGAAAGCTTACTTCACCGATAAAGATGGCACTGATAAACCTATGGTGATGGGATGTTACGGAATAGGCGTGTCAAGGCTTATATCCGCTTTGATAGAGCAACATCACGATGAAAAGGGTATAAAATGGCCATTATCGGTGGCTCCGTTTCAAGTGCTTTTAATATGTTTAAACACTTCCGATGAAATCCAAAGAAATATATCAGAATCTTTATACCAAAAGCTCTTAAACAACGGTATAGAAGTACTTTATGACGACAGAGAGGCTTCTGCGGGAGTTAAATTTAACGATGTTGACCTTGTGGGGATACCCTACAGGATTGTGGTGGGTAAAAAAGCAAAAGAGGGGAAAGTAGAGATATCCAATAGACATACCCTTGAAAAAATTGACATAGACATAAACAAAGCATTGGATTATATTAAAAATAAGCTCTATGAGTGATATATATGCCATAGGCCTAAACTACAAAACCGCATCTGTGGATGAGCGGGAAAAACTAAGCTGCAGTGTAGAGTATGAAGATATATTAAATGTATTAAAAACCACCGCCAACGTAAGAGAGTTTATACTCTTATCCACTTGCAATAGGTTAGAGTTTTATGTTTATGCTGACGATGAAAAATACGTTTTAGAGCTTTTTGAAACTTATCAATCTTTAAAAAATAAACATGTTAGGCAAAGTAGTGTTTTCTTAAAAGCTAAAAACAATGCGGTATTACATATATTTAAAGTAGCTTCTGGGCTTGATTCTATGGTTATTGGAGAACCTCAGATAGTAGCCCAGTTTAAGGAAGCATTTTTTAAGGCAAAGGAATTGGGAGTTAGTTCAAAGGTTATAAACAGGTTAGCTCAAAATGCATTGCATGCTTCCAAAAGAGTAAGACATGAAACCGCCATCAGCAAGAGTGCAGTTTCAGTGAGCTATGCTGCAGTGGAGCTTGCAAAACGCATATTTGATGATTTAAATCAGAAAAAAGTGCTTCTTATAGGAGCAGGTGAGATGGGAGAGCTAGCAGCAAAATATCTTCAAAGGTTTGGTTCAAGCATATATATATCCAATAGAACTTATGAGAGAGCCTTAAACTTAGCAGAAAAAATCGGTGCTAATGTATTAAAGTTTGATGAAATGCAAGCGTTTTTGCATGAGTTTGATATAAGCATAGTATCCACTGGAGCCCAAGGATATGTGATTACAAAAGACATGATATCCAAGACTATGAAGAAAAGACACTACCGACCTATGTTTTTGATAGATATATCTGTGCCAAGAAATATAGAACCATCCTGTGCAAATATAGACAGCGTATTCTTATACAACATCGATGATATTAAAGAAGTTGTGGAATCAAATCTATCCAATAGATTACAAGAAGCCAAAAAGGGAGAGCTCATTTTAATGGATGAAACTGACAAGTTTTATAAATGGCTTGAAAATCTAAGTTTAGAGCCTATAATTATAGATATGTTAAATAATACCAAAAACGGCGCCAAAGAGTACAAACAGATAGTGCATAGAGCAGTAAAGCTAATAAGAGATAACAAAGAATANNTTTTGAGCTTTTAGGAATAAAATCAAATCAAAAGGAGATAAATTATGGATATATTAAGCGATAAGAACTTTCCAGTGTCAATAACGGATCTGATGGATCTTGAGTCTGAAAATTCTATAAAAGCTTATATAATGATAAAGGCAGACCCAAGGGAGATTCCGTCTATCATGATAGCATTATCCACTTTTGATGGTATAAAAACCGCTGATATTGTTACGGGTCCTTACGATATCATAGTTTTTGCAGAGCTACGCAACCAAGATGAGCTCGGAAGACTTGTAATAACAAAAATAAACAGCTTAGAAGGTGTAAAAGAAGCTATAACCTGCGTAGTAGTAAGATTATAACTTAATGAATATAGAGCTATTTGATAGCAAGTATAAAGAAGATGTAGTAAACCTTTATCTTAAAAGCTATAAAAACTTAGAGGAGTATGCCTATACCCACAAGGAAGATGTGGAGGTGTATTTAAACTGGTTGTCTCGAAGGGATATAGCCGGACTTTTTATAGCAAAGGATAAAGACAAGATCGTGGGTTTTATGGCCTTGGACGGAAACTGGTATAGTAAAAAATACAACAAGATAGTGGGGGCTATCCATGAGTTATTCGTAGACCCAGGCTATTTTAACAAAGGCGTTGGCAAAGCTATGATGGAAAAAGCCATAGAATATTTTAAACAAAGACACCTTGATGCCATAGAACTCTGGGTAGGGGATGGAAACCAAAGGGCTATGGCTTTTTACAAAAAATTTGGCTTTGAAGAAGATGGCAGATACAATTTTTGGATCAGGATGGTAAAATATCTTTGAACTTATTTATAAAAGAGCATTTATCTGCCACATTGTCAGTGGCTTTATTTCATGCTTTAGCTCAAAAGCGTGTTGAATGTGTGGTCTTAACAGAGCCCTCGGGTAAATGTATAAGTCTTGGGTACTTTGATAACGCCAATGCATTTTTAGATTTTGAGTATTGTAAAAACCACAACCTCCCCATCATAAGGCGCCAAACTGGAGGTGGAACTGTCTTGCTTGATAAAGGTCAGATATTTTATCAATTTATTTTTTCTAAAAGCAATAAAACAATACCCTTTAAAATGGAAAATGTTTATAAATATTTTTCAAGCATCGTAATGAGTGTTTATGAAGAGCTAGGTATTAAAACAAAGTATAAGCCTGTGGCAGATATCTTTTATAAAGATAAAAAAATCTCTGGTCAAGGGGCAGGAGATATAAACAACATGCTGATATTTGTAGGGAATATTCTGATGGATTTTGATTACAAAACAATGGCTAACGTTATCTCTTATGTAAAAGATAAAACATCCTTTGAGAACATATTGCAAGAAAACATAACCACGCTATCAAAAGAGGGTTTTGACATAAAAAAAGAAGACATTTTTCAGGCTTTTATTGATATATTGAAGAAAGTCTTTGACGATATAAAAATATCGGATATCCCAGAGGATATAATAGACCTTGCAAAAGATATAGAAAGAGAGTTAAGCTCTTCTGAGGTTATAAAAGAAGATACAGGCAAAACCCATGAGAAGTTTAAAGTAAAAGAAGGGTGTTTTTTAAATCCAAATACATTGCAAATATTAGAGTAAACATTTACTACATAAGATAAACATTACCCATTGAAAAGAATAAATATATTCTTATATTTGAGTTATCAAACTTTGGAGGCATTGTTTATGGACGTTATAGATGTGAAGTTATCCGAAAGGGCTGTGAAGGCTATAAAGAAGCTCGCTCTTAGGAAAAGTTTATCAAACCCTATATTTCGTATAAAGCTTATAAAAGAGGGTTGTGCTGGGTACAAATATTATACAGAGTTTGATGAGAAGGTTTTAGATAGTGATATTGTGATAGATTACGATGGATTTAAGTTAGCCGTAGATAAATACTCCTATGAACATCTAAAGGGTCTTGAAGTGGATTATATAGAAAACCTCATGAAACCTGTTAACTTTATCTTTAACAATCCAAACGTTAAGAAATCTTGCAAATGTGGCTCTTCTTATAGTTTTAATTGATTTTAGTTATGTTAAAATAATATTTAATGTTAAAGCTATACTTCAAGGAGTGTGATATTATGATGATACCACCAGGCGGAAGTGGTAAGATGTCTAAGTTAGCCACATTTTTGATGGGACTTTCCTATGGATTTAAAGGAAAACCAGGTATTGTGAAAAGTCATACCATGAAAGAGTTTAACGGTAAAGTCCCTGCTAACGCAAAAGTGTATTATGCAAACAAAAAGCTGGATGCCGTAAGCGAGAAACCACTGGTGTACAATACCCATATCATAGTGGTTCAGGACCAGGGAGATCAACTTCTGGTAAACATCTATAAAGATGAGGAGTAAAAGATGGGATTTTCTAAGTTTTTAAGAGAAGGCATTTGGGATATACATAGCATGGCAGACAGTTCAACAGTGGCTCAGGACATGCAAGAGGCCAAAACCACAACAGAGGATATGAAAAAAATCACTGCAGGCCTTTATTATATATACAATACGATGGAAGATGCCATAGAAAAACACAAAGATGATATCTATGTATCTAAGATATACCGTAAAGAGCTTTCTAGAAAACAATCCATAAAAGAAGATTTAGAATTTTACTTTGGTCCAGATTGGATAGGGCAGATATACCCAACAGTGGCAATACAGCTTTATGTATCAAGGATAGAGTATGTGGCAAAAACAAATCCCATGCTCCTAATAGCCCATGCTTATGTGAGATATATGGGAGATCTATCCGGTGGTCAGATGATAAAAGAGATGATAAAACAAGCTCTAAACCTTACCAACGGCAAAGGCACGAGGTTCTATGAGTTTGATGGCATAGAAGATATAATGGCTTTTAAAAAAGATTATAGAGCTTCTTTGGATACGTTAGAACTAACCCAAGAGCAAGCGGATGCCATAATCGGAGAAGCCAACTTAGCATTTTTATACAACGTAAACTTCTTTAGAGAAGTAAACAGAAATGTAGTATATCCTGATGAGATAGAAAAACCATATCTCTTAAGAGCTTACGAAAGAATTAAGAAAATCTAACTTTAATGGTGGAGGCGGCGGGAATCGCACCCGCGTCCATCAGAGCCGAGTCAAGCGACTTCTACAGGCTTACATAGATTTTGTTTTACGAGATTTTAAGGCAAAACCTATGAAAAACCTTAAAACCCGATGGTCTTTTATACTAAGTAGATGCAAGACCACCAATCATCTGCCAGGGCATCTTTCTATAACGCCATTTATCCACCAAGATGCCAAAGTAGACAAGGACGCGCTACTTTTAATTAAGCAGCGAGTGAAAGTTCAGCTTCGGGAGCTGTTTTTGTTGGCTATCTCAGTAGCCACCTGACCTGCTATCACCTGCCCGGTACTCCAATGTCGAAACTGTTCGCCCCCTCAAGGCTTAACTATATTGATTAAATATACAATACCCATCCATATTGTCTATATTATATATCATATATTATATAACATCTTGATAATACTAAGAAAAATTTAGTTGATTTTAATATTTTTAAATATTACAATAAATCCTTTAAAATGAAGTATAGCTTAGAAGACTTGCTAAATGTATTTGAGAAAGTAAGGCAAAACTGCCCTTGGGATAAAGTTCAAACCCATCAAAGTATAGCAAAATATACATTGGAGGAGGCCTACGAGCTTGCGGAAGCTCTCGATTCTAATAACACAGAGGCCATAAAAGAAGAGCTTTCAGATTTACTTTTACAAGTGATATTTCATTCTCAAATAGCAAAAGAAGAAAATAAGTTTGACATATATGATGTTTTAGAGCTTTTAATAAACAAATTAAAGGAAAGACACCCACATGTTTTTGGTGATAAAGACCCAGATGAAGTACTAAAAAATTGGGAGCATACAAAAGCTCAAAAACGAGAATATTTTTTAGATGGTATTCCAAAAACCATGCCAGCTCTTTTAAGATGTAAGAAGATTCAAGACCGCATGGCCAAGGTGGGTTTTGATTTTGAAAATATTAACCAAGTGAAGAAAAAGCTCAACGAAGAATTTGAAGAACTTGAAGAAGCCCTTACAAAAAACGATAAAACCAACATAGAGCATGAGTTTGGTGATATACTTATAGCTATCGTAGAATATGGAAGGTTTTTGGGTATAGATGCAGAATCCACTCTACAAAAGGCTAATGATAGGATGGTAAAAAGATTTAATTATGTAGATAAAAGCCTAAAACAGAGAAATAGAAGTCTAAAAGAAGCTTCTTTGGAAGAAATGGATAGGCTTTGGCAAGAAGCTAAAAAGTTTGATTATGAATAAGGTTTTTGTGATAAAATATTATGTTTGGAGGCAATATCAGCATGGCAAGTGAATTTGAAGAGTTGTTGAAGGCTCAAGAAGAACAACTTTCTAAGGGAAATATGGTTAAGGGCTCTGTGGTAAAGATAACAGACTCCTACATTTATTTGGATATAGGATACAAAGTGGAAGGCGTTGTAAGAAGATATGAGCTTGACGATGTGGAGTTAGGTCAAGAGATAGAAGCGGTGGTGGTAAGACTCAGAGGTATTGAAAACCCTGTTTTATCCACAAAACCTTTAAAGTCTTTAAAAGGTTTTAAAATAGCAAAAGAGGCTTTGGGAAATAATACACCCATAGAAGTACAGATAGAAGCTAAAGCAAAGCCAGGGTTTTTTGTAAAAATAGAAGATATTTCTGCTTTAATGCCCTTCTCGGAAGCCCCAAGGAATGTAAAAGTAGGGGATAAGATCCCAGTGATCGTTACAAAAGCCCAATACGAAAATGGAAAACCCTTTGTAAATGTATCTTACAGGCAATACGAAGATATTGAAAAACAACAAAAGCGTCAGCAGTTTTTAGAAACGTTAAAACCAGGGGATATGATATCGGGTAAGGTGGTAAAAGTTGACCCAGAAAAAGGTATCACCATCGTATTTGGCAATGATATCAGAGGATTTGCTCCTTCTTACGAGATACCAAAGAATACAAGCCTAAAAGAAGGGGACGAAGTAGAGGCTAAGTTTGTAAGAAAAGCCAAGAAAGGGGATTTTGTTATATTAAGTCTCAAGAAAGCTAAAAAATCAAATTGGGAAGATCTTGATATAAAAGAAGGTGATAAGTTAGAGGCAAAAATATCTTTTTATAGAAAAGGTAAAGGTCTTTTTGTGGAATTGCCAAATGGGTCAACGGCTATGATTCCAGAACAATCTCTTCAAAGTGTTAATAAGCTTCTAAAACATGGAGCCAAGATAAAAGTAGTTATAACCAGGATAGACAAAGATAAAAAACAGATAGATGCCAACATAATATCCTCCGAAGACAATTTAGCTCAAGAGTTTGTAAAAGAACATCCTATAGGTAGCTCAGTAAAAGGCAAAGTTAAAACAGTGCACGCAAACGTAGCCTTTATAGAGCTTGGAGAAAACTTAGAAGGCATTGTCAAAAAACAAGATATGTCTTGGCTTAAAAACGTACGATCTGAAGATATATTAAAAGATGGTGAAGAAAAAGAGTTTATGGTGCTTGGTTTAGAAGGCAAAAAAGTAAGATTGGGTCTAAAACAATTAACCCAAAATCCATGGGATATCATACCCAACAAATACAAACCTGGAGACCAAGTGGAGCTCGTGGTAAAAGAAGTGAGACCTTTTGGCACATTCTTAGGCTTACCAGAAGGCATAGATGGTCTTTTACCCATATCCGAAATACCTAAGAATATCAGCTTAGAACCTGGGCAAACGGTTAATGTGAGGGTTTTAGAGATTAATCCAAAAGAAGAGAAAATCACCTTCAGCATGATACAAGAGCATAAGAAACAAGCCAAAGAAGAGCAAGGTCAACAAAAAGACTTTATAAAAGTAAACGACTCTTCATCAGGCTTTAGACTTGGCGATATATTAAAGAACAAACTCAAATGACACAACTTTGCTTTTTCCATAAAAGCTGTATAGATGGCACCACCTCAGCGGCGGTGCTAAAAGATGCTTTATCTAAAGAAGATATAATTTTTATACCATTAAATCACGGCTCTAACTCTATTGAGCTTTTAACAAAATACAACAACATATCTAAAATATGGTTTTTGGATATAGCTCCAAAAGAAGAAGATCTAATAGCCTTAAGAAACCTAAGGCAAGAAAAGCAAGGTTATACTGAGGTTGTTATAATAGACCATCATAAGACTGCTGTAAATACCATAGCTAAGTTTATAGGTCAAAAATTGGACGAAACAAAACCTTACCACATAAACTACGATTTTCTAACATTCATATATGACCCTAACGAAAGTGGAGCTTCATTAACTTACAAAACGATTTTCAAGAAAGATGAAATTCCTCTTATCATAGATATAGTCAAAGATAAGGATATATGGCTCTGGAGATACCAAAATACCGATGAAGTAAATGATTTTTTATCAATGTATGTAGATAATCCCGATAAGATCCTTAGCTTTTTACATCAAAGCATAGAAGATATCGCTTCTAAAAGCAAAATACTATCAGAGTACAAACACTCTATGGTATCAAGGTTAAAAGAAGGCTGGACAAAAACTCCTATGTTTATGTATATAAACGATGTAAAAATCCCTTGCATCAATACACCAATTTATCAAAGCGAGCTTGGTTCAGAGTTAGCCAAAGAATACAATATCTCATGTTTGTTCTATATCATTGGGGACATGGTAAAGCTCTCTTTTAGAAGTACCGATGGAAGTGCCAGAAAAATAGCAGAATATCTCGGGGGTGGCGGACACGATAACGCTTCCGGTGCCATCGTGGACAGGGATATGTTTTTTAAAAATCTTTTGATGGGTGGGCAAAATGGATAAATTTTTAGACATAGCAAGAAAATCTTTTATAGATAGCATAGAAACCAAAAAAGCTTTCTTAGAAATGTATAAAGACCTTATCGTGGAAGTGGGTCTTATAATGGCAAAAGCCTTAGAAGATGGCAACAAGGTGTTATTCTTTGGAAATGGGGGATCTGCGGCAGATTCTCAACATTTAGCAGCCGAGATAGTGGGAAGATACAAAAAAGAAAGGAAAGGATTTCCTTCTATAGCTCTTACCACCGATACATCTATCCTCACCGCAGTGGGCAACGATTATGGATTTGATACAATTTTTGAGCGTCAGATAGAGGCTTTGTGCATTCCAGGAGATATAGTTATAGGTATATCCACTTCTGGAAACTCTCCCAACGTAATAAGAGGGCTTATGAAAGCCCAGGACTTAGGGGCTACCACCATAGCTTTTAGCGGTAAACAAGGGGGCAAAGTGGTGGATATAGCTCACTACTCTTTTGTGGTACCTTCTTACGATACTGCGAGAATCCAAGAATGCCATATAACCCTTGGTCATACTCTATGTGAAATC
>DDOS01000102.1:7297-10308 GCA_002341805.1 Aquificaceae bacterium UBA2488 | reverse complement strand
TATAGGTTCTTTTCTTAGGCTTTTGAGAAAGAGGTCTTTCATGAGATGGCTTGTCTAAATCTATCGTATTCATAAATAGCTTCGAAATATGCTCTGGCTCCAAAATTTTCATCTATATTAAACTTTTCGCTGTAGTATTTTTGCTTTTGCTCATCATCAAACTCAAAAGATATTACAAAATCCAAAAGCTCTGTATAAAAATTGTTTTTGTTTACAAGAGCATCGTATACTTCCTGAACCACTGGTAGATCTTTAAATATCTCTTCAAAAGAAGAATCGAGCATTGTATTAAGAAAAGATAAAAGACCTGTCATATAAGCGATACTAGCCTTTTTTTGGTCTTGTTTATATATAAATTTACATATCCTTTCCATAAAGTAAGCTCTTATCACAGATTTTTCTATGTATATATTTTCACTGGCATTTGGGCTCATAGAAGATAAAAACAACAGATTTATCCATTTTCTAAGATTGTTAAATCCAAGTAAAGTCACAGCAGATTCCACAGAAGAAACTTTATTTGGTACTGCAAAAAAAGCTGAGTTTATAAACTTTAATATACTAAATGTGAGTTCTGGANNTTATATCTATGGCTTTTTTTAAGTCCTCTGGACCTCTTAGCTCTATAAACAGCTGGGTTATAAGACCAGTTGGTTTTTCGGCTATTTTTACATTTAATCTTTTAGGAGATTCTATATAATCTCCGCTAAATAGATTTACTTTATCCTGTTTTAAAGCTTTCTCAAACTTTTCTTGAGAATCTATGCCCGTGTATATAATACTTATATCGGCGTTAGCGTATTTCTCATAGTCTTTTAATTCAGAGTTTATATCCAACATAATATAAGATACATACTTTAAGATGTTATCGTCTATGTGTTGATCTTCATGAATATTTTTAAGACAAATCTCTACATTGTTGTTTTTTACTTTCGAAAATAGCTCTTCTATAAAGTTTGGAGCATAAACCATATTGAGCTGATAATAGTCGAAGATGAAAACAAACTTGGCACCATCTTCAATTTTAGGTAAAAATTCGTTATAAACAAAATCTAAATCCACCTTTATCTCTATAAAAGCAAAAAAACCATGGGATATTTTTTTAACATCTGCTTCAAAAAGTAGATTAAGCAAAAGTGCAGATTCGTTTGGTGTATCATAGTCTTGCTTATCCAAATAAAACTTATATCCGAATGTAGAAAAATCTCTTTTTATTATAGCTTTCCTTCTTAAATCAGCAAACATCATTTTAATATTATAATATATTTTTAACGATCAGTTTGCTGTTTCTTCTTCCGTTACAGAATCTCTTCTTAGAGTTATCTTGCCAGTGGTGGCTAACTCCTTTATACCAAATGGTCTTACCAGATTTAAGAAAGCTTTTATTTTATCGCTGTCTCCAGTAAGCTCTATCATTATACTATCTTGGGATATATCCACCACTTTACCTCTAAAGATTTGAGAAATCCTTAAAATATCGTCTCTTTGTTTATGAGTAGGAGCGTGCAGTTTAACTAATATTAGCTCTCTTTCTACTCTCGGGATATCTGTAAGATCTCTTACTTTCACAGTATCTATAAGTCTTCTTAGTTGTTTTATCATCTGATCTATAACCACATCATCACCTTTTACTTCTATAGTGATACGTGATAGATTTGCTTCTGAGGTATCTCCTACGCTTAGGCTTTCTATGTTATAGCCCTTACCGGCGATAAGGGTGGCGATGCGGGCCAAAACCCCAAATTCGTTGTTCACTAAAATACTGATAATATGCTTTCTGGTCTCACCTTTTTTGATATCTCTTTTAGGTCTTTTGTCTGATAAACTTTCCATAGACTCTCCTTATCCTACTAAATACATAGTTTCTGCTTCTACATTTTTACCATCAGAAAGAAGTATATCTTTATAGCTTTTACCAGCTGGTACCATTGGTAAACAATTTTCTTCTCTATCAACAATCACGTCCACCAAAACTGGTTTATTTTGTATGTCTTTGGCTTTTAGTAAAACATCACTAAGCTCCTTAGGATTGTCCACTCTAAGACCTATGGCTCCACAGCTTTCAGCTAATTTAACAAAATCTGGTTGGAATGACAAATCCACTTCTGAATATCTTTTGCTATAAAATAGCTCCTGCCATTGACGAACCATGCCATAATAGGAGTTGTTCATTATTATAACTTTTATGGGTATATTATAATGAGCTGCGGTGATGAGCTCTTGCATAGTCATAAGAAACGATCCATCCCCATCTATTATAAATACATCTTTATCTGGTCTTCCAACTTTTGCACCGATACCAGCAGGTAAGCCAAATCCCATAGTACCAAGTCCACCTGAGTTTATAAATTGTCTTGGAAACGAATATTTGTAAAACATAGCACTCCACATTTGGTGCTGACCTACACCTACCGTTATGATAGCTTCTCCATTGGTGGTTTCGTATATTTTTTCTATTAAAAATTGAGGTTTTATAACTTTATCAGAGGGCTTGTAAGATAAAGGATAAGCTTTTTTCCAAGCGTCTATTTGTTCTATCCAAGTTTTTCTATCTTCTTCATATAATATCTTCGAGTTTTTGGTTTTTATTTCTTCTATGAGTCTTACTAAAACACTTCTTATATCTCCCACTATAGGTACATCTACCGTGATATTTTTGGATATGGAAGCTGGGTCTATATCTATGTGTATGATTTTTGCAGAAGGTGCAAACTCATCCACTTTACCAGTTACTCTATCGTCAAACCTTGCACCTATTGCTATAAGTAAGTCTGAGTTATAAACTGCCATGTTTGCATAGTAAGTTCCATGCATGCCAAGCATCCTCAAAGAAAGTGGATGTCTTTCATCGAAAGCCCCTTTGCCCATATTTGTGGTGGTTACTGGTATTTTCATCATCTCTGCAAGCTCTGTAATTTCAGCGTTAGCTTCGGCAGATACAGCTCCACCACCCACATATAAAACTGGTCTTTTTGCCTCCATTATAAGCTGGGCTGCTTTTTTAATCTGCT
>DDOS01000102.1:0-7194 GCA_002341805.1 Aquificaceae bacterium UBA2488 | reverse complement strand
GGTTTTTGCTATATAAAAAGCCTGTCTTATCATAATAGGCAAATCTTCTACTCTTTTTACCAAAAAGTTATGCTTTGTTACGGGTCTTGTCATACCTACTATATCCACTTCTTGGAAAGCATCGTTTCCTATTAAAAAAGTTGGTACTTGAGCAGTTAGAAACACCACTGGCACCGAATCCATATAAGCATCAGCTATAGCGGTTATAAGATTTGTAGCTCCTGGACCTGATGTGGCAAGGGCTACCCCAACTTTACCACTAGCTTTGGCATATCCTTCTGCCATATGACCCGCTCCTTGTTCATGCCTGGCTAATATATGTTTTAGTTTATTTATTCTATACAAAGCATCATAAATTTCCATGCTCGCACCGCCAGGTATTCCAAATATAACATCAACCCCTTCCTTTAGAAGGGTTTCTATCACGACATCTGCACCTTTACGCATTGGCATAATCTAACCTCCAAAACTAAATATCATTAAATATAATCCAATATTGTTAAAAATCTATAAATTTTCTTCTTCATCTTTTAAAAGCTTAAAACTTATACTATCCACAAGAGCTATCCAAGAAGCATCTATCACATTTTGGGATATACCTACAGTACCCCAAGTTCTAACTCCATCTGTGGATTCTATTAAGACTCTCACTTTGGCAGAAGTCCCTTCGGTTTCGTTTACGATTCTCACTTTATAATCTATAAGTTCTAAAGAGCCCAAACTTGGATATACATCTATGAGAGCTTTTCTCAAAGCGTTATCAAGAGCGTTTACGGGACCGTTTCCAAGGGCTGCGGTATGCTGGGTTATATCGTTTATTTTAAGCCTCACGGTAGCTTCTGAAAGATGCTCACTGTTTCTATGAAGTACATCTATCCTATAAAAATCAAGCTCAAAATAATCTTTTACGATACCAAAGTATCTTTTTAATAAAAGCTCTAAAGAGGCATCTGCCGCTTCAAATACATACCCTTCCTTTTCTAAATTTTTAATATACTCCACAAGCTTTATAATCTCAGGGGAGTTTTCTTCTACTTTTAGACCTATCTCTCTTAGCTTATAAAGTATATTGCTTTTACCAGACATATCTGAGATGGTTATTTTCCTTGAGTTTCCTACGAGCTCTGGTTTTATATGTTCATACATATCTGTTTTTTTACTAACCGCAGAAGCATGAACTCCTGCCTTATGAGTAAATGCACTAACTCCCACATAAGGCATATTCTTAGGTAATGGTACATTGGATATCTCTGAGACAAACTTGGCTAAATCTGTCAATGTCCTTAAAGAGTCTTCTTTTACTACTTCAAAGCCCATTTTAAGTTGCAAAGCTGGTATGATAGAGCATAGATTGGCATTGCCAGTTCTCTCTCCTATGCCGTTTATAGTACCATGTACTTGCCTACAACCTTTATGTACTGCCATTAAAGAGTTTGCCACTGCACATTCAGAGTCATTGTGGGCGTGAATGCCTATATTTTTTCCTTTAAAAACCTCAAACACTTCTTCTAATATGTATTCTATCTCAAAAGTTAGAGTCCCACCGTTTGTATCGCAAAGCACTACCCAATCAGCTCCTCCATCAAAAGCAGCTTTTAGGCTTTTAATAGCATAATCTTTGTTAGATTTAAACCCATCAAAAAAATGTTCCGCATCAAATATCACTTCTACCCCTTCTTTCTTGAGAAAATATATACTATCATATATCATGGATAGGTTTTCATCTAATGTAGTGTTTATAGCATCAAACACATGATAATCCCAGGATTTACCAAATATCGTGATGGCAGGGGTTTGAGCCTTTAAGAGGGATTTTAATTGAGGGTTCTCATCAGCTTTTAGATTTTTCTTCCTTGTAGAACCAAAAGCTACTATCTTAGCATGTTTTAAGGGTATATGTTTTATTTTTTCAAAATAAAAAGAGTCTTTTGGATTTGACCCAGGCCAACCTGCTTCTATATAATCTATACCAAACTCATCGAGTCTTTGAGTTATAAGTATCTTATCTTCTATACTAAAGTTTACCCCCTCTGATTGGGAGCCATCTCTTAAGGTAGTGTCGTATATGTAAACCTTATTCATAGATATATTATATTACTAAGTGATACAGGATGCAATATTTGTTTGACTTTTAAAAATAATGATGTAAATTAATAATAAGGGGGTTTTATGGTTATAGTATTAACGGTTGTTGTAGTGGTTTTACTTTTTGTATTAGCTTCTGTGAAGACAGTACCTCAAGGGGAAGAGTGGATTATAGAAAGGCTCGGAAGATACAATAGAACGCTAAAACCAGGCTTAGCTATCATTATACCGCCCATTGAGATGGTGAGAAACAAAGTAAATGTAAGAGAGCAGTTTTTAGATGTACCTTCCCAAGCAGTTATTACCAAGGATAATGCCATAGTCCAGATAGATGCGGTATTTTTTTATAGAGTGGTGGACTCTTACAACGCCACTTACAACATAACAAATATAGATGCTTCACTTATACAGCTTGCCAAAACGAATCTTAGGGCCATAATAGGTTCTATGGAGCTTGAGCATGCTCTTTCAAATAGAGATGAGATAAACGGTAAACTAAGAAACAATCTTGCCGGCATAGAAAATGAATGGGGTATAGTGATAACGAGGGTAGAGATAAAGGATATACTCCCCCCAGATACCATAGTAAAAGCTATGGAAAAACAAATCCAAGCAGACCGCGAAAAAAGAGCTGTTATTTTACAATCTGAAGCAAACCGAGAAAAACAAAGACTTGAATCGGAAGGATATCTAATAGCTCAAACCAACAAAGCGGAAGCTATAAAAAGAGTAGGTCAAGCCCAAGCGGATGTTATATCTATGATAGGAAAAGCTATAAAAGAAAATGGAGAAACTGCAGGTCTTTTACAACTTGGTGAAAGATATGTAGAAGCTCTAAAAGAGATATCTTCTTCAAATGCTTCAAAAACCATCATATTTCCAAACGATATCATGGAAGCCCTAAAAGGGATTATAAACAAATGAGCTTTTGGCTTTGGATAGGCATTGGTATTGTCCTTTGTATAGCTGAGATTTTTCATCCTGCTATGATACTATTTCCAATAGGTCTTAGTGCCATCATTACAGGAATTTTTGGGCTTTTAGTGGAAAATATATTAAAAATACCCTATGAAACCTTGATAAGCTTACAAATATCTACATTTTTAATTACAAGCGTTTTCAATATATTTATTCTTAGAAAACTCTATAAAGAGTGGATTTCTATAAAAGCCCCAAAACTATCAGAACCAGAAAACGCCATACTTGGTAAAGAGGTTTATGCCAAAGAGGACGCCGTTGCAAATTCCATGATAGAAGTAATCGCTCCTTCGCCAATACTTGGTGTAAACCTATGGCATGCAAAAGTATTAGAGGATGTAAAAGCGAACGATAAACTCATAGTGATTGGACACGAGGGTGGAATACTATTATGCAAAAAGGCAAAATAACTGTTATACTATTTTTATGAAAAAAAGTATATTGATTTTAGGATTTGGTATTTTGTTGGTTGGATGTTCAGGTAAATCAGGCACTAAAGTTCAAAGCACAAACAATCAAAATGTAGCCCCACCACCTTCTATATCCTGTAAAGATTATTGTAAAAATGAGTGTCAAGGTATGCAAGCTTCTTGCGAGACAAACTGTTTAAGCGCTTGCTATCCACCACCAGGTGCAAGCAACAACTTAGACCAAAATCAAAACCAAAACGCCTCTAAATAGGAGATATTATGAAAACTATTTTAGTGACAGGATCTGCAGGTTTTATAGGTTGGAAAGTTTCCACGCTTTTATTAGAAGAGGGATACCATGTAATTGGAATTGACAATCTTAACGATTATTATGACGTGAGAATAAAACTTTGGAGGCTTAATACTCTAAAAAGCCATGAAAACTTTAAATTTTATCCAGTGGATATAGAAAACAAGCAAGTCTTAGAGGTGATTTTTCAAGATAATCAAATAGATGCCATTATAAATGAAGCTGCAAGAGCTGGTGTTAGATATTCTTTAGAAAACCCTTTTGTTTATCTATCCACAAACACGCTTGGAGTTTTAAACCTTTTAGAAGTATCAAAAGAGTATGGGGTTAAAAAGTTTGTCCAAGCTTCTACCTCTTCTTTGTATGCAGGTCAGAATATGCCTTTTGTGGAAGAACTTCCTGTAAATACACCTATATCTCCATATGCAGCTTCCAAAAAAGGTGCAGAGGCTATGCTATATTCTTATCATTATCTTTATAGTATAGATGTTTCTATCCTGAGATATTTTACTGTCTATGGACCTGCAGGAAGACCAGATATGTCTATCTTTAGGTTTATAAAATGGATTCAAGAGGATATACCCATAGAGCTTTTTGGAGATGGTTCTCAATCAAGGGATTTTACATATATAGACGATATAGCCAAAGGCACCATAAAAGCTCTAAAACCTGTTGGATATGAAATCATAAATCTTGGCAACAACAAACCAGATAAACTTATGTATGCCATTGAACTTATAGAAAAATATCTTGGCAAGAAAGTTAAGATAAACTATAAAGAGTTCCATAAAGCGGATATGATGGCTACATGGGCTGATATATCAAAAGCTCAAAAACTCTTAGGATGGTCTCCTACCATATCCTTAGAAGATGGTATAAAAAACACTGTGGACTGGACTCTTAAAAATTGGACTTTTATAAAAGAGATAAGATTATAAAATGTGATTTGTATTAGAACTTGATTTGTCATGATTTATGAGTTTATCACAATAACTTTTAAGATAAAAAATCTGATAAAATAGTATTTATGATAGTAATAGAAGATTTGGCAGGTGTTGATTTTAAAAGCTCAAAAACGTTGAGTAAAATTTTAAATAGAGCAAAATCCTTTGAAGAAACTTACGTTGATAAGGTAAAAGAGATTATTAACAATGTGATAATCCATAAAGATGAGGCTCTTTATAAATATGCCTTGGAATTTGATAGGATAGATTTAGGAAAAGGAGGTATTGAGATATCACATAATAAGTTAAAGGAAGCTTATAATTCTTTAGGATATGAACTCAAAAGTGCTATACAAACAGCTTATGAAAGGGTTCATAAGTTTCATGAAAATCAAAAAGAAAAATCTTTTATAGTGGAAGAAGAAGGGGTGATTTTGGGTCAGAGGATATTGCCCATTGAAAGTGTTGGGCTTTATGTACCTGGTGGAAAAGCCTCTTATCCGTCTTCTGTTATTATGAATGCTGTGCCCGCAAGAGTGGCAGGTGTACCAAATATATATATGGTTTGTCCAAATCCCACAAAAGAGGTTTTGGCGGCTGCTTATGTATGTGGAGTGGATAAGGTGTTTAGAGTGGGTGGAGCCCAAAGTATTGCGGCCCTTGCTTACGGTACCGAGACAATACCAGCGGTTAAAAAGATAGTAGGTCCTGGCAATATATATGTAGCCACCGCTAAAAGACTTGTTTATGGAGTGGTGGGCATTGATATGATAGCAGGACCATCAGAAGTGCTTATAATAGCTGATGTAAATGCAGATCCAAACTTTATAGCTATGGATATGTTATCCCAAGCTGAACACGATGAACTTGCCAGTGCTATACTTATCACAAATTCAGAAAAACTTGCTAAAGATGTACAAATAGAACTCGAAAGATTTTTAAATATCATAGAGAGAAAAGATATAGCCAAAAAATCCATAGAAAATTACGGGGCTATATTCATAGTGGAAAATTTGGAAAGAGCTTGTGAAATTTCTAATCTCATAGCTCCAGAGCATCTTGAAATAAACACGAAAAATCCTTTTGAACTACTTGGGTTTATAAAGAATGCAGGAGCTATATTCTTAGGAGAATACACNNCTTAGGAGAATATACTGTAGAGGCTCTTGGAGATTATTGTCTTGGCCCAAACCACACTTTACCCACGGGAGGTAGTGCCACATTCTCATCTGCTCTCGGTGTTTATGATTTTGTTAAAAGATCGTCTATTTTATACGTATCAAAGATCGGTTTTGATAAGGTAAAACACCATGCATATAACCTTGCTAAATCAGAGGGTCTTGGAGCTCACGCGTCTTCCATACACATAAGGGGTTTATGAAAAAAATACTCATTTTTGTTTTTGGGCTTTTAATATACGCTTGTGCTCCTGTATCAAAATGTAAACCTTACGAAAGCGCTTCTTATAATATACCAAATAGCTTTGTGGCGGATGGTTTTGTATCTTATGGAATCTTAGAATATCCTATTAGTTTAGTAAAAGCCAAAAGCGGTTATACGCTAAAATCTTTTATAGGAGATTTAAACTTTAAACAAGGTGTTATATGTGCTTACGGTACTTGTATAAATTTACCCATAGATGTTTCTAAGCTCATATATGGAGATGTTGTATCAAAAGAAGATGCCATAAGCTGCCATAAAGGATATACAATATACCAAGGAAATGTCTACGGATACACTAAAAAAGTTTATGTGAAAAACGGAGAGCTTTATAAGATGGAGCTTTTAAAACCAAACAAACAAAAGGAACTAAGCGTTTATTTTAAAGATAAATCTTCAGATGGTTATTATAAACACTTAGAGCTTAAAAATAATTCCCTTGATTTAGATATTTATATTAAAAACTTGAGGCAAGTATGATAATATTAGATGGAAAATCGTTGTCAAATAAGATTAAGCATCAGATCAAAGAAGAAGTCAAGCATTTTGAAAGAAAGCCAAAATTAATGGTGGTACTTGTGGGGGAAGACCCTGCAAGTTTAGTTTATGTTAAAAACAAAATACAAGCCTGTGCCAATGTGGGTTTTCATTCAGAGCTTGATATGTTTGAAGAAAACACTTCTGAAGGAACTCTTATAAATCACATAAAACATCTAAACGAGCAAGAGGATGTGGATGGTATATTAGTACAGCTTCCACTTCCTCCTCATATATCCATAGATAAAGTTATTGAGGCCATAGACCCATCAAAGGATGTGGATGGATTTCACCCTATAAATATGGGTAGGCTCTTTTCAAACCCTCAAGAAGCTTTTATACCTTGTACTCCTCTTGGTATTAAGCTTTTAATGGAAGAATACAATATAGATCCAAAAGGTAAGAATATATGTATAGTGGGGGCTGGCTTTATTGTGGGTAGACCTCTTTCTATGTTGATGCTATCTTACGATGCCACTGTGAGTGTTTG
>DDOS01000081.1 GCA_002341805.1 Aquificaceae bacterium UBA2488 | reverse complement strand
AAGTTTCATAATTTAATTTCGAAGATAAGACTATTTTTGATAATGTCTTTTTTTCAAGTGATTGCTTAATATAACCAATATAATCCTTATCTACTCTATATAGTGAAACATCATGAAACCATAAAACAAATTTGATATTTTCAAAATCTTCAAATTTTAGCATTGGTTCTGGCGTATTTAAAATTACTAAAGATGGCGAGAGTATTTTTATAAGGTTTATAGTATCATAAAATATATTTTTCAAAAAGTTAGGCTTTATAAACTTTTCTTTGATAATGTCTACAAATACATAATTATTGCCAATATTTTTTAATCTTCTTGCTAATTTATCAGAAAATGTAATTGAATTTAGTTTATCTTGAAATAATTTAGCAATTTTATAAACAACTGCAACGCCACCTGTATATCTTGGAATAGTATCTATAACCAATATTGGTTTACTAGAAATTCTATCCATATTATGCTCAAATTCACTATCTGTCCGATCCGATTCCAATACTTTTGCATGTATGTATATTTTATCTTCATTCACCTTATTTTTAAGCTTTTCATAATAATTAGATATCCTACGAAAACTATGACCTGTTCCTATAAAATAAGCGTCAGCTTGATATTTATCTAAATCTTCTACTTTTATAATTGGTTTTCCAAAATACACACTCTCTTTGCTAAAATCATCTATAAAAGCTTTTACTTCTATACCTTCTTCTTCTAAAAGCCTAAAACAATAAGATCCACCAGAACCTGCTCCATAGATGATGGCTGTTTTGATACCTTTGTATGGATTTGTCATGTGAGTATTATACCACATTTTTTTAAAATGCTATATACAGTAGAGGCTTTTACAAAGGGTCTTTTTCTTGGGTATGGGTTTTTGCGAAATACTATATACACATCTGTGTAAAGAGGGGTAAACTCTATTGTAGAAAAATCAAAAAATATAAGAATACAAGGAAGGCCTGCGTATGAACTTATATGAGAGCCAAAAGAGTCTACTCCTATGAAGATATCGTTTGTTTGAAGATGGGTTTTTAGGCTTTTAAAATCAAGGGATATATTATAACGGATTTTGGAATAAGGGGGTATATTAAACCTTCTTAATGTGTTTTCAGAGTCAAAGTATAAGTTTATAAGCTCTATATCTTTATCTTTTTCTAAAAGCCCTAAAAAGTTTATAAATTCTTCTTCTATCCATTCTTTATGAGGGGTACTGGCTGCTGGAAACATAGCTATTTTTGATATACTTTGTTTTTGGCTTTTGATGTAAGTAGGAAGTTTATCTATAAGCTCTTCTATAAGATCATTTATATGGACATTTGGCTTTAGAATAGGGACTGATATATCAAGATTCACATCGGCACTATAAAGCCCTGCTTTTATCTTTGATTTTATATTGTTTAGCAAAAATCTCGTATCTGGTCCAAAACCAACATCTATTGCCATATCATACTCTTTTAATGGCATTTGGTTTATATATAAAGCCTTTGAAGATGGATTTCTAGAATACTCTTTTGATATAAAAATATTATCAAAAATACCTTTGCCTGCTAGCACAAAAGCGCTTTCTTCTGTCAAAATGGCATCTATGTTTGCATTTGGATATTTATATCTTAAATAGTATAAGGATTTTAACGAAGCCATAGTATCACCAAAATAATCAAGTTTTATAAGGAGTATATTTTTTATATTTTGGTTTCGTTTTAGGATTTTAAAAGCATAATCTTCATCTAAATCTATATCAGGGGTTATATCTTCTCTTAAAAGCGTAAAAACAGTCCCATCTATAATAAATACTTTCTTATTTAAGTTTCTTAGTTCATCTATAATCTCGTTTCTTGGATAGCTAATTGCCACAAGCACATACTCTATATCCTTAAGAGCCTCTTTTCCAAGTATTGGAATATTCTTATACTCCCCTCTTTGTTTATCATCTATAAAACATTTTACATCCATCTTACCTATATCTGTAGAAGATACCAAAAATCTCCCCAAGAACCCAGCTCCATATATACAAAAAGAATTGTCTCCCACAAACTCCTTAAACTCTTTTATAAATTCTAATCCCATCAGTCCTCAAATATCGTTATCATATTTGGGTTTTTGTAGGCACATAGCTTATCCAAGCATAAAAATCTTTTTCATACAGCTCTTTTAGGCTCTTATCTTCGACAACAAGCATGATATTATGTTAGTATTAAATATTTATTTTGTCAAGAGGAGCTTAAAAGCTAGCGGTGGGGGTCGAACCCACGACCTCNNTGCCGACTGAGCTACGCTAGCTAATTATATAAATTATACCATATTTTTTGTTTTTAAAAAGCACAACTTTTTTCCAGAACACAGATTATAAGTATCATGCTTTAAATAAAAAGATTTTAGTAAACCTACCACTATATCTAGCTATTAAGATGACCTATATATCTTCTAAAAGTCCTAAAACATCGTCAGTTTTTATANNTATTTTCTATTTTCTCTCTTGCAATATCTGGAATGTATCCAAGTTTTAGTTCTACGGTATCCAATATCATCTCTTTTATGTTGAATACTCCTCTTTGCATGCCCTCTTCTATGCCTTTCTGCATACCCTCTTCTATACCTTTCTCTTTTATAATATCTACTACAGATCTCATTTCATCCTCCTGCTTTTCAAAGATTTCTAAAACTTTCTCTGGCGCTAATTTAAGCTTATGTTGTATATAATATATGCTCATCTCTACAAATAAAGATATCGTTTCATCATATTCTTCTTCGTATTCTTTTAATAGAGTGGGAGCATTTCATCTAATGTGTAAATTATAACATAATTTCATATCCTACAAGAACCATGCACGAGGAATATGGAATAGATATTCTTACAGCTTGATGTAGTTAGAAAGTTACGGTAATGCTTAAAATTTATTGGCTAAATAAGGGGGGTTCTAGTAAAGAATCTATAGTATGGGTCTAATCATACATTGAATTAGAAATTAGGGTTAATATTATAATTAGTGCTAATAAAAGTACGTTTGAGAGGTTAAAAATGTTTATAGTTACAGCAAACGATATAAAAACAAAAGGAATCTCATTTATTTATAAGTTTTTAAAAAAAAATGAAGCCGTATTCGTAACTGCTAGAGGTAAAAATAAGTATGTAATTTTATCCATAGAGGAGTATCAGAGATTGAAACAATTAGAATTAGAAATGGCAATAGCACAAGCAGAAGAAGATTATAAAGAAGGAAGATATATATCAGAAACAGCGGAAGAACATTTCGAAAGATTGGGCATATAGAAAACTGTATAAATTAATATTCACAGAAAGCTATTTAAAGAAGGAAAAGAGGTTTTTAGAAAAGCATCAAGATTTAATAGAAACCTACAAAAAGGTTTTAAGACTACTTGAGTTAAATCCATTTCATCCTTCCTTAAGGCTCCATAAGCTTCAAGGTAAATTCAAAGATAAGTACTCTGTTTCAATAACAATGAATTATAGAATTATACTGACACTCACTATAATTGAAAAAGAGATTATTCTAATAGACATAGGACACCATGATGAAGTCTATTGAAATATGGAGCTTTTTAAGTGTTGTAGTAATGCTTTTATAATTTACTGGATTCTCTCTTCGTGTATATATCTTGAGACTGTTTCATCTAATGTGTAAATTATAACATAATTTCATATCCTACAAGTATACCACGATTCACAAGTCTACCACTAAAACTAAGTCTGTTGCGATAATTGGCTAAAACATTTAGTCTAAGAATTATTGTCTAAATCAGGAATTTGATTAGAGTTTATAAATCTATTTTATACGATATTAACTAATTGTTATAAGAATAATACTTTAATATGTTAATATTTATTCTATGAGCTTTAAGTTTTGAGTGTTTTTGGAGGTTTTTATAGATGGATAGAAGAGGTTTTTTGAAAACTATAGGAGCAGTGCTTGGCGTAGCTGCCTCTGAAAAGACAGCAGAAGCTATAGAAATACCTCCTATGCTCACCATACCAGGCCGCGAGGAAGATAATCCCCAATGGGTAGGTCAAAAGGGAAAGAAGTTTTGTATGGTGATGGATTTAAGAAAATGCATAGGATGTCAGGCTTGTGTAGCTGCTTGTGTTATAGAAAACGATGTACCCACAGATCAATATAGAACTTATGTGCCAGAATATGAAGTNNACCTCAGCTTTGCAACCACTGTGACAATCCTCCTTGTGTACCAGTGTGTCCTACAGGTGCCACTTACAAAAGACAAGATGGTATTGTGGTGGTGGATAACACCATATGCTGGGGCTGTGGGTATTGTGTAAACGCCTGTCCATACGATAAAAGATTTATGAATGATAGATATCATGTAGCGGACAAATGCACATTCTGTGCCCATAGAGTAGATAACGGTATGCTTCCCGCTTGTGTAGAAGCCTGTGTGGGAGGAGCAAGAATCTTTGGAAACCTAAACGATCCAAACAGCGAAGTATCACAGCTTATAAGAACATATCCCACCACCGTTTTAAGACCCCAAGAAGGGACCATACCAAATGTATTTTATATAAACCTATACGGAGAGCTTCAAGATACCCCGCCCACAAACTTTGAATCCTTAGATGACTTAGCAAGGGAATATTATAAGATTAAAAAAGAAGAATCTGAGTGGATGATTTTAGAGCCACTTCAAGATATAGTAAATACGGAGGATTATAGACATGATGCTTGATACTTATCATAAAATTTTGGTGTTTGCTTCTTCTATAACCCCTTCAAGACCTTGGGGTGTTAATATACCAAACTACTTTTGGACGGGTGGTATAAGTGTAGGTGCATTTTTTATATATACTTTATATACTGTATTTGGCCAAGAGAAATACAAGAGGCTTGCCAGTATGTGTCTTTTGATAGCTTTTTCTTTTATAGCCATAGCACCTCTTAATCTTGTGGATGACCTAAAACAACCAGGGCGTATGATCCATGTATTTTTATACGGATGGTCTCACTTCCCCACATCTCCAATGAAATGGGGCGTTATTCTCTTAACCTCTTACACCATATTTGCTCTTCTTAGCCTAATCGCTTACTACAGACCATTTTTTGTAAAGCTCTATAATTTTGTGGAAGAGGATAGATTAAGACTTGTTTTCAAGCTTTTAACATTAAACAGATTAGAACTTACCCAAGAAGCCTTCGAAAAAGATAAAAAGATATTAAAATATCTTGGCATACTTGGACTTATTTTTGGGATAGGTGTAGAGTTTTATACAGGTTATATAGTGGGTATATTGGCATGGTTCCCATTGGTGCATTTTCCAGCATTGCCTCTTGTGATGCTAACCTCTGCTTTGGTATCGGGTAGTGGTTTTGTGCTATTTTTGTATCCTATATATCAAAAGCTAATGGGTAAGGAGATAGACAGAGATGATATTGCAAATGTAGCTACCATTATGGCTTGGGCGATAGTGGGTGAGTTAATCCTTGATCTATTTTGGTATTCTTTTGGCCTTGCTTTCAATGGCATTACCAAGTATTATATGAGAGCTTATTTTAAAGAAGATCTAATGAAAATTATAGTATTTGATTTGGGCCTTGCCCTGTTTGTACCTATGATTTTGGCTTTTAGTAGGATGAAAAAAAGTGCATTTATGATGTTTATAGCAGGTGCTTTGGCGGCTTTTGGGGCATGGTATTTTAAATATAGCCTAGTAATAGGAGGACAAAGCTTTCCTAAGATGATAGGTGGATTTTTAACTTATACGATGCCAATATTTGGACATAACAGTTTACAGTCTCTAATAGCAAACTGGAGTGGTATAATAGGGCTTTTGGCTTTAACCATAGCTATATTGCCTCATTCGGATGACCTTTTAAAAGATTTCACTAAGGGGGTTAAATGATGAACACCACACGTAGAAAATTTTTATTGGGTGTCTCGGCGGCTGGCCTTGGCACAATGGCTCTTGGATATCTTAAGACATTCAAATATCTTTTTACTTTTGGAAGACGTGGACCAAAACCAAGATTTCCTATATATGGAAATGTGCATTTACCTGAGATATTAAAAGTCAAAAACAAGACCAATGAAAATGGTAATTTTATAATAAACAAAGATTATTATTATGCAAACACCGTTTGTATAGGATGTACTACCCAGTGTGGCGTGAAAATAAAAGTGGATAAAAAAACAGGTAAAGTGGTAAGGGTTTTTGGAAATCCATATAACTTACTCTCATCAGACCCATGGCTTGATTACGATAAATCCATAAAAGAGAGTATCTTTTGGGTATCTGGTATAGATGAGTCAGGTTTGAAAAACCGCTCTACAGCTTGTGCCAGAGGTAATGTGGTATTTGATAAACTATATACAAGATATAGAGTGACAAAACCTTTAAAACGTGTGGGTCCAAGAGGCTCTCATAGATGGGTGGAGATAGAACCCGAACAGCTCATTCAAGAAATTGTAAATGGAGGTAATCTATTTGGTGAGGGTTTTGTGGAAGGTCTTAAAAGCATCAGAGACATAAATACTCCTATAGACCCAAACAGCCCAGAACATGGTCCAAAATCCAATCAACTTGGTATATTGGGCACCAACGACGATGGTAGGAAAACCTTTATAGTACATAGATTTGTGAAAGCTTTTGGTACAGTAAACTTCTCAGGACACACATCCATGTGTGGTCTTGCTATGAGGATAGGCCAAGCGGCATATTTTGGAGATTTTAAAAAGCTTCCCCACGCCAAACCAGATTTTGATAATACAGAA
>DDOS01000017.1 GCA_002341805.1 Aquificaceae bacterium UBA2488 | reverse complement strand
GAAATAGTTTATAAGCTTTTAAAAATAAAAAAGGGTGAGGTTTATGTGGAAACACCTTTGACTTTCAACAGATATACAGATAGATATAAAGGCACTGTGGGGGCATTCCGCTTTTAAAAGAATATACCACCTACAAATATCGGGTATTACACCGATAAAAGATTTATTTTTGGTGGAGGATTCTATATTTCCAGGACAGGGGTTTCCAGGGATAATACTTGGGGTTATAAACATAATTTTTAATAGAAAAAGATTTTAAAGTTAATCTTGCATCGTTAACAAGAGGAAACACAGTATGATATTAGCTTAGCATCTTATTAGCATGAGTTTAATCATATAGCAAATTGAGGATTGGAAAATCAATATTAAGAGCCCGCCAAAAGGCGGGTATTGTACTAAAATCCAAAACTAAAACCTAAGTCTGCATTCACATCTTTTACTTCTTTTATATCTGGGAATTTCTGCTTGACAGCACGCTCAACACCTGCTTTTAAAGTGAGAGTGGACATGCCACAGCCTGAGCATGCACCCATTAGTCTAACGAGCACAGTACCATCATCTTCTATGCTCACAAGCTCTATATCACCACCATCAAATCTAAGAGCAGGTCTTATCTCGTCTAAGACCTCTTCCATTTCTTCCATTGTAGGTAAAGCCATAAGACTTATCTCCTATCAACAAAATCCTTTTAATGTCTCGTAGGCTTTTATAGCCTTGCTAAAACGCTCATTGATTATATCCCAGTTTAAAGAATTTAAAAATGCATCTATATATGGTGGACGCTTATTCTTTTGGTCTACATAGTATGCGTGCTCATAAGTGTCTAATACAATAAGTGGTATAAGACCTGTGAGATTATAAACATTGTGAGCATCAAGTCCATTGACCATAAGTTTACCTGAGAATATATCAAGACCCAATATAACCCAACCTCTAAAGGCGATACCTGCAGCCTTTATCTCTGCTACGCACTTATCCCAAGAACCGAAATTTTCTTCTACTTTTTTCTTTAGAGCATCAGAAGGATTTCCTTTTGGAGTGAGGTGTCCAAAATAAAGCTCATGAAGCACTGTACCCATATAGTTGAAGGTCTCTTCCACTTTTAGCTCTCTGTACTCTGAATAGTTTTGATTGGCTTTTGAGCGGTCTGAAAAGCTGATATCCGCAAGCTTGTCTTGGATCTCGTTAAACTTAGCTACATATCCTTTGTAGTGAGCTTCAAAGTGTGGCTCTATCTGCTCGTTTGATATACCGTTTAGGTTTGATGGTTTAATATGGTTTTTAGGTTCTAACTTCATCTTTCATACCTCCATTTAAAATTTTAATATNNTGCTCGTTGGATATGCCATTTAAATTTGATGGCTTAAGATGATTTTTTGGTTCTAACTTCATAAAATTTACCTCCTTTCAGGCTTTTAGTATAAAATACATTTTTATGATTAGTAGTCAATGATTTATATTACTAAAAGCCCAAATACAAAAGTTTAATAGCATTTAGAATACATGATATAATATAAGCATGTTAGGAATTTATAATTACCCGAAGATTATAAACATGCAAGAGGATAAACCTCTTGAAATATGCATGCCAAAAAACTATTCCTTTNNTTGGCATGTCGGAGATGGCTTATTTGTCTTCGCTATATCCTGTGGTGTTTGCTCACCATGAGGGGGTGTTTGCAGCTTTTGCGGTGCTTGGAGGGGATCAAAATCACTATCTTACTAAAGATGGCGCTTGGAAAATAGAACATAGACCAAAGGTTTTAGATTTTTATCCTTTTGGTGCCATAAGAGATAAATCCACCAACAATATAGTGCTATTTTACGATAAGATGCCAGAAGAAGCCACCGAATGTGAAGATATGGAATTTATAAACGTACTTGGGGAGGCTACTCCTCACCTCAACAACATATCCCAAAGGGCTGTGGCTTTTTATCAAGATTTTGAGATATCGGCAAATCTTATAAAAGAGATGTATGATCTTAAAATCCTAAGACAAACGGATTTAGAGCTAAAGATAGACAACGATGAAAAGTTTCTTATAGAAGGGGCTGTGATGCCAGATCCAGGAGTCTTGCTGGGTGTATCTCCAGAAAAGCTCTATGACCTAACAAGGCGCGGAGTTACCGCTGTCATATACAACGTAGCTTCTTCGCTTCTAAATATAGAATTTATAAGATATCTAAAGAGGTTAGGCTAATGGAGATTATAAAAGTTAAAAGAAATTTTAAGCACCCTTACGCAGGTGGTGCGGATTTTCATAACTTTATGGAGAAGAGCCGTTATGTGATAGCCAGAGACTTAATGGCTCAATTACCCAGAGAAAACTATGAGCAAACCAAAGTCTCAGCTTTGCCAAAAGAATATTATGGAGAAGACTTAAACGGCAAAACTATCCTTATACTAAACCTGTTTGCCCTTGGGGACTCTTTGATGTTTACGCCGCTTTTAAAACATTTAAAATTAAAATATCCTAAAAGCCATATAATCATGGAAACAAGACCAGGATACAACCTCTTAGAGGGCAACCCTTATATAGATGAATTTATATACACCCCAGTGTCATACTCTAAGTTTAAAGAAGTAGATTATTATGCAGATTGCTATGAGTATGTGGGTTCTTATTTTTACAACTCCATGAACTTGGTGGATTTTTGGTCTGCTAAGTTTAGACAATTTGACATAAAAGATAAAGACCCAGTGGTAATACCACAGCAAGAAGCCATTAATTATATGAAACCTATAATAGATAAAATAAGGGAAGAAAATCCTGGTAAAAAAATCATACTAACACATTTAGTGGCTTCTTCCATACATAGAACACTGCCTCCTTATTTAATAGCAAAGATTATAGAAAAACTACAAGATGAATGCGTGTTTATAACAGCACATCCAAAATGGGAATCTCCAGCAGTGGATATTTCCAAAGAGCTTTATGCGATGGATGTGGAAAATCTATCTCCATATATGGAAAAGCCCCAATACTTAGTGGCCGCCATAGAGCAAGTGGACGGGGTAATATCCGCAGATACGGTAGTCCCACATATATCTGCTGCCCTTAAAAAACCTTGCGTGGTAATATCTGGTGGTGTTGCCCCAGAAGCCCAACATTTTCCCAAGATGAGTTATACCACTTCCCAGCCTGTTTATGCGAAATATTTAGGTCAAGTATGCTCTGCTCCATGTATCCAACACGCTATAGCAGGTCCTTGTCAAGAAGCCCAGATAAAACAAAAATTTTATAGTCCATGTTTTGATAATATAGATATAGATGAGGTTATACAAAAACTAAAAACCATTATGTATTATGTAGAAAACCCTGATAAAGATATGCCCACCGAATGCCCCGTGTGTAAAGAAAAAGGTGTATACTTTGAAGAGATAGAAAAATCTTATGGTTATAGACTTTGGGAATGTAGTTATTGCGGGTCCATATTCTCACTTCCAAGAGTGGTGAAAAAGAGCTTAGACGATATGCTAACTAAAGAACCCCTTAAAATGTTTTACGATACAAAGGATATAGAAGAGCTTGACAAAATGGATAACAAAGAAAAGCTCGGTATATCAAACATATTTACCATATATACATATCCTACCATAAGAGCCCTCTTAGAAATGGAGCCTTCTTTAAAGGGTAAAAAGCTTTTAGATATGGGTTTTAACAGTGGTAAGCTATTGGCAGTAGCTCAGGAGTTTGGTTTAGAAGCTGTGGGAGTGGAAGCTTCAGAATCTCAAGCTTCTAAAGTCAAAAAAGCCCTAAAAGCGAATGTAGAAGTAGAACCTCATATAGATGAGCGTTATATTAAAAGCTTAAAAACTAAATATGGATCTTTTGGTATCGTGCTTTTGGAAAATATAATACCAAAAGTGGAGCACCCTTTTGAATTTTTCAAAGAGCTATTAAAGCTTTTAGATGAAGAAGGCATACTTATAACCACATTCCCAAACAAAGATAGACCTTATCTTAAAGTGAGAAAAGGCTTAGATTGGTCTATAGAAGATCAAGATTATGAGTATAGCATAAACAAAGTTAGTGTTAAAAGCTTAGAAACTGCTCTTAGAAAAGTGGGATTTAAATACACTTACGGTAATGCCACCCCTATGTTTCCAGGAGATATTATTCAGATGATGGGACCTCCACCTGTTTTGACGCTAAACACTGGCAACAATCAACAGATGAATATAAACCCCGCTGGTATAGAAAACTATATTTATAATTATATGAAGCCTATAATGAGCTCTTTTGGATTGCATGGACAATTTGGTATAGTGTTAGCTTCCAAAAAGCCCATAAACAACTATTGGTTTAAAAGACTTGACGTGTTGTGGGAGCTTATCCAAACCAATGTTATGAGAAGAGAGTACATTGTAAATACATATTTGGAAAAATGAATATATTATTAAAGATAAGAAGGGGCGATAGATTAGAGAGCTTTGAAATACCATATAAAGATGGTATGACGCTTTTAGATGCATTACATTATATAAAAGAGTATATAGATCCCTCTTTATCTTATAGACATTTTTGCAGAGCCGGAATATGCGGCACTTGTGCTGTTAATATAAATGGTTTTCCAAAGTTAGCCTGCAAAGAACAGCTTTTACCCTACACTTTGGAAGAAGAGCCCATTTTGATAGAACCGCTAAACAACGCTCCTATATTAAAAGATTTGGTGGTGGATCTTAGTAATATGGTAAGATCCTTTAAGGATTACGAGATATGGGTATATCCAAAAGAACAACCCACCAAGATAGACCCAGAGTTAAGCCATCATATAGAAAATGCCTCTGATTGCATACTTTGTTATGCTTGTCAGAGTTTTTGTCCAGAAGTAAAAGACAAATTTTACGCAGGTCCTCTTTTCTTTGCAAAGTTTTATAAACTATACATAGACCCAAGAGATCAAAAACATGGTTTTAGGCTTTTAGAAGCATTAAACTCAAAAATAATGCATTGCCTATCTTGTAATAAATGCAACAATGTATGCCCAAAGGAAGTACACCCTGCCACACTTATAAGGGAGCTGATTAGTTTTTGAAAGGTATCATATACCCAGGAACCTTTGATCCACCTCACTTAGGACATGTGGATATTGTAAAAAGAGCCTCCGAGATATTTGATTTTGTAATAATATCTATAGCCTCAAATCCCCACAAAAACCCTATGTTTGATATAGCATTTAGAAAAAAATTATTTGATATCATTATAAAAGCCGAAAATCTAAACAATGTATATGTGGATACTTTTGACAATACCCTTGTGGAATACTCTAAGTCTAAAAATATGTCCTTGATTTTGAGAGGTGTTAGACTTTTTACAGATTTTGAATATGAGCTTCAAATATCCATGAGCAATTATAGAATAGGTGGGTTAGAGACACTTTTCATGATGCCAAGCCAGGAGTTTATTCACATAAGCTCTTCTATAGTAAGAGATCTGATAAGATATAAAGCTCCTTTAGAGGGTTTTGTTCATAAAAGCATAGAAACCTATTTAAAGTAGCTCCCAAGCCCCTCCACTATTTATAAACCTTAAGCTAAGCTTCTTATTTTTTCTATCTTAACTGGTATAGTATTTCTGGCGGTGGCTCCTGTTACAAAATCTGTGAGTACGTGACCTTTTGGTCTTGCTGGGTCTTGTATACCAAGCATGTTTATGTTGACACCCGTTTGACGAAGTGGCATAGCTGGTAATACCTTCTTGCCAATGTATATGGTATCTGCTCCTTCTGCCAATCTTCCAAGCCCATGCTCTATGCCAATGGTACCTGGTGTTATACCCTCTTTTACTCTAACTATGCCTATTATATATTGACCAAAGGGGTTTGATACTTTTACAAGGTCTCCATATTTTATACCAGACTTCTTAGCGGTTTGAGAGTTTATATCTATATATGTGGATAGTTTTATATCTCTTAGCTTGTCTGAGGAAGCGTTTGGAGATGATAAGACGTTTGATTTATAGCCAAAGGCTATCAAAGAGTATTGGTTTCTATCCACTTTTGACCAAAGGCTCGTGCCATCTGCACATATAGGACCTTCTATGTATCGTGGAATACCGCTATAATACTCACCAGTTATGGCATCTTGAGTGGTACCAAGATCCTCATTATATATCTTAAGGATTTTCTTATACTTGTGGTTTACATACTCTCCATCATAAGCGGTCTCGTAGGGTGCGTATCTTCCACCTCTACTCATTATAGTGGCTACTTTCCGCCAGTTATTCCCGTTTATGGCTTTTAACAAAGATACCCAATTGGTAAGTCCTGCAAGCTCTATATCTTCATCTGTGGCATCTGGGACAGGACTTTCTTGCATAGCTAAGTTTTCAAAAGCCCTAATATAAAAATCATGAGGTCTATCAAGAGGATACATCTTGCCATCCGCCCCTTTTATAGCGCTGTCTCCAAAGCCTGGTAAGTTTAAGGCTTTCCCAAGTTCTATAAAGAAAGATTCGGCATATATAGACTCACCATTCTTAAACTTTGCATTTGGGCTTTGAATGGTAGGGTATCTTATGGTGGTTATCTTAGTAAGGTATGCTCCCCAAGGAGCCATAGCTCCCCATTCTTCATACAATACATTGTCTGGTATTATATAATCCGCATAGGTGCTTGTCTCGTTTATAAACGGATCTATGGCAATGAAAAGAGGTATTACCTTTGGGTCTTTTAAATACTCTATTACATTTGAAAAGCCTGATTGAGCATAGGCTGGGTTTGAGTTTACAGTGATAAGTGCTTTTAGCTTATATGGGTATCCATGGGCAGCAGAAGCTATCCAATCTGATTCTATAGCGTTTGAGAATGGATACCACTTATCTTTAGCAGGATAAGGGTTTAGCCCTTGAGCTTTTTTGATTTTATACTCAGATGTATCTTGGTATTTAAATCCAGCTCTGTCTATTCTAACCCCATGGGTTTTTACTTTTCCATCATAATTAAGTAAATCATAAACAGGTCCTTTGTAAGCGTTGTAAGCCCCACCTTTTATAGCCATACCACCTTTATAGTTCATATTGCCTACCATGGCTCCTAGCATAGCCACCGCATAAGCTGCATACATACCTACGGTGTTCATAGCCCCTCCATGTATATCGGTGGTAGCTTTTCGTCCATAAGAGGTAAACTCTTTTGCAATGCGAATTATGGTTTCTTTTGGTACACCGCACATATTGGCATATTCATCCAAGGAGTGTTCAAAAGCAGCCTCTTTTAGAAGTTCCATTGCACTTTTCACATGATAGGTTTTGCCGTTGGCACTTATTTGTTGGTTTACAAAAAGCACAGCAGTTTTTACATTTTTGGCAGGTTGTAAAGAGTTTGAAGCAGCATCCATCACAAGGGGGTCACTGCTTTGGTCTTTTAATATTTTCCCATAATCATCTCCAGCGTCTTGTATGACAAGGTGAGTGGCGTTGGTATAACTTACTTCGTTGGCAGCCTTCATAGCTTCTTCGCTTGGTATGGATAGATATGGAGCGTTGTATAGATTGTTTTCTATTATGTATCTAAAAAGCCCCATAACAAAGGCCAAGTCTTGACCTGGGTATACAGGTACCCACTCGTATTTGGCACCTATCGCCATATTATCTGTATTAACTGCAGTGGGAGTCACCACCACAATTTTTTTCAATGGTCCTTCAGTTCTAGCTCTTGCTATTAGTTTTCCTTGACGCTTAAAAGGGTTTCCTGCTTGAGCAGGGGCAGTTCCTATGGATAATATATATTCTGTATTATCAAAATC
>DDOS01000050.1 GCA_002341805.1 Aquificaceae bacterium UBA2488 | reverse complement strand
CTTAGAAGATGAGATGGTGGTGGGAAGACTTTTGAGAAAAAGAGGAGTTCAAGGTAATATCCAAAGACTTGGATACTTAGAGCAAGATATAGCTATATTTCAAGACGCTTTAAATAGAAAAGGTGGTCTTATCGTAGTTTCTGGTATAACAAACTCTGGCAAAAGTATGGCTATAGCCAGTATGCTCTCCACAGTCCAAGATAAGAATATATTAACCGTAGAAGACCCTGTGGAATATCAAATCATAAACAAAAATATAACACAGTTTCAGATATTTGAAGCTCAAGTGGAAGAGTTAAAATCTACGTTTGTGGATTTTACAAAAGCCTTTAAAAGAGGAGATCCCGATATTGTATTTGTAGGTGAGTGGAGAAACGATCCAGAACTTTCAAAAGCCATAGAAGAGCTTGCTTTTGCAGGACAATTAATTTTTACTACCCTTCATATAAACTCTGCTTTTGTTTTTTATGAGGCGGTTAGTTCTATATTCCATGTTAATTTAGAAAGTGCTATAAGGATGCTTATTTTGAGCGTAAACCAAGTGCTTGTTAAACAAGTATGCCCTCATTGTGGTATAGAAATAAGTATAAAAGATGCTTCAAAATCTATATCAGATATCACTTTAAGAACACTCCCATACTCTAACAAAGAAGAGTTTATTGAATTTTTAAGACAAGATATCCCTATAAAAGTAAGAAATGAAGAAGGTTGTTCAAAATGTAACTTCACAGGTTATATAGGCCTTACCCCAATATATGAATATATGTATCCAGATGTAGCTACAAGAGAATGGATTAGAAAAGATAATCCATCTTCCTTTGAAGTGGAAGAACATATAAGGAGAGAAAAATTTGGTAAAAACAAACTTGATACTTATATGGAAAAACTAAAACTTGGTATGGTGGATTTAAGCCCATCGGTGCTAAATGCTCTTAGATAATTAGCGTGGTATACTTGTGAGCATAATAGTAAAAGTCTCAAAAGAAGTTTATGTAGAAGACCTAAAGAACACACTTTTACCTAAGAAGCTCTATGTATTACCAAAAGATGTCTACGAAGCTTATGTGGAAAAAGGTGTACCCTTAGAGTATGTAGATAGTTTAAAATTAAAAGTAGATAAAAATTTTTTCAATCTTAAAAGCCAAAAACTAAGAGTGCTTTTTGCCACGTTTCAAGCACTTGGAGATGGACTTCTACTTACCCCAGTTTTAAGGCGTTTAAAAGAATTAAACAAAGATTTATACATAGTATTAGAAACAAAAAAAGAGTTTAACCTTTTAAAGGACTGTCCTTATGTGGATGAATTTGTGTATTCTCCCATAGAGCTTGATTATCTTAAAAGCTTTGATACTGTTATAAACCTCCATATGCTTGTAGGTTCTATAATGTTTGATCTAAACCACATGGCTTATTATTATTTCAAACTCCTTGGTGTAGAAGAAGAAAATCCAAATTTAATACCCTATGTTTATATAGATGAAGAATTAGATAAAGAGATTAAAAATCTTTTTGATGAGTATAGAATAATATACAAAAAACCTATTCTTGGATTTCACTTTTCAGCTTCATCCATTCACCGCATGGCTCCTGTTAACATATTTTGTAATGCTATAAAAGATTTAGAAAAGTTTTTTACCATAGTATACTCTTATCCACCTCAATATAAAACTTATGCCGATGAGATACCAAACTATCTTCCAAAAGCCATAGATATATCTTCTCATATTAAAAGCATCGAATACTTACCTCCTTATGTAAAAAATCTTGATTATCTTATATCAATAGAAACAGTTTTACCTCATATAGCCGCCTATACCAAAACCCCTACCTTGGTGGTCCTTGGACCAGGTAAATTTGAAAATGTTTATGATTACAAAGTCCCTTATATAAAAGGCCTTGAGATGAACTACAAAGGCGATGTATGCTCAAGTCCATGCCAGCTTCATATATCTTTAAAATGCCCAGAAGCCGTTGTTAAAAATACACCGCTTTCTCCGTGTTTTAACAATCTAAATCAAAGTTCTCTTTTAAAAGCCTTCATAGAGCTTTTAGAACAAATAAATGAAAATAAGATATCAAAAGATTTAAAGAATATATTAAACCAAGAGGAAAAAGCCACCGAGGAAGTGTTTAAAAGATTATCCACAATATCCTTTGATATATTTAGCGATTTAAAACTTGCTTTTTTGGGTCATTCTCCCATATTGAAAGAGATATTTGGATATATATTCTCAAAGGATTATTTTTTAGATAAGAAAATCGTATTGATTGCAAAAGGTGGTGAAGCCATAGGAGCATCTTTGTTTATAAATAAAATATCCATTAAGAAGCCCATCATATATGTAGAAGATGAGTTTTATAAAAAAATATTACATTTTCTAAACATAGATGCCAAAATCCTTGATTACAGCAATATATACATACCAGAAAATGCCCTTGTCATAGATATATGTTTTTCGGCTTTTAATAAACATGAACATAAACATCATATTGAAAAAATCTTACAACACATAAAACAAGATACTATATTTTTCTCATTTTTCTTAAACGATAAAAGACTTCATAAATACATCTCAAAAGGTCAAGATATATACACATCCCCCCTTGATATGTTTGTGGTAGAGACTAATGAGAATATAGCTAAGCATTTTAACCTAAACTTAGAAAAGCTTCCTATAAACCCAGCAGACTATACAAATACCTTTGGAGAGCATAGTATTTTTAAAGAGATTCATCCTCATAACCAAGCTTATAGACTTGCTCAGTCAAATAGAGATTATGCTTATATTTTGTGTCTTACAAACACAGATTATAAAAGCCATATAGAAGAAGCTACAAGGTTTTATTCGTTTTATGAGAAGACTTTTCTAAAACCAGATATAGATATAAAAGCCTCTTACGAAGAGGTGGAAGCTTTATTTTTTAGTGTTAAAAGCCCAATGAATGAATACCTTAAAAACTATTTTGAAAATACACTTTTTATAGAGATATCAAATACATCAAGATATGGTAAAAACACCATCAAAAAATATATAGAAGAATATACAGGTATAAGTAGCTTATGGTTTTATGGAGATGTGTATCTTGAATATTTTAAAACCGATGAGAATTTCTTAAAAGCTATCCAATTTGGCCCAGAGATAAATATAATCTTAGAAAGAAATCCTTTTACAAATGAAGATTATCTTAGAGCGTTAGAAGATTTTATATCAAAATATCCTAAGATAAATATTTATACCTTTGACAAAGGAGTATACGATATCTTATCTAAAAAATATCAAAATATATACCATTTTGAAATAGATTACGATGGTATTGAGGCTTTTAATGTAAAACAAAATACCATAGACCTTCTTATAGTCTCAGAATCAAACATTTTACCCGTAAAAAACCAAGATTTTGTTGAAAGCTTTTTTGCCAGATATATTCAAAACTTTTCTAAAAGCCCTCAAAGGATTATACTAGACTTTATAAAAGAGTACTCTGAAAAAGAGCAGTTATACTATTTTGACAAAGATTTTTTAGATAATTATAAAGATATAATAAACTACTCTCTTAGTTTAGATTCATTTTTAGCCCAAGAGATAAAAGATATAGCTTATATGTTTACCAAAGATATAGTATACGCTTGTTTGCTAAACTTCCAAGATATAGAGCATATAAAAGATGTGGCAAAAGAACATAGTGAAGGCAGCAGATATCTACCAGATATAATGCTTGTCTCAAGAAACTCTTACAACGAACTTTTACCAAGAGCTAAAGCTATTGTCTATCTAAAGCCACTAACTAACTTTCAAGAAATACCTTATTTTTGTCTAAAAGCCTCAAAATCAAACATCCCTTGTATCACCCAATACCAAAAATCCTTAGAAAACATCCCAAACATCATCCTTGCAAAAAACCTAATGGGCTTAAAAGAAGCAGTTGGGTTGGTACTGAGTGCAAAAACCCATCATTGAAATATATATTTAAAGATTTATACTATAAAGTAGGAGCGTGTGTATGAAAAAAGTAAGTATATCTAAGCTTTTGAGTGGTGTTGTAATATGTTATACTTTTGTAAATCAAGCTTTTGGTGTAACATTTTCAAATAATAGTTCTTCTCCGAGTGCAAGCATTACTACCACACCACCATCTAATGCTCAAGGTGTTACCATATGGGGTGGTCCTTTAGGTGGTCTTGGCAGTAGTGGTGGTGGAGGCGGTGGTGGATCAAGTAGCACCACATGTACTCATTCAAGTACTACATATAATAATTCAGGAAGCTATTCATGGATTCCACCTTCTTATATATCTTATTGCCCATCTGTTACATTTGTAGTGGCAGGAGCTCAAGGTGGCAATGCAGGACCTGGCAAAAACAACAAAGCACAAGGAGGCCAAGGTGCTGTTGTAAATGGTATTATATCTGGCGTATCCTTGGCTAATCAAGCTTTAACTGTTATAGTAGGAGGCCAAGGTGGCAGTGATTCATACGCCGCTGGTGGAGGTGGTGCAAGTTTTGTATCTATTGGGACTAATCCTCTTTTAATAGCTGGTGCAGGCGGTGGTGCAGCTTATGCATCAGGAAATTCCTATGCTAATGGAGGAAATGCCTCTTGTACTGGTTCACTTGGTGATGGTGGTAGTGGAGATATTGCTGGTGGTGGTGGAGGATGGTATAGTAATGGATCAGACGGAACAGCTGGGAATGGTGGATCTGCATTAAATACATTAAATCCAAGTGGCGGTGCTGGAGGTGGTGTAAGTGGTTATATTGGTGCAAATGGGGGGTATGGAGGCGGAGGCGGAGGCGGATCTCAACTTTATTTACTATTTATTTATATTGAAGGAGGCGGAGGTGCTGGTGCTACTGGCGGATCATCCTACTATGATTCAACTCTTGTATCTAATTCTTCTTGCTCTGTATCAAATACTGGCAATGGTTCTGTGGAAATATCTTGGTGATATTGCTATCTAATATTTAGGCTTTTAAAAACATATACATATTGCTATTTTATAAGTTAAAATAAAGATATGAAAGCGATTATATTGGCAGCTGGACTTGGAACAAGGTTTAAAAGCGATAAACCAAAGGTACTTCATGAGATGCTTGGTAAACCAATGATTTGGTATGTGCTTAGATATCTAAAAGCCTCAAACATAGTAGATATAGGCGTAGTGGCGTCTCATAAAAAAGAACAGATAATGGATTATTTAAAGGATGAAAATGTAAGTTTTTTTGAACAATCAAACCCAAAAGGTGGTACTGCAGATGCTTTGATGGCTGGTAAAAGCTTTTTTGAGGATATGACGGATTATGTATTTGTGGTAAATGGAGATACTCCCCTTGTAAAAGAAGACACCATAAAAGGTATGCAGAGATTTTTACATATGGTAGAGGAGTATGAACATAAAACCATAGGCGCTCTTGTGCTATCCTCGTTTTTGCCAGACCCTACAGGATATGGACGTATAGTTAAAAACCCTCAAGGGGATGTTATAAAAATAGTGGAAGAAAAAGAAGCCACTTATGATCAAAAGCAGATAAATGAAGTAAACGCTGGGGTTTATATGTTTTATGTGCCTTATCTGTTGGAAGCTTTTAAGCATTTAAAACCCAGCGAGAAAACCAACGAGCTTTATATAACAGATATTATAGAGATAATGGCAAATCAAGGAATTACATGCAGGAGTTTCATGGCTTCTGAGATAACGGAGATATTTGGTGTTAATGACCGTTGGGAGCTTAGTTTTGCAGAGTCTGTTATCAAAATGAGGCTTTTAGAATCTTTTGCAAGAGCAGGGGTATCTTTACATTCCCCAGAGTCTATTTATATAGAACCAGATGTTGTTATAGAAAAAGATGCAGAGATTTTTCCAAACACTGTGTTAAAAGGTAATACCCATATTAAGAAAAGCTCTAAAATTATGAATGGTTCTTATATAGAAAACTCAAGCATAGGAGAAGATACCACCATACTTCCGATGAGCTATATAAAAGATTCTATCATAGAAGATGATTGTACCATAGGACCTATGTGTCATATAAGAGATAACTCTCATGTAGGTAAAAAATCTCATATAGGTAATTTTGTGGAGCTTAAAAATGCAAAACTTAAAGAGCAAGTGTATGCTAAGCATTTGTCTTATCTTGGAGATATAGAGATAGGAGAAAAAACAAACATAGGAGCAGGAGTAGTTATAGCAAACTTTGACGGTAAGCACAAGCATAAAACCCACATAGGTAAAAAAGTGTTTATTGGAAGCAACGCTCTTATTATAGCTCCAAGAAATATAGAAGATAAGGCTTTTATAGCAGGTGGGTCTGTAATCACAAGAGATATACCTAAGAAAGCCCTAGCTGTGGAAAGATCAGAGCTTAGAATCCTTGAAAACAAATCCAAAATAGAAGATTAGTATGGGTGTGATCTTTGAATCCACTGGCTTAAGAGACCCAGAAAAGATAAAAGAACTATTAAAGCAAGAAGGATATGATGTATATATGTGGTATGACCCACCTAGGACATATTACTCTTGGCATACCCACAAAGACTATGAAGTTAGATGGATAGTAGAAGGTGATATAGAGATAGGCACAGAAGAAAATGTTTTTAGGCTTTTAGTAGGAGATAAGATAGAATTATCCCCCAATATACCACACTGGGCAAAATCCGAAAAAGGTGTAAAATATGTCTGTGGTTCAAAGCCTTAAGACTTTTTCTTTAACTCTATATTTTTATTCATATTACTTATAAGCACTATAGCCTTGTCCACATCTTCGGCGGATGCGGTTTGATTTTTTAAGTTTTTAATTATTTCCAATAAAAGCTCAATACTTTTTTGCATTTCGTCCATCTGGTGTTTTATACGGAGTATCACATCTATACCAGCTATGTTTACCCCAAGATCTCGGGCAAGGGTTAGTATGAAATCAAGCTGTTCTAAATCTTCTTCGGTATAGAGCCTTGTATTACCTTCGGTTCTTGAAGGTTTTAAAAGTCCTTCTTTTTCATAAAGCCTAAGCGTTTGAGGGTGTATTTTATACATCTTTGCCACAGTGCCTATGGTAAATACCGCTTTGGTTTTTCTATTGTTCATGGCTTGCTATCCTCTCTGGTTTTGGCAATACTTTATCAAGTTCTTTTAGTAGCTTCTCGGCTTTTTTACCATCGCCTATTAGCTTAGAGAGTGTGCTATATTTTGGTACATCTATGTGAGCTATAGCTATCAAATCTCCGTGTCCATGACCTTTTAGCTTTGGCATACCTTTATCTTTTATTTTAATCTTATCGCCGTCTTTTGTGCCAGACGGAATCTCAATATTTATATCCTCACCGTTTAGATGTTTTATGCTAAAGCTTGTGCCCATTACGCTCTCTGGGAATGTTATATTTACATCCACATACAAATCATCACCTTTTCTTTTGAAGATGGTATGAGGAGTAAGTTTTACTATTAGTATTAGATTGCCTGGTCTTCCGCCAAAAAGTCCAGAATGCCCTTGTCTATCCACCACCAACTTCGTACCGTTATCCACTCCTGGAGGTATATTAACAGGTATTGTGGTTTTTGTATATACATAAGACATACCCCTACATTTTTTGCAAGCCTCTCTAATGTACCCACTACCACCGCAGGTAGGACAGGCGCTAACAAAATTAATAAACATAGTGCGTTGACTTACTTGACCGCTTCCATTGCAAGTGGAGCATACTTTTTCTGAAGACTTATCGTAGCCATATCCTCCACATACATCGCAGGGCACACCTTTTTCTATTTCTAAATTTATTTTTTTACCAGTATAAGCTTCTTCTAAAATCATCTCTACAGTTTTTATAATATCTTCGCCATCTATAGGTCTTGGTCCTGAAGAACGCTCTTTTGTCCTTCTTCTTGAAGTCCCTCCAAACATTTCACTTATGTTGTCCATTAAATCCTGAAAATTTCCAAGTTCATCAAATAAATCTCTAAACTCTGCATCCTTCATTCTGCTCCATTGCTCTTGGGTTTGATTTGCACCAGATAAACCTGCTTCTCCAAATTGATCATAGATCTTTCTTTTGTTTTCATCCGATAGCACTTGGTAAGCTTGGTTTATCTCCTTAAACTTTTCATCGGCTCCTGACTCTTTATTAAAATCTGGATGATATTTTCTGGCCAATCTTCTATAAGCCTTCTTAATCTCCTCTTGTGTAGCATTTCTACTAATCCCTAAGATTTCATAATAATCTTTTGCCATATTATATATTATAAAATTTTAGCATCATATTGTCAAGTAGTTTATAATGTAGTATAAATATTTTTATATAAGAGTATATCATACTTTAAAACAAGTTTTTGGCTTATAATATAAATATGAAGAAAGTGTTTATCATAGAAGGCATGACCTGCGGGCATTGTGTGAATACAGTAAATAGGGCATTGGGCTCACTATCTGGAATAAAATCTTACAATACCAGTTTGGATTCTAAGGCTTCGGAAGTGGAGTTTGATGAGTCTGTGTTAAAAGAAGAAGATATTAAGTCCACCATCGAAGAATGGGGTTATAAGGTAGTAGATATAAGATAATATGATAGAACTAAATACAGCGTTTTCTGAGATAAAAGATCGTTTTGAAGAACTTTCCAAATCCTTAGATGAAGCTAAACTGAAGCAAGATATAGAAAGATATGACAACATGATGTCTTCTGGGGATTTTTGGGCAGACCAAGAGAAAGCTAAGAACATAAGTCAAAGGCGAAAAGCTCTCCAAGAAAAGCTTGATGATTATCTTTCTCTTAAGAGCCGAATACAAGATTTAGACGAAATGATGAAAGACTTAGAAGAAGGTGATTTTGACACATCTATTTTAATATCTGAAGAGCTTGAATCTATTCAAAAAGACCTTAAAAAGTTTGAGCTTGAGATATATCTATCCGATGAAATGGATATAAACAACGCTTATCTTACTATACAAGCAGGAGCTGGTGGTACTGAAGCTTGTGATTGGGCTAGTATGCTCCTTAGGATGTATACAAGATGGGCAGAAAAACACAATTATGAAGTTCAGCTCATAGATATAAACCCAGATGATGTGGCTGGCATAAAAAGTGCCACCTTGTACATAAAAGGGCCATATGCTTACGGATATTTAAAATCTGAGAATGGTGTGCATAGGCTTGTGAGAATATCTCCTTTTGATGCTAACGCCAGAAGACATACCTCTTTT
>DDOS01000094.1:4707-16144 GCA_002341805.1 Aquificaceae bacterium UBA2488 | reverse complement strand
GGCCGCTTGGCTATCTCTCCTATCCAAACTAAAAGAACATTATACCATAGAAATTTTTAAAATGCAATTTTTTTAAAAGCTAAAAACCTTATCTAATTATCTCTCTCATCTCTTCTTTCCACTCTCTTATCTCTATATCAAGTTCTTTACATATCTTTTCATTACTCATAACTGACCAACGGGGTCTTTTGGCAGGTAGGTTAAACTCATGTTGATAAGCTGGATAGATGAATTTTTTTATGCCTTTAAGTTCAAAATATGCTTTTGCCCATTCATATCTTGAGCAGTAATCAGAATTTACAAGATGATAAAGCCCTGTAAGTCCTTTGTCTAAGGCTTTTAGTGTAATATTTACAAGAGTGCTTGTAGAAGTAGGCACAGAAAACTCATCACAGGCAATTCTTAAATATTCGTTTGATTTTGCCCAAGATTCAAGTTTATACAAAAAGTTTTGAGCACCTTCCCCGTATACCCAGCTTGTACGGAAGATTAGATAATTCTCTAACTGCTCTTTTATAAATATCTCTCCAAATAGTTTGCTTTTACCATACTCATTTAAAGGGTTTGGCTTATCTTCTTCTATATAAAGTTCTTCTTTAGTACCATCAAACACATAATCGGTAGAGTAGTGGATTAGAAATATATTTTTATCTCTACATACATTGGCAATGTTTGATACACCAAAAGCATTTACTTTAAAGGCTTCTTCAAACTCTTGTTCTGCTTTATCCACAAAGTTATAAGCTGAGCAGTTTATAACTATATCTGGGTTGTAATCTTTTATTACCTTGTTTAAGCTATCTATATTTGTAATATCAAGTTCTTCTTTATCGAAAGCCAAGAAGCTTTTGTTCCTAATATCTAATGTTTTAACAAACTCTCTTCCAAGTTGTCCTTTAGACCCTATTATTAGGTATTTCATAATTCACCTATGTTAATAAGTAATTTCTTTTCTAAATCTTCAGATATTCTAAATCCGCTTGATCTTAATTTTTCTAGTTCTGTTTTAAAAGAATCTATTTTATTAAGTTTTTTTGCTTTTAGCAATACACCTAAAGTTCCAACTATTTTCATCCCTAAAATCTCTGCTTGTTTTCTAGCTTCATAATCATCTAATAGAATAATGTCTGCATTAAGCTCTAAAGAAAAGGCTATAGCTTCTGGCTCTCCCTTATCAAGTTTGGTTTCTAAGCTTTTCACAAGTTCATAATTTGTTATCTTATGCACTTTTATACAATGAGTTTGACTTATAACATTGCTATCTTCCTTATCTTTAGCATAAAACACATTCTTTATAAACTGCTTCTGGTATATAAATGTTATCATAAAACTCTTTTAAAAGATAAAGCCTATTTATTTTGGCTAAAACAATAAGTGGAGAAGGATTGCTAACTAAAATCTGCATATTCTAAATCTTTTATTAAATCCTCCTCTGTATAATGTCTTTTAATTCCTCTTCTAGAAAGACCTTCTAAAAATTCCCATTTGCTAAGACCAGATATTTTTCTGGCAATTCCCATAGAAATCATCTCTTTATCGTATAAATAAAAAGCAAGTTCTTTTTTAAGCTCAGCTCTTATATCAGATAAATTTGGCTCTTTGATATCTTTTAAAACCTCATCTGGTATTTCTACACCTATAAAAGCCATAAACACCTCTTTATTAAATATAAACCTTTTTCCAATACTCTTCAAGATAATTAATTTTCTTCTTCACCCAGTCCATATTCTCTATATACCAATCTATGGTTTTCTTAATACCTTCTTCAAAGGATGTACTTAGTGAAAAACCTATCTCTTCTTTTAGTTTACTTGAGTTCATCTTATATCTTATATCATGTCCTTTCCTATCTTTTACAAAGCTAATAAGAGATTTATCTTTATTTAAAAGCCTCAATATGGTCTTTGCTACATCTATGTTTTTAAGTTCTATATCACTGCCAAGGTTATAAATCTCTCCAATCTTGCCTTTTTGCATTATCTTTAATACACCTTTTGCACAATCTTCCACAAAAAGCCATTCTCTCACATTTTGACCAGTGCCGTATATTGGTATTTTCTCATTGTTTAGGGCTTTTAGGATAACAACGGGTATAAACTTTTCAGGATATTGCCAAGGACCATAGTTATTAGATGGTCTAACGGTGACAACAGGTAGATTATAAGTCCTATAATAAGCTCTTCCAAGCATATCAGCAGAAGCTTTTGATGTGGAGTATGGTGAGCTTGGTTTTAGACAAGACTCTTCATAAAACTCTCCTTGTTCTATGTCCCCATATACTTCATCGGTGGATATATTTATAAATTTTTCTATATTAAACTCTCTTGACAATTCTAACAGATTAAAAGTACCTTCCACATTGGTTTTTATAAATATATAAGGGTCTAATATACTTCTATCCACATGAGACTCTGCTGCAAAATGAATTATTATATTTGGCTTTTCTTTTATAAATACATCCTTTAGACTATCTTTATCTGTTATATCTATTTTATAAAATACCATGTTATCATAAACATCTTTTATTCTCTTCAAATCTCCTGCATAGGTAAGTGCATCTACTACTACTGTATCATATCCATCTTTAAGAGCTTCTTTAACAAAAGCACTTCCTATAAAACCAGCCCCACCTGTGATAAGTAATTTCAAAATATGTCCTCCTCTTTTGAATCTTTTAGCCTTGGTAAAGACTTATCTTTATGAGATAATATAAAATCAACATCCAATTTAGGCCAATCTATATTTATATCAGGATCGTTATAAATAATACCAGCATCGTGAGCGGGGGAATACTCTGAACCTGCTACCTTGTACATAATCTCTGCTTCTTCTGACAAAGTTAAAAATCCATGGGCAAAACCTATTGGTATATAAAGCATATATTGATTTTCTTCAGAAAGCTCTACACCCACCCATTTTTTAAAAGTAGGACTATTTTTTCTAATATCCACTGCCACATCAAATATTTTGCCTCTTATACATCTTACAAGTTTTGCTTGAGCTTTTGGGGATTTTTGATAATGAAGCCCTCTTAAAACACCTTTTATAGATTTTGAGTGATTATCTTGGATAAAGTCATCTTTTATACCAAAAGTCTCAAACTCAAGTTTCTTATAAGCTTCTAAGAAAAATCCTCTTTTATCTCTAAATATTTTTGGTTTTATCAAAACAACATCTTTTATCTCTAATCTTTCAAATTCAAAAGGCATTTACCACCTCTTCCATCAAATACTTCCCATAATCGGTTTTAGATAGTTTTTTAGCTATTTTTATAAGCTCTTCTTTTGATATCCAGCCGTTTTTATATGCTATTTCTTCTAAACATCCTATCATAAGCCCTGTACGTTTTTCTATAGTGGCCACAAACTCTCCTGCTTCTAAGAAACTATCGTGCGTTCCTGCATCAAACCAAGCATAGCCTCTTCCTAAGAGCTTTACCTTTAGTTTTTTAGTTTTTAGGTACTCCTCCAACAAAGATGTTATTTCAAGTTCTCCTCTGTGAGAGGGTTTTGTATTTGATGCTATATCTATAGCCTTTTCATCAAAGAAGTATATGCCTATTGCTGCAAAGTGAGATTTTGGGTTTTTGGGCTTTTCTTCTATAGATAAAACATTATTCTTTTCATCAAACTCCACTATGCCAAACCTATGAGGATCTTTTACCGCATAACCAAATACATAAGCCCCACCATTTTTTATAATATCTTCTTTAGCTTCTTCTAAAACTTGCCATACATTGTGTCCATAGAGTATATTATCTCCAAGTAGATACATAAAAGGTCCATCTATATAATCTTTTGATAGAATAATCCCTTCTGCAAGCCCGTTTGGATGATCTTGTATAACATAACTTATATTTATACCAAGCATAGACCCATCTTTAAATATCTTTTTAAAAACCTCTTCATCCTCAGGATTTATCACAAGTACAATATCTTTTATATTAAGAAGCATCGCCAAAGAAAGCGGATAATATATCATAGGTTTGTTATAAATAGGTAAAAAGTGTTTGTTTATGGCTTGAGTAACAGGATATAACCTTGTACCAGACCCTCCTGCTAAGATTATAGCTTTCATGTAAGTATTATAGCATATTTTTATAGTTTAAGTTTATCCTTCTTTATCGCAATAAAATGTTTGACAATTGTTATGGGAAATGTCCAGCCAGGTCATTGACAAATCTTTTATATTTTTTATACTATAGACATGAAAACACTGCCAATAGGTATATCAAGTTTTAAGAAGATAAGATAGTTGTAGATTGTGTCCATAAGATCGTCTATGTTTTTTCACTATATTAGCTCTCCAAAGGTTAGGTTCAGTTTTTTGTCATAAAACCCATTTGATACATTGTCTTATATTGCTTTGTTGTAATAATATGAGCTTACGTAACTTTTGGGGAAAGTTCCCAAGTTATATAAAAAGTTTTACACGCTCTTCCGTAAACAAAGATTGTGCAAAAAGAAAAAGTTAAGGTTTATTAAGGTTTATAAAGGTCAATAAAATCACAAAAAAGTATTTGGCTTTTAAAAAATAACATGGTAGGGTTTTGTTGGAATGCGATAAATAAAATATTTCACACAAAACTTAAATGTTATAATATTTCTAATGCAAGAATACGGTGCTGACTCAATAAAAGTTGTCACAGGTCTAGAACATGTAAGATTACGCCCTTCAATGTATATAGGTGACATCTCCGAAAGGGGACTTCATCATCTTATTTGGGAAATACTTGATAATGCGGTAGATGAGGCGATGGCTGGATATGCCACTCATATAAGAGTACACATACACCAAGATGATTCTATTACCATAGAGGATAACGGGCGAGGCATACCTGTCTACATACATCCAGAAGTAGGTAAGCCTGCGGTGGAAGTGGTTTTAACGGTTTTAGGGGCAGGTGGTAAGTTTGATAAAAAAACCTACCAATACTCTGGTGGACTTCATGGAGTAGGAGCATCAGTGGTAAATGCCCTATCTGAATGGCTTGTGGTGGAAGTATATAGAGATAATAAAATCCATAGACAAGAATATGAAAGAGGTGTTCCAAAAGAAGAGCTGAAGGTAATAGGTAATACCGAAAAAGTAGGTACAAAGATCACCTTCAAGCCAGATTATCAGATTTTTGAAACCACAAAAATAAAGTTTGATATAGTGGAAAAGCGCGTTAGGGAGCTTGCCTATCTTAATAAAACAGTCACTTTTGAACTAATAGACGATAGACTCAACAAACACCTTACGTTTAGATTTGAAAGAGGCATCATAGAGCTTGTGGAGTATCTAAAAGAGGGCAAAGAATCCCTTTTTGAAGATATCATCTATATAGAATCCCAAAAGGATAATGTATTAGTGGAAATTGCATTTACTTATACAAAGGATTATAAAGAATCTGTAGAGAGTTTTGTAAACAACATAAAAACCATAGAAGGCGGTACTCATGTAAGCGGGTTTAGAGCTGGCTTATCAAAAGTAGTTTCAAAGTTATCTTCTAACTTAAAATTATCAAAAGAATTAAGAGAGATGTTTACTGGAGATGATCTAAGAGAGGGTATTGTAGCGGCGATATCTTGCAAAGTTCCAGAGCCTCAATTTGAAGGTCAAACCAAGACCAAGCTTGGCAATCAGGACGTAAGAAGCACCGTAGAATTTGTGGTATCTGAGTTTTTAACATCATATTTTGAAAAGCATCAAGACATACTAAAGCTCATTGTAGAAAAAGCCATAGAAGCCGCTCTTGCCAGAGAAGCCGCTAAAAAAGCCAAAGATTTGGTGAGAAGAAAATCCTTTTTAGAAGATACTTCACTTCCTGGTAAACTTGCAGACTGCTCTGAAAAAGACCCTTCCAAATGCGAGATATTTATAGTGGAAGGTGAATCTGCTGGTGGTTCTGCAAAGCAAGGGAGAGACAGAAGGTTTCAAGCTATATTACCATTAAAGGGTAAAATTTTAAATGTGGAAAAAGCAAGGCTTGATAAAGCCTTATCCAATGAAGAGATTAGGTCTATAATAAGCGCCCTTGGATGCAATATCGGAGAAGATATAGACATAAACACGTTAAGATATCACAAGACCATTATTATGACGGACGCAGATGTGGACGGATCTCACATAAGGACGCTCCTTCTCACATTTTTATATAGATTCATGACAAAGCTAATAGAAAACGGACATGTTTATATAGCTCAACCACCTCTTTACAAGATAAAAATCGGTAAAAAAGAAACATATATAAAGGATGACAAAGAGCTTGAAAAATTTTTACTAAACATTATAAAAGAAGATATGACTATAACAGATGCGAAAGGTAATATCTATAAAAAAGATATACTGATGAATATACTAAACAATTTAAAAGAAAAAGCCCTTCAAAATTTATCGCTTTTAAACAAGAAAAATAAGGATGTGATAAATTATCTTATATCCCATAAAATAGATGAATCTTATTTAAAAGATAAAAACAGTGCCGAAAAACTTCTTAACGATTTAAAATCCATAAAAAGCATACAAAGTGCTACACTTAGATACGATGACTTTGACAGCTCCTATGCCATTGTTATATACGATGTAAATCAAAATTATAGCATCATAGATATAGACTTTTTATCCTCAGGGTCTTATAAAAAACTCTTTGAATCCTATGAAGAGGTATTTGCTTATCCTATAAGCCTAAAACTATCCAACAAAACAAAAGCTATATATGAGCCTTCAGGGGATGTATACCAAGAGATAATAGCTTTTGTGAAAGATGGTATCGAAATCCAAAGATATAAAGGTCTTGGAGAAATGAACCCAGAGCAGCTTTGGGAAACCACCATGAATCCAAACACCCGAAGACTTTTGAGGGTATCCTTAGAGGATGCAGCAGAAGCAGACAGAATCTTCTCAGTGCTCATGGGAGAAAATGTAGAACCTAGAAGAGAATTTATAGAAACCTATGCCAAGGAGGTGAGAAACTTAGATGTTTAGTAGAGTGATATTGGGAGTAGATGGTGAAAAACCATCTTTTGTGGCTTCTTACTATGGATTAGAGCTTGGAGCTAAGCTAAATATACCAATCGTTGGAATACATGTTTTAGACAAAACCATCGCCAATGAAAGCCTTTTGGCGGACTTAGCAGGGGTTTTGGGCTTTTCATATTATGAAGGAATAAGCAACAAGGTAAAAGAGTTCTTGGAAAAAGAGTCTACTGCATTATTGGATGAGTTTAGCACCCTTGGGAGAAACTTAAATGCCAAAGTCTCTACGATGCAGACTTGGGGCAATCCCGCCAAAACCATCGTTTCTCAAGCGGACAAAGAAGATATTATATTTATAGGAAAACCATCTCACGAAAAAGCTATAAAAGATATCCATATATCCTCCACCTCAGAGCATATTGTAAAACATGCCAAATGCCCAGTTTTTATAGCTTTTAAAGAAGAGTATAAGAAAATAGAAAATATTATGCTGTGTCATGATGGGGCTGATGAGGATGATAAGCTTCTTGATTTTACCAAGAAGCTAAACGATGTATATAACGCTAAAGTGTTTTTGTATCACGCCAACGAATTTAGTGATAAATCTGAGAAAATAGAAAACTTAGCCAAAACCCATGCTTTTGAGCCAATAATTCAAAAATCTTTGGCAGAAGATGGTATTGTAAATACTTCTAACAATATAAAAGCTGATTTGGTAATACTTGGATCCCACAAAAAGAGGATAGCTCATTTCTTCTTGGGTTCTACCGCCACTTTTGTATTTCATTATATTAAGACAAACTTATTAGTGGTAAAGTGATGTTTAATAATACCCTCATAGTGGGTCTTGGTTTAATAGGAGGGTCCTTAGCTTTTGATATTAAAAGCCAAAAACTATCCAACAAAATATATGCTTTTGATACAAATAAAGATATCCTAACAAATGCCATCCAGCTCGGCGTGATAGATGATGAATTTGATAAAAACACAAGATACGATTTTGTGATATTTGCCAATCCCATATCTTCTTTGAAAAATTCTGCTAATTATTTAAAAGACTATGTAAAAAATGCCATCATAACAGATGTAGCATCGGTTAAAGTTTATATAGAAGATATTTTCAAAAAAATATTTGATAAATACTATGTGGGGTCTCATCCGATAGCTGGTTCTCACAAAAGGGGGTTTGAAAGCGCCAAAGAAGGACTTTTTAAAGATAGACTTTCTATAATATGTCAAAGCGATGTATCTGATAAAGATTTTATAAACATAGTTAAAGACTTTTGGGAAGCCATAGGCTCAAAAACTATTTTAATGGATGCCAAAACCCACGATGAGATATTTGGACTTACTTCTCACCTACCGCACTTGGTGGCTTTCTCATTATCCTCTTTGATAGATAAAGACAACAGAAATTTCTTAGGACAGGGTTTTTTAGATACCACAAGGATAGGAGCCAGCGATCCAAGATTATGGACTGATGTGTTTTTATACAACAAAGACAATGTCTTAAAAGCTCTTGAAGATTTTACTAAAAGCCTTGATACTATTAAAAATCTTATAAAAAATGAAGACAAAGAAAAACTTTTTGAGCTTTTAAAAGAAATATCAAACAAAAGAAGAAATCTATAAAAATCTTTCCAAAGCTTTCCCAAATAGTGCAAAAATAATAAGTTTAGAAGTCCTTGAAAAAAGTGCCATAATTATAAACCTTGCATAGCCAAATCTTAGTATACCAGCTATCCAGTTTATAACATAAAAAGGTTCCCCTATCAAAATCGCTAAAACACCAAATTTTCTAAACAAAGCCTCTGTTTTCATAAACTTTTCTTGGGATATAAACTTTGATACGGCTTTATACCCATAACTTTGGCCTATATAATAAACGATAGAACCTCCCATGAAATCCCCCAATAATGCAAAAAATCCCACCAAATAAGGGTTAAACTTATAGACTGTACCTGCTGTTATAAGAGGTAATGTGGAAAGCGGAAACACACTTGATTCTATAAGTCCCACTAAAAACACACCAAGATACCCAAACTTTACAAAATTCATCAAAATATTATACCATTTCAATCTTTATAAATATTTTCAAACTCCTCTTTAAATTTTGCCTTATCAGGGCACACTATAAAAACCTCTTGAACAGATGTTCCATTTTTATATAAAAGCTTAAAACCAGAAGGCGTTTCATATTGTAAAAACAGCCCCTTTGAACCCCGCCCTTTGTTATTTCTAAAGATTCTTCCTGGTATCACAGCATCCACCACATCGAGCTCTAAGATGGGTTTTATATACTTATCAAAGCCCTCTAAGGTATGATGCTCAAGCTTTAACTTACCCTTTCTATATTTACTCATAAAAGATGACAAGTATTATTTAGATATTCTATGTAAAATCTATTATCTTTTAGGACAAGCTTAGATATCCCGGTGTTGTCTGTATGGATGTTCCAAAGAGGAGCGTTTAAGCCAGTGGATATCATTATAAACCCATGGATAAACCCACCATGAGATACAGTAGCAATATGCTCATGTTTTGAGCTTTTAATAATATTTATAAAAGCCATCACCCTATTAACAAAACTCTCCTTAGGTTCTTGGGTAGGTAAAGGGTTGTTGAGCGGATCTTTACTCCAGTGCTCCATCAGCTCTTTATGCTCTCTAAACATATCTATAAAATTTCTTCCCTCAAGGGTTCCAAAAGATATTTCTCTTATATTAGGCTCTATTATATGCTCGACGTTTATAGCTCTCGATAAAAACTCAGCGGTCTTTTTAGCTCTTTTTTGAAAAGAGGAATATATGATATCTATTTTTTTATTCTTAAAAGCCAAAGACAAAAGCCTTGCCTGAATATACCCAAGTGGCGTTAGCTCACTGTCCAAAGCCCCTTGAAATACACCTTTTTCATTGTATTCGCTCTGAGCATGCCTTATAAGATATATATGTTTCATAGCCACTATTTTAACCTAAAATTGTTAATATTTTCTAAATTTGATTATATCAAAACTATAGCCCTTTTATAAAGGCACAAAGCCTGTTCTATATTACCTTTAAAGATAGACAAAAAGACTATATCACAATAATCTTATAAACTTTAATTCCCTTTGACTTTGTGATAAAATTAATTATATTATTTATTAAGGAGGTGTAAAACATGGCAAATGTAAATGCAGTTGATACTTATGCGGCTAATGCTTATAATAAAGTAGAACACCAACATAATCAAAACCAACAAGCTAAAGCCATAAACAATCAAAACCAGCAAAACACTCAAAATGCTCAAAATGCCAATAATCAAAATCTGCAAAATCTGCAGAACAACCCTCAATTAACCGCCACTATACTAAACTTATACAGATAACGTGTACTTAGTTTGGGGTAAAGGCAAAAGTGGTTTAGCTGCTTTTAGCTTGTTGAAAGCAAAAGGTTTTGAAGTCTACATAGGAGATGACAAGGAAGAACCTAATTTATGGAGGGATGTTTTTGAAAAAATAGATACCATTGTATTATCTCCTGGTATCTCTCCAAGACATCCTATTTGGCAAGAAGCTATAAAACACAATAAAGAGCTTATAGGTGAAACAGAGCTTGCTTACAGATTCTACAAAGGTAAAAATATAATAGCTGTTACTGGAACTGATGGCAAATCCACCACTGTACACCTAATACATACGCTCATTAAATATAAAGAAGGTGGAAACTTCGGTACACCATTTAGTGAAATCATATTAGAAGATGATACTGCTGATGTGGTTTTGGAAATCTCATCCTTTCAAGGGAAAACCCTAAAAACTTTCAGACCATCAGTGGGAGTATTTTTAAACTTCTCAGAAGACCACCTTGATTGGCATATAGATTTGGAGGACTATCTTCAATCAAAACAAAACATTTTTAAAAACCAAAAAGAAGAAGACCTTCTTATCCTAAACGCTCAAAAACCAGTATCCGATACACCGTCCATGGCTAAAAAAGTATTTTTTGGAGACAATGCTCCGCTAAGAATTATAAATAACTCCATATACTATGAATCTGATAAAATTTTTGATATTAAAAGCCAAAAACTAAAAGGCAAACACAATCTTTATAATATCGCTATAGCAGTTTTTATAGCTTTTAGTAAAAAGATAGATATGAACATCATACAAGAAAGATTGGAAAGTTTTGAACCGCTTCCATACAGATACACATATCTTGGTAATTTTAATGGCGTTAATGTGTATAACGATTCAAAATCCACCACTGTAAACGCTCTTTTAAGCGCTTTAGAATCCACAAAAAGCCCAGCACTCCTAATAGTGGGTGGCATTGATAAAGGTGGAGATTTCTCAAAATTAAAACTTTATAAAAATAAGATAAAACATGTATTTATATTTGGAAAAGACAAAAACTCTATAAAAGATCAAATAGAGGAGTTTTTAAATGTATCTTTACATGATAATTTAGAGGATATTATATTAAAAGCCAAAAAC
>DDOS01000094.1:0-4696 GCA_002341805.1 Aquificaceae bacterium UBA2488 | reverse complement strand
TTGTGCATCCTTTGATATGTTTGATAGTTATAAGCATAGGGGTGATGTTTTTAGCGCTTTAATAAAAAAGCATTTTAATAATTGATATATGGAAGCTTTGGTAGTTTTTTAAGCTTCACCAATTTAAAATGCATGCCCCAAAGCTTTTTAAGATAATGTCCCACTACAGGCATCGGCAAAAACATAGCTTTTTTATCGTTTCTATAAACAAGACCAGCTCCTTTTCTACCCATATCCATGAGACATATTATACCTATGTGGTCTTTGTAGTTTTTGGGTTCACCTTTTTCTATGCCTTCTTTTAGAGCTATATTAAAAGCACAGATACGAGCCATAGCCTCCGCTAAATGCCCTTGCTTGGCTTTCCAATCCGGACCCTCTAAGGCTGATAAATCTCCTATGGCATAAACATAGTCAAATCCTTCTACTTTTGTGGTTCCATCAATCTTTATAAAACCTGCATCGTTTTTAGGCAAATCAGAATCCTTTAAAACTTTATGCCCATCAATAGCAGATATAAACATAATCACATCTGCAGATATTTTTTCGTCATCTTCTAATATCTNNATATCACACCATCTTTTTGAAATTCCTTTATCTTTTTACCTGTTTTTATGTTTATATTTAGGCTTTTAAGCATATTCATTGCCATATTAAAAGCTTTTTCCCCAAGCCTACTACCTGGTTTATCCATAGGTGCAAAAAATGTAAGCTCAAAATTTTCCCTTAGCTTTAACTCCCTCAGATAATCATCTAAATTTAGCAAAAACTCAAAACCAGGACCACCTCTTACCCCAGATGGATCTTTTGGATTACCACCAAAACCCACAGCTATCTTACCATGTCCTCTTAAAATGAGCTTTTGAAGAGCTTCTTTTAGCTCCACAGATTGATTAGGATCTCCGCATATGGAGTATGTGTTTTCTACGCCTTTTGGATTTAGTTTTGACCCACCTATTGCAATCACAAGATAATCAAAGTCCTTTATAGTTCCATACTCTTTTAAAATTACCTCTTTGTTTTGGACTTTTATAGAAATAACCTCATCCTTTATAAATCTAAAATTGTGAACTCTTGCCAAATCAGATAAATCTATCTTGATATCAGAAAATCTTATTCTTTCCACAGGTACCCATATGGCTAAAGGATATATATAATAAAAATCTCTATTCGATACAAGAGTTACATCAAATTTATATTCTGATAAAATAGAAACAGCTTCCACACCTGCAATTCCACCGCCTAACACAAGCACTTTTTTCATAAGGTTAATCTTAACTTACTATATTTTTAATTTCAATGCTAAAAACCATAAAACAATGTGGTACAATAGTATGTTATGATTCAGTTAAAGGATGTAAGCTTGATAGATTTTACAACTATAAAAATAGGTGGTATTGCCAAATTTATGGTATTTCCTCAAAATGAATCTGAATTTTTAGAAGCTTATAAAACCCATAAAAATGATAATATATTTATACTTGGAAAAGGTTCCAATGTTTTATTTGGAGACTACGACGGAGTCATTATAAACACAAAATATTTTAATAGTATTTACGTAAAAGAAGAAAAGAACAAAGTTTTTGTAAAAGCCTCTTCCGGTACTCCATTAAAAGATATTATAAGAATAGCCATAGAGAAAAACCTTGATAATATATATAAACTAACAGGATTTCCTGCCAGTGTAGGTGGGGCTATAGCTATGAACGCAGGAGCCTATAATGTTGATATATTTGACTTCATAAAGGGCGTTTGGTATATAGAAGATAAAGAAATAGTTTATAAGAAGAAAGAGGATATACAATATACCTACAGACATACAGAATTTGAAAATAAACCAGTACTGTATGGAGAGTTTGTTTTTGAAAAGACCAATGCAAATATAAAAGGGCTGGTTCAAGAGATAAACCAAAAAAGACAATCCACCCAACCTTTAAATACACTCACCTCAGGCTCTACTTTTAAAAACCCTAAAAACCATTATGCAGGCAAACTACTTGAAGAAGCAGGGTTAAAGGGCTATAGATTAAAAGATATAGGTTTTTCGCCAAAGCATGCAAACTTTTTAGTAAACTATCAAAACTCCACCTTAGAAGATGTAAAAAACCTATTAGAGTACGCAAAAGAGAAAGTTTTTAAGGCTTTTAATATAATATTAGAATTATCCATTTTAACATCGTATATAATTAAAAGATAGGANNTATAATATTAGAAGAGGAGATAAAGCTAATATGCGCATAAGCGTTATAACAGGCGGTGATTCTGCTGAAAGAGAGATAGCTTTGAAAGGTGCAAAAGCCGTAGAAGAATCTCTAAAAAGATTAGGCCACGAAGTACATGTGTTAGAAATAGATGAAAATATATGTAGTATACTAAAAGCCATAAAACCAGACAAAGCCTTTATAATAGCTCATGGAGCTTATGGAGAAGATGGCAAAATCCAAGGGCTCTTGGATATATTAAAAATAGAATATATTGGTTCTAATACAAAATCAAGTGCTATATGTATGGATAAAGATTTTACAAAACAAATTTTGGCTTTTAACAACATAAAAACCCCAAAATGGACAAGCCTAAAAAAAGGCGACTCCATAGACACACATCAATATCCTTGCATTGTAAAACCTGCCAACGGTGGGTCTAGTTTTGGGCTTTTTAAAGTAGAAGATGACAAATCTCTCAAACAAGCCATTGAAAATATCTTCAAAATGGACGATAAGCTTATTATTGAAGAGTTTATAGAAGGAGCTGACATGACAGTGGGATATTTTAAAGGGACTTTGTTGGATCCAATCGAGATAAGGCCTAAAAAGGATATTTATGATTTTGAGAGCAAATATACCCAAGGTATGTCCCAGTATCTTTTTGTGGAAGATGATAATCTTATTAAAAGCCTAAAAAATATAACCAAAAATATAATAGATATTTTTGAATTAAAAGATATTGCAAGAATAGACTTTAGAGTAAAAAAAGATGAAATATACACTTTAGAAATAAATACGATACCAGGACTTACCGAGTTAAGTCTTTTGCCTATGGGGCTTAAAAAAGCAGGTATTAGCTTTGATGATATGGTAAGGGGGTTAATCAATGGCTAATATTTATTACATAAGAGGCAAGAAAAAAGAAAGCAAATGGAAAATTTTAAGGGAAGCCTTACCTTATCTATGGCTTTTGCTATTTGGATTGTTTGCATTCTTTGCGCCATTTTTGATCGATAGTATAAGCCTCTTTAAAGCAAAAACCGTAAATGTATATGGAGATAAAACCATACCATCCATCGTGGTGGAAAGTGCCGTAGATATATATAAGAAAAATTGGCTTTTTATGAATGCCTCTGGTATAAAATCTGCTCTTGAGAAAACCACAGGCAACGCTGTGGCCTCTGTAGCCGTAAAAAAAGATTTAAGAGGTGTGTTTGACCACAATGTAGTAGTGGATATATATATAAAAGAGAGAAAACCCGTAGCAGTGCTGGTAAATCAAGATAAAAGCTATCTCATGGATGGCAAAGGCAATATTTTTAGCAAAAAGTATTTCAATACAAAAGGACTAACCATTATATACACCCCAAGCATAGAAAAAACCCAAAAAGAGGTAAAGTTTTGGCTAAATCCCATCTCTAATTACCTTAGCCAGTTCAAAGGCAAAAATATCTTCATCACCAACAGCGGAATTTTTGTGGATATAAAAGATATAAACGGAGAACTAATATTACCATTGGCAAATAGCTACGATAAAAAACAACTTTTAGAACGACTAAACATCATATTGAGCTATCCAGACAATTATCTATCAAACAAAATAGTAGACCTAAGATACTCTAAGTTTATCACCATAAGACAAAAACCCACGAACGATCAAAGCCAGCAAAATTCGCAAAATCCACAAAATCCTAAGAGTTAATCCTAGGCATCCGTTGACAAAGTAGACAAGACTCGCTTTGTGGAAAAGCTTGGCAAAGGCGGATACTATTTTCTATCTCGCCCAAGGCGTTTTGGTAAATCACTATTTTTGGATACTCTAAAACAGGCTTTCCTTGGTAAAAAAGAACTTTTTAAAGGACTATATTTATACAGCAAGTGGGATTGGAGTAAAACTTATCCAGTGATACATATAGATTTTGGAGCTGGGGTTATAAAAGATGACAAAGACTTAGAAGAGACTATAAAGATAAAACTTAACAAAATACAAGAGCTCTTAAATATATCATCAAGATTTACCCATGATATAAAAAGCTGGTTTGAGGAGATAATTATAGAAGCCTATAAAAATTACCATCAAAAAGTAGTAGTCCTAATAGATGAATACGACAAGCCTATTTTAGATGTAATAGACAATAAAGAAAAAGCATTAGCCGTTAGAGAAACACTTAAAAATCTATACTCAGTGCTAAAACCCTTAGACCAATACCTTCATCTAGTATTCCTAACCGGTGTATCAAAATTCTCAAAAGTATCTATCTTCTCAGGGTTAAATCAATTAAGAGATATAACTATAAGTGAAGAGTTTGGCGAGATATGTGGATATACAGAAAAAGAGAGAGTTAATAGAAAAAGTGATAAACGCATTCATGAAGATAAGAAGAAAGTTTGATAAGAAAGCATACAAGGATGCAAAAAGACACCTGGATCTTGTATATAACTCTCTTAATATGGCTGAAGCTTTAATCCATTGGCAGAACTTTCTTAAAACT
>DDOS01000031.1 GCA_002341805.1 Aquificaceae bacterium UBA2488 | reverse complement strand
GCTGAGCCAGGATCAAACTCTTCGTAGAATTTTATCCATGACTTTTAATATAACAAAGATGTTGCTACGCTATCTTCTTATTCAGCTATAAAGTATGACCGCTGACGCATTTTTTATTGCATCAACCAATTGAGAAGAATAATTATAGCGAAAGTTTTTATTTTTGTCAAGAGAAATATATATGATATAGCACATTTTATATAAAGATGATTTAAGTATTTGATAATGAGTGGGGTTTAAGGGATAATTTAGACGCATAGAAGCTAAATATGCCTATGGTGGCACCTGTTATGGTATCAAGGGGAAAATGTACCCCCACATAAGAGCGTTCGTACATAATCAAAATCGCATACATAAAAAATAATACTTTTACAATAGGTTTTTCCTGATATGCACCTACCGAAGCTATTACAAAAGCCATAGCACTATCCCCAGATGGGAAAGAACCCCAATAGAGCTTATACAAAAGATGCACATGCTTTAATACGCTTGCAGGTCTTGGTTGGCCAAAAACGTTTTTAAGCACCACTACAAGAATAGTTTCTATTGTAAGACTTAGCAAAAATATCTTTAATTTAAAACGCCTAAATATATAAATATAGGCTAAGAATGGCAATAAAACCCATCCAGAACCAAGGGAAGCATAAGCATAAAAAAACTTATCCAATATATTGTCATGATGGTGATTTATTATATCAAACAAGTATATATTTTCTTTAAAAGCTTCAAAAATCATTATTCAAAAGCTTTTATATGGGAATATCCCATGCCAAATTCTCTACCAGAGATCCTTTTACCCTTAAGTGACATTATCTCCAAGATCTCTAATGGTTTGTCTTGGGCGCCTACATAGAGCTTGTCTTTAGAAAACAAAAGTTCTCCTGGCTTTAGATATATATCTAAATCGCTTATCCTTGTTTTTAGGATTTTAATATTATGATTTTGAAACTTTGCATAAGTGTTTGGATAAAGTCCTCTTATTTTGTTATGTATACTAAAAGCCAAAGTCTTAAAACATATTCTAAGCTCTTCTTTTAAAATGGGCATGGCGTATATAGCTTCTTGATGATTTTGGGGTACTGGTGTTATTTTACCATCTTTATAATCTAATATCGTTTTTATCAAAAGCTCCGAGCCCTTCATAGAGAGCTTATAAGATAGGGTTTCGTAGTTATCTTCATCCTCTATATTAACTTCTTCATAAGACAGCATATCTCCTTCATCCATCTTTGGTGACATTAAAATTATAGTGTTGCCTGTTTTCTCATCTCCTGCCATCAAAGCCCTTTGGATGGGAGCCGCGCCTCTATATCTTGGCAGTATTGATCCGTGTAGGTTTATGGATTTTAAAATAGGTATTTCAAGTATTTTCTTAGGGATTATCTGACCATAAGAAACCACCACCATAAGATCTGGTTTTAGGCTTTTAATATCATCTTCTATATGCCCTATATTTTCTGGTTGGGATATGCTTAGACCTATTTCTAAAGCTTTTCGTTTTACAGGGGGTGGTGTAAGCTTTTGACCTCTTCCAGCAGGCCTGTCTGGTTGGGTTATCACAAGCACCACATCAAAATGTTTATGAAGCATCTCTAAGGAAGGTACCGCAAAGTTTGAAGTCCCACAAAATACTATTTTCATGTACCCCACCTTTTGTAAATGTCATGCTCTATTCTAAGAGCATCAAAAACTTTACCCACTACAAAATCTATAGCATCCTCTAAGTTTTTTGGCTTATGGTAAAAACCAGGGCTCGCACTCATCAATATGGCTCCCGCTTCTTGAAGTTTTAGCATGTTTTCAAGATGTATCTTATTATAAGGCATCTCTCTTAACAAAACCACCAAAGGTACTCTTTCTTTTAAAGCCACCTCCGATACTCTATGGATTAAATTCATCACCACACCGTTTGCTATAGCCCCAAGAGTTCCCATAGAGCAAGGAACTATCATAACACCTTTAAAAGAGCATAAAAATGATCCACTTGAAATAGGGGCTGCAAAATCCATATAATCATACACCTTAGCATGTTCCTTAAACATGTTTTCTGATAAGCTTGTCTCATAGCTCATCACATATTTGGCGGTTTTTGACAACACCATATGAAGTTCATATTTTTCTTTTAAAAGCTCAAAAGCCCTTACCGCATATATGCTTCCACTCGCTCCTGTTGTAAGAAGGGCTATTTTATCCATTTATATACTCCATACAAAGATTTACCACATCATCTAAGCTCATACAAGTGCTATCTATTTGTATGGCATCCTCCGCTGGCTTAAAAGGATATGTTTCTCTATTTTTGTCCATTTCATCCCTTGATATTATAGCTTTTAATATGTCCTCATAAGGTTTATCCTCTTGAATGTATCTTCTTAAAGCCCGCTCTTTTGGATCTGCATCTATAAAAAACTTTATATGAGCATCTTTAAATATATGAGTGCCTGCATCACGCCCTTCTACTATAGCATTTTCTTTTACCAAAGACCGCTGAAAATCTATCGTCTTTTCCCTTATTATAGGGTCTTTAGCCACTTCTGAAGCAAGTTTTGCGATATCTTCTTGCAAAAGTAAAGAAGTTATGTCAATATTTTCAAATATTACCTTTGTTTGTCCTATTAAAAGCTCAAAAACCATGAGATTATTTTTTATGGCCTCAAAAAAATCCATATTTCTGGCTTTCAAAAAACCAATAGCCCTATAAGTAAGTCCTGTGTTAAAATAAACAAACTCAAGCTTTTGGGATAATGCCTTAGCAACACTTGATTTACCACTGGAAGCTGGGCCATCTATGGTAATTATTTTCATAGCCTTTACCTTGTTAGAGCCTCACCTTGCATGTTAGTATTATAGCATAGTAAGGTTGTATCACAAACAAAACAATTTTAATATTGACTTTTTACTATAATGTTATATTTTATCTTTAGAGCGAAAAGGAGGTAAATATGAATTTTTTAAATAGAAAAGAATCTCCCCTAACAGAAGATCAGTGGAAGAAAATTGACGAAGCTGTTATAAAGACAGCGAGAAACAACCTAGTAGGCAGAAGATTTGTAGAGATAACACCAGCATCAACTCCATATATACAGGCTGTTCCTTATGATATAATCTCGGAACCAACAGGAGGTGCATGTGTGCTCTTTGGTGATAAAGAGTGTGATGTAGTAAAAGTTAAAAATAGAAAATTCTTGCCTATTCCACAAATATACAAAGACTTCAAATTTCATTGGAGAGATATAGAATCTGCAAAGAATGACAATCAAGTGTTTGATGTCTCAGTGGTAGCAACAGCTGCAAGGGAGATTTCTATAGCTGAGGACGTGTTTATATTCAATGGAGATTCAGTACTTGGATATCCTGGTATATTAAACGTAGAAGGTAAAACAGAAATAAAAAAAGAAAATTTTGATCAAGAAGGTAATATATTCAAAACAAGTCTAAAATGTATTGAAGCCCTCACTGCAAACGGATATAGCTCAAACTTCGCACTTATCTTGAACCCAAAGGATTATTCTAAAGCCTTTAGGCTACAAGGAAATAGCGGTATGTTAGAGATCAAATTAATAACAAAGATATTTGATTTTGGAGTATTTTCTACATATGCTGTGCCAGAAGGAACAGTGGTAGCAATAGCAGCTGGCTTAGAAAATATGGATCTATTTATAGCTCAGGATATGACAACAGCATTCTTAGCTGTTGAAAATATGGATTATTATTTCAGAGTATTTGAGCTTTTAGCTTTTAGAATAAAAAATCCATCTTCTATAGTTATAGCTAAGTAAGGAGCATTTATGGAAGAGAAAGATAAGATTATAAACTATTTAAATTATAATATAGCGCTAGAACATGCTGCCATAACTCAGTATTTGTTTCATGCCTTTACAATATGTGAAGAAAGCGTAGAAAAAGATCTGGAAGAGATCGCTAGAGAAGAGATGAAGCATCTTAGGATGTTTGCCCACGCAGTGGTAGATTTAGGGGGTTATCCTGCCATAGACAATAGAGCAGAAGTCTTTTTAGAGGCTCAAACAAAGGAATCTCTCCTAAGCTTTGATGTAGAAGCTGAGAAAATGGCTATAAATGTATATGAGAAGCAACTAAAAGACATCAAAGACACACATATAAGAAAAATTTTTGAGAGGGTAATCCAAGATGAGAGTTCTCATCTTCATATATTTCAAGCGTTGGTAGAAAAACTAAAAGAAAATTTATCAACAAACAAAGAAGGAGGTCATGTAGACGAAAACAAAGCCAAGATAGCGCATATATTAAACTCATACCTTAAAAAGCAATATCAAAAAATATTGGAATCTTTGTATCAGTCTTTTATGCTAAAAGCCAAAAACCCAAAACTATCAGACACCATAGAACAAAGAGCTATAGACAAGATGAAACATTTTGGATGGGTAGCAGAAGAGATATCAGAAGCAGGTATAAAACCAAACATAGATCTTCCTGATATAGAGAAAATAGAAAACCAAGAACAAGCTATAAATTATAATACAAAAGACCAGGAAATGTTTTCAAAAGAGGTTGAAGATATTGCTAAAAACACAGAAGATTCTGATCTAAGATGGATATTAGATAGAATATCAAAAAGAGAAATTCACTATGAAGACCTACAAGAATATCTTAACAATCCTAACACACCAGAACAAGATATAGCCAAAGTGATTACAGCTCTAACAGTGGGTAGTTTGTTCGGCAAAAACAAATAAACTTATACCATATAATCCTTAAAATCAAAGTAGAAAAACCTCACAAGCTCATTCATATCCTTTTGCATGGGATATAGTAGTTTTTTAAGCTTTTCATGAGAATCATAGATGAAGTCTTGATTTCTATTTGATTTTAGCCATCTTGGTAGCACCGCATAAGCATAGTAAAAAGCTATCTCTATGTCGTTGAAAGTATTTATGAGATCTTTTATAAGTGTCCTTACGAACTCAAAAGTTTCTGGGTTCTTAGAAGCTCCCATAAGATTTGGCATGGCATATACCACATAATTTATAAGAAGAGACTCAGCAGTGTATATATCTTTTTTCATCTTTCTGGAAGCATAAAAAAACATATTGTTTTCTTTAAGTCTTTTAGCCACTTGTTCTGTCTTAGCTATTTCTATAAAATCCACTATGTAGTTGTCTAATATTTGGATAAATGTGGTTATATCGTTAATAGAAGTGGATAAATTTAAGATGGTATTTAGATTCATCAGCACANNTGCCATACCTTGTTTTTATATTCTCCAAAAGTTGGTTAAAGTAATCTCTAAACTCTTCCGAATAATCTTGATATATTTTTATATGAAAAGCCAAATACGGGGGAAATACATATTTAACAAGGGCTTTAATGGTTTCTTTATCCTCTTTAAATATCTCTATAAAATTAGCAAAATCTTGTATAGTTTTTATACCAAATATCTCTATATCTATATCTTTAAACTTTATCTTTATGTCTAAATAAGTTTTAAAAACATTTTCTAAAAAAGTTAGTATCTCTTGGTTTATAGTAGCTCTATAAAAATCTATGATATTTGCAAACCTTAGCATATTCTCTTCTAAATCTAAATTTCTCATGTTTTCTATCATAATAGGTACTAAAAATCTTATTATAACAGAGGGGACACTGTTGCTTTGAATCCTTTCTTTATTTAATATTTCTATTATTTTCCTAAAATTCTCTTTGATTTTTGATTTTGACATAACAAATTCCATGAGTTTTAATATTGATTTTTTATTTGGTACATCCGTATAGGCATCTGGGTCTAATGATTTTAATGTATCTTTTTGGGCTTTTAATAGCTTTATAAAAATCACAAAACTATCGTTTAACAACTTGTAAAGCTCTCTCATACCGTTTTTTGTCTTCCCCCAATCCAAGAATATAGAGTAGAAAAACATATAATATTCTTTATCGTTATAGGAAAGTCCAAATTGCTTCAAAAAACTAAGCACGAGCTTATTAGCATACTCTTGTCTTGATTCTATCTTAAATATCTTTTTAAAAAGCCTTACAAGCCAATCCATATTTATTATCATAGCAGATTATTTTAATAGTTGCTTAATATCTTCTTCAAAGCTATTTATTATATGCTCTTGCAAAAACTTTTCTCTATATATCTCATAGGAACGTTTTTGGGCTTTTACTAATATATCCTTATCATTAAAATACAAAACAGCATTTTTTATAAAAGATATATCAGTGGGATTTACTACGATGCCATTTTTATAATCTTCTATGGTTTCTTTTATACCACCGACATTAGAACCAATCACCACACAGGCATTTGCCAAAGCTTCGATCGCTACTCTTGATATAGCTTCATCGGTTTTTGTAAGGACAAGCACTATATCTGCATTTTGATAAAAGGGATAGGTATCTTTTTGAAACCCGTGAAAATTAAAAAATTCTTCAAGGTTTTTGGCTTTTACATACTCTTTTATTTTGGGAAGTTCTTCGCCATCTCCAACCACATCAAAACTAAAAGCTTTTGAGCTTTTAAGAAGCTCATTGGCAATATATACAAACTCCCATATGCCTTTTGATGGTATTATCTTACCCACAAACAAAAGTCTTAGTTTATCTGAAGATATTTTCTGAGGATTTCCAATAGGTATAAGATTATAAAGGACTTTTACTTTTTTGGGATTTACACCTTTTGAGATAAGCTCCTCTCTTAGTTTGCCGCTTACCGTATAAACAATGTCCATATTTGATAGTATATATTTTGCCACAAGCTTGTTTTTAAGATGCTCCATGTGTCTAAAAGCTATGGATTTTTTTCTTAAAAGCTTAGAAACAATGAGGGTTATCTCATACTCTTTTGCATTGTTGCAAATTATAACATCTGGGTTAAAATTTTTTGCGTAAATATATATATCTTTTAGGGCTTTTAAATCAAAAGAATATCTTGTGATAGTATAGTATTTTTTAAAACCTTCTTCTATATTTTTATCTATATAATTGCCTTCCGACAAAACAAGAGAAATATCAAATTTATCTTTTAAGGCTTTCAAGAAAGTGATAGAATGAAGCTCTAATCCTCCGAAGTTTGGATTAACATGCGTAGCTAACCACAAGAGCTTCATGGTTTTTTATCATATCTAAAAAGTGCCTTTATAAGCTGTTCTAATTTTAGCATCGTATATCTTAGCTTTTCTATGGAAATATCTACTGGCTCTTCCACAATCCATGTCTCTCTTCTGATATGAGACACAGTGAAAGGACACACGTCCTCCACTTTATCACATATCATAATAATAACATCAAGCTCTTCGTAAGGTATATCCTCTAAGGATTTTGGCTTTGGGTTTGATATGCTAACGCCTTGCTCTTTTAAAAGATCTAAAACATGTTGATTTATCTCTTTGTCTGGATTTAGACTGGCTCCATACACTTCTGCTTTTAAACCAACATCCTTAGAAAACTTTATAGCAAGCCCTTCTGCTAATACATCTCTATTAGAATGTTTGTCGCAAATAAACCCTATTTTCATGAAAATATTATAACATCTATGTAAAGCTTTTTATCATATTTCTAAAGTTTTGAGTAGCCGTTAAATCTCCATATGGATTTCCCTCAAGCATACCATAGTACATAAAGGAAAAACTCCTTAAACCAAGATTATAAATGTTTTCAATATAAGATAGATTTGCCATTTGGTTCATATCATCAGTAACCACATCCGCTCGCTGGTTGACAGGCATGTAGTATGCTAAATGAATGGGAAGATTATACTTTGAGAAAAACTGACAGTTGGCAAGAATTTGTTGAGGATTACCAAAGCCGTTGTTCTCTGAAGATTTTAAACCTATCATACTTTGAAAGAAAATAGCGTTTGAAGAATTTATAAGAGAGTTAAAGAACTCTATAAACCGTTGGCCTCGAGCAAATGTAACAAGCCATCCACCAAAACATGTGCTATAAAGAGCATCAAGCCCAGAGTTTTTAATGATATTAAAAGCAGTTAAAAGGTTGTTTTGAAGTCCTTGAAAATATGGCTCGGTGGTGGGGTTTATCACATCTGAGTATTGCTGTTGCTGTGAGCAATCAGTAACATATCTACAAGCCGTGTAAGTGGATTGCTCTGCAGCCAACGCAAAATAAACCCTGTTAGAAAATTGAGATTTTAATATATTTACCGTGGTGGTTATATCTTGTATAAACTGATTGGATATATGATAATTTCCGTAAGTAGGTTGACCTATACCAAGAGACGGGTTTTGACCGTTATAATTTTCCCAAGATATAACCATAAGCTTATAACCAGCATCAGACCATTGTTTAAATAGATTTTGACTAGCCAATTGGTTTATAAAGCTCATGCTTGGAGAGTATACATTTTCAGAAGAATCCACTGCTCCATTTATCCATAAAGCCAATATGTTTGGACTAAGAGCCTGCAAGACAGGTGCTGCATTTGGGTCTTGTCCTAACAAATACGCAGGATCATTCCCAAGTCCAAACAATATGGATTTATTGGTTGGTGCAGGACTTCCTTCTGTGTTAGAACTTCCTCCACTACTATCAGCCCTACAGCTTACTAAAGACAAAAATGGTAAAACCTCAATAGCTTTTATAAAATCCCTTCTATTCATGACCACTTCTCTTAAAAATATTATAATATTTATTTTCATAAATCAATTCATAATGTTTAATATGTCCNNGCGTTCTTATATGCATTTGATATGAGATTTTTACTTAGTTTATACACCAATACGCAATCAGCAAAAAAGCTTGGATAGGCCAGCACACTGTTATACTCGTAGTTATATGGAAGTATTAAGTTTTTGGGCTTTTTATAAAAATAAACTAATTCAAAATCTGTGGCATCATCTGCTAATATGTTTTTACATTTTAACTTTTTTAGCTCTTCAGCGGTTTTTTTATAATAATAAACGCTATCATATTTTTGTTTAGATATACCTAACATATGTTTTATAAAAAACTTTTGATTTGAATTTCCATAACGCTCTATAGCATAAAAAGATAATATAAAGGATATCATACTTGCTAAAATAAGTACAAAAGCCATTCTTTTTTGTATAAATGCTGTAAAATAAACATATTCGAAGATAGAAAATACTAAAAACATAAGGCTTAGCTCAAGGAGTCTATAGTAATATCCAAGATAAACGGATGACACCATTAAAAATATAGGTGATAGATGTATTAAAACGGCTTTGTATTTATTTTTTATCATTATAAAGGTATTTATTAGATATGGACTTATGGCTGGCGATAACCTTATAAGTGTATCAATGGTATATAAAAAGCTTAAATATAAAGAACCAGATAAAGACAGCACATTAGGGTTTTTAAAGCTTTTAAGAAAAGAAAATTGACTTTTTAGAAAAAAAAGCGGATTTGATGCAAACAAATAATTTAAAAACATCCAGCCAAATAAGAAAAATATTATAGGTGTTAGAGCTACTATAAAAATAGATACATTTTTGTAGATATCTTTATCCTTATTGTAAAATGCCAAGAGAATAAAAATAGGTAAAATTAATATACTTCTAAAATCTATAAAAAATGTGGCTCCATATATAAGTCCAGAGTAAAATAAGTATATAGAATATCCAGTCTCAAAATGTTTCATTATATTATAAAAAGAGGTACTTATCAAAACTGTATATAGCAATATGTCAAACCTGTTTAATGTAAAGTATAAATATATTGGGTTTATCATTATAAAAGCCAAAAACAGAGTATCTATTATATTTAAAATATATATTCTAAAAATCCTTATTGCATAAGTATTTATCAAAGCTGACACAACAGCATTGGTAAAAATTGGATTTCTAAATATCAAAAACGGTAAAAAACTAAGCGGTGGATACACAAGACCTATATTTTCAAGCCTTGGTGGTTTTCCTTGTATGGCAAGAAGCGCTTTTTCTGCAAAGAACAAAAGATTTTGATTTATAAAATCATATTGATGATATAAAATATAATCTATACTAAAATAGACTACAAATAAAACCAAAAAAATAGCTACATCTACAAAAGATATCTTCATGAGCTTGTGAATAAATCTATCTTATGCTTCGTGATACCATGCTGGGTTTTTTGCCAATAAAAGGGCTTTGTAAAAAGCTCATAGAGGGCTTTATAAGAGGCTCTTGAATGTAAAAGCCAATAAACAGGATTTAGAAAGCAATAAGGCAAAAGGTTATAAAGTCTCCTTTTAAACACCGCTAAAAGATTTAGGTATATGCCTATAAAGTTTCCTATGAGAAGGTTAAAGATGGCTAAATATAGCACTATACTTGGAAATATTGGTTGAAATATCTGGGTTTTTATTAAAAGCCATATTATAAACATAAGCCACATCCAAGGGGATAGTAAGAAAGTAAAAGGCGTTCCTCCTATTAAAAGCATAAAACTCATTGATCCTTTAAAACTCACCGATTTATATAGTCTCTTTAAGTTTCTTGAATGCACCAAAAACGTTTGCATATAACCTTTTACCCATCTGGATCGCTGTCTTATCCAATTTCTAAGCCTTGCGTTTGCCTCTTCGTAGGTGGTGGAGTTTATGACCCCTACTTTGTAGCCTCTTTGAAAAGCTCTGACTCCTAAGTCTGCATCTTCGGTGGTGTTAAAAGGGTCCCAAGCTCCTATTTCTCTTAATTTTTCAGTGTCAAAGTGATTGCTTGTTCCACCAAGAGGTATGGGAAGATTTAGGTTAAAAAGCCCTGGCAAAAGATAATCAAACCAATAAGAATATTCTAAGGTAAACATTTTTGTAAGAAAATTTTCATTGGCGTTAAAATAGTTTAGTGCTGCCTGAAAGCATATATACCTCTCCCCACCTTTTTTAAAGGCCAAGACAGCCTTTTTAAGCTGATCTTTCTCTGGTATATCCTCAGCATCGTAGATGGTAAGATATTTACCTCTTGCAAAAAATAGTCCATAGTTGCAAGCTTTTGGTTTTGTTTTTGGTATACTGTTTGGTATTATCAAAAACCTCCAATTAGAAGGTGGTTTGTTTTCTTTTGCAGCTTTTAAAGTAATCTCATCATCCTCTTCCAAAAGAAGTATCACATCAAGTTTATTTTGAGGATAATCCATATTTTTAAGGCTATCTATAAGTATATGTATAACCTCTGGCTCTTTATAAACAGGAACAAGCACCGTATAAACAGGAAGATCTTTTTCTTTTAAAGAACTTACCTCTTCACCGGTTATATACTGAGTCATCTCGCTTTTGGCTCCCGCCACACTCACTATAAATTTAAAAAGGATAGAGGATACATATATTAATTGTATTAAAAGCATCAAAACGCTAAGAGTAAATATAGCATTTACATAAAGCCCTATTAAAAACACATAAAGAACTATGGCCATAAACAACACTTGACCTTTAGAGAATACAATAGAAGCAGAATAATATGGTGTTAGATAAAACAATCCATTAACAGTTATATCTATGTATTTATCTTTAAATATTGTCTCTAGGGTTTTTACAAGATCTAAATCTGTTATAGCAATCTGTTTTATTTTATAGTTTTTAAAGTGCCTATCCACAAACTCTTTTAGTTTTAGACTATCTGGGTTAGAGGTGAGTATCAAAATAGTATCAGCTTCTTCCTTAGCTGGTATTAGCTCAAGTTTTGAAAGCTCTAAAGGATCAAAGGCATTTAAAAGATCTTCATCTATTAGCTTTATTATATTTTCTACTCCCAGCAAAAACTCCAAGTTATAATGTTCTGATAAAACTTTGACAAAATCAACTCTTTTTATATATCCAAGAGTGCTCAAGATCCAGCCAAGCCTTCCTCCATATTTTTCCTGATAAAAAAGAGCCTCTTCTAGTTGGTCTTTGGCTATAAGACCTTTTTCTAAAAATATCTCGCCTAGCTTTTTCTTTCTAGGCTCTTCTAAAACTGATACCATATACTTCCAAAAGCACCAGCCCCATCACCCGTATTTTCTCCCCATAATGGTTTTTGAACACCTATTACAAAAGAAAAGTTATTTTTTATAACAAACCTTGGACCTATGTAAACTTGTATTAGTTTATAATTTGGTTCTGCTAATATGTTTTGACCCACTTGCTTGGTTCTTCCGTTGCCAACTCCTATCTGAGCATCCAAAAGCCCATACATTTGAATATATTTATATAGGTTATAAGCTCCTTCCAAATATCCTCTAACCTGGTCCGATGGATAACCCACATAATATCTATAACCTAATCCTCCATCCATATATCCAATGTTTGATGATGTGCCGTATAAAACCCCAGCCTCTAACCCAGGCCTTCCATATCCAAGCCTTAGATTTTTATCGATAGAATATCCGCTTGGTATTATGGCAGTCCCATAAAAAGATACTACATTTTTAGACCCAGCTATATGCCTTACAAATCCAAGTTTTACATCAGATACACCAGAGCTATGATTAGACCCGCAGGATATATCTTCATAAGGTATATCAAAATTTAGCGTAGTGTTGTTGTTTAAGCCATATTCTCCATAAACAGAATAATAATTTTGCTTGTAAGTGCATCCCATAGGTTTTAAATGGCCAGAGCTGTCAAAATAAGAGCTTGTTTGGTAATAACTATAATATGGGGATATAAAGACTTGCCCCTTAGGAAGTGTCCATGGGGATGAAAACGCTTCTACTAAAAGCATAAAAACCATCATTATACCAACTTTTCCCTTATTCATTGGGGCCTCCTTG
>DDOS01000007.1:11121-13793 GCA_002341805.1 Aquificaceae bacterium UBA2488 | reverse complement strand
GTTCGAATCCTCCTACCGCCATTTATTCTACTATATCAAAATCTAACTTACCTCTTTTGTCATCCACTTTTATAAGTTTTACTTTTACAGGATCTCCCAATCTATAAGTTTTATGGCTTTTAGTATCTAAAAATCTATGATTTTCTTTATCGTACGCAAAATCCCCTTCCAAAGAACTCACATTCACAAGTCCTTCTGCTAAGATGGTCTTTATTTGCACAAAAAATCCATTTTCTATAACACCTGTTATGATGCCTTCAAAGATATCTCCTATCTTATCCTTCATAAATTTTGACCTTAGTATGTCGATGGCTTCGTATTCTATCTTATCAGCAAGGCGTTCTTTTTCGGATAAATGAGAAGCGGCATTTTCCAAATAGAGCATATCAAAGCTCAATTTTTTCTTTTTGAGGATAGATTTTAGTATTCTATGGATTATCACATCTGGATATCTTCGTATAGGGGATGTAAAATGAGTATAATGTTTTGAAGCAAGTCCAAAATGTCCTAAATCAATAGGAGAGTATCTTGCTTTTTGCATGCTTCTTAGGGTTNNAAATTCCTCTTCTTTGCCTTCAAAATGTTCTATGATGTGTTGGAAGAATTTTGGTTCCATCTTCTCTGGCATTAGGGCTTTATAGCCAAGCCCAGATAGTATCTCTAAGAGCCTTTGGACTTTTTCTTCGTTTGGGGATTCATGTATTCTATAAAAGCCCAAAGAAGATTTTTCATTTATAAAGCTTGCCACAACTTCATTAGCACATATCATAAACTCTTCTATTATCTTATGTACTATGTGTCTTTCGTAAGGTATTATGGCGGTAGGTTCTCCCATTTCGTCAATTATTACCTCTGATTCTGGTAGGTCAAAGTCTATGCTTCCATTGTCCCATCGTATTTTGTGTCTTTTGCGATATAGATTTTCCATTTCTATGAGGATTTGTTTTAATTCTTTGAAGGGTGGTTCTGTTTTATCTGTGATGATATCAAGAGCTTGGTCGTAGGTAAGCCTTGCCTTTGACTTTATAGCACTTTCATAGATTTTATAACCTAACAAATATCCCTTGTTATCAAAAACCATCTCTACACTCATTGTAAATCTATCTTTGGATGGCACCAAACTACATAAATCAGAAGACAGTTCTTCTGGCAGCATGTGTATAGCTTCACCTGGAAGATATACGGTGTTTCCTCTATCATAAGCTTCTTTGTCCAAAGAAGAACCAAATTTTAAAAACAAACTAACATCTGCTATGTGTACAAAGAGTCTATAGTGATTATCCTCTTTTTGAAGGAATACCGCATCGTCAAAATCTTTTGCCCTTACTGGATCTATGGTAAAGCATGGTTGCCCTCTTAGGTCTATCCTATTTTTAATCTCTTTTTCAAAATCAAAGCTTTCTAAAAATGTCTTAAGGTCATTTAAAGCGTTCTTAGGATAATCATTTTTTAAATTGTATTTTCTTTTTAAAAGCTCTAAAGTTAAGGATGTTTCGGAAGTGCTTGGCAATACTTCCACTATTTTACCTTTGGCTCTTTGGGTTTTGGTGGGATATTTTGTAATCTTTACCACTATCAGTTGGTCTTGTTTTAGGCTTTTACACTGATTCTTAGAAAGTTCTATCTCATGAAAATGATTTTCATCTATTGGGTTTGCTATGCATTTTTTAAGATTTGATATTTGGCATATTAGCTCTTTTTTACTACGCTTTAATACTTTTTCAATCCTGAGCTCTTCCTTACCTTTGTAAAGAATCGTATACCCTTCCACTTCATCTTTATCAAAAACCTTCTGCATCTCAAAAAATGGTATATAAATATCTTTCTCAGAAGCTTTTACCACTAAAAACCCAAAACCTGCAGGATTTGCCTCCACTATGCCCACTACCTTTTTTATAGGCTCTCTATTTATATAAAATTTTCCTTTGTTAACCGCTATTTTATTTTGTTTTATAAGTTCTCTTAGGGCTTTCCTCAAAGATTTTTTATCTGTATTTATGCTTTTTGAAATCTCTGCAAAAGAAATAGGTTTTTTCTTAGGGCTTAAAAATTCTTCTATTAAAGACGCTATGTCTTCCATTAGAGTTTTACCTTCCCTTTATATTCTCTTTCTATTTCTCTTTTTAGGTCTTTTTCCTTCATCTCTCTTCTTTTGTCGTATAGCTTTTTACCCTTAACGAGAGCAATATCCACCTTTGCTTTTCCGCTTTTATTAAAATAAAGACTTATTGGTATAATGGTATATCCTTTTTCTTTAGATTTTCCTAAAAGCCTTAAAATTTCTCTTTTGTGAAGAAGTAGCTTTTTAGTCCTAAGGGGATCTGGAGGTTTTATGGTGGCATATTTATAAGGGGCTATGTAGAGATTGTATAAAAACGCCTCTTGGTTTTCTATCCTTACAAAAGAATCTTTAAAAGAAACAGTTTGCTTATTCCTTAGGGATTTTATCTCAGGTCCCAATAGGGCTATACCTGCTTGATATGTCTCTATGATCTCATGCTCATGAAGCCCTTCCTTGTTTACATATCTTGGAGTGGAACTCTCTTCTTTTTTCATAATAAATATTATATTTTAAATATCACCGATTTTCCAATCAAGTTTTTGATTTAGATATATCTAACTTCTATAAATCATTTGCCAATTTGTTTGTTTTTTGATATAATATATAAATT
>DDOS01000007.1:0-11105 GCA_002341805.1 Aquificaceae bacterium UBA2488 | reverse complement strand
GGGTTCGACTCCCTCCGGACCCGTGACTAATTATATTGGAGGTAAATATGCCTATTTTAAAAGAGAAAAAATGGGAACTTATAAGAAGTTTCCAAAAACATGAGCAGGATACTGGCTCAGCTGAAGTGCAAATAGCTATATTGACAGAGCGTATAAACAAGCTCACCGAACACATGAAGAAAAACAAAAAAGACATCCATTCCAGAAGAGGTCTTATCGCTATGGTCAATAAAAGAAAATCGCTACTTGACTATCTTAAGAGAAAAAACTATGCTAAGTATATGGAAGTGGCAGATAAGCTAAACATAAGAGTAAAGGCTTAAGATGATTGTAAAAGCAGAAATACAAAATCAAGACCCAATAGTTATAGAATATGGTAAATATGCTCATCAAGCAGACTCAAGTGTTTTAATATCCCAAGGGGACACGAAAGTTCTTGTTACTGTTTGTACTTCTGACGAGCCTTTGACTGGGATAGATTTTGCTCCTTTGTCTGTAGACTATAGAGAAAGGTCTTTTGCTTGGGGTAAGATACCAGGGGGATTTATAAAAAGAGAAGGAAAACCCACCGATAGAGAAGTTCTTGTATCGAGAGTTATAGACAGACCTTTAAGACCCCTTGTACCAAAAGGTTTTCTAAACGAGATAGTGGTAACCTGTCTTACGTTATCTGCAGATGATAAGTATGATCCTGATGTACTGGCCATAACAGGGGCTTCGGCAGCACTTTGTTGCTCTTCAGTGGCTTTTGAAGGGCCTATAGCAGGTACCAGGATATGCAGAGTGGATAACGAGTTTGTTATAAATCCGAATTATGAACAGCGTAAAAAAAGTGATTTAGATATAATAATGGCAATATCCGAAGATGCCATAGTGATGGTGGAAGGTGGCACTAAAGAGATACCAGAGAACGATGTCTTAGATGCTTTATTTTTTGGTTTGGAAAATGCTCGGCCTTTAATAAAAGCCCAAAAAGAACTTATAGATAGTGTAAAACCAGCAAAGAAGGAACTCCATCAAATAGGACTAACCGAAGAAGAATATCAAAGACTAAAAGGATTTGCCTCTAACAATGTTTTAGAGGCTTTTAATATACAAGATAAACAACAAAGAAACAAAGCCTTAAAAGACATATACCAAAAAGCCAAAGAAGCGTTAAATATCACCCAAGAAAAAGAATTTGATTTTTCTTATTCCTTCAAAGAGTTAGAGAGCTCTCTTATGAGAGAACAGATATTAAAAACCCAGAAACGTATAGATGGAAGAACCAACAAAGAGATAAGACCTATCAGTGTAGAGATGCATCCTTTGGAAAGACCACATGGTTCTGCAGTGTTTACAAGGGGTCAAACCCAATCTCTTGCCACAGTCACCTTAGCTCCCAAAGACCAAGCCCAGATGGTGGAAACCATCTTTGAAGGAGAGACCTTTAAGAGATTTATGCTTCATTATAACTTCCCACCTTTTAGCACAGGAGAAGCAAGGCCTTGGGGACCACCAAGAAGGCGTGAGATAGGTCATGGAGCTTTAGCAGAAAGAGCATTAGAACCACTTTTACCAAAAGAAGAAGATTTTCCATACATCATAAGAGTGGTTTCTGATATATTGGAATCGAATGGCTCCAGTTCAATGGCTACGGTGTGCGCTGGTTCGTTGGCACTTTTTGATGCGGGTGTGCCTATGGCAAAGCATGTGGCAGGTATAGCGATGGGGCTTATAAAAGATGATAATAACTTTGTCATTCTAACAGATATACTTGGAGACGAGGATCATCTTGGGGATATGGATTTTAAGGTGGCAGGAACCAAAGATGGTATAACAAGTGTTCAGATGGATATAAAGATAAAAGGCCTTAGCAAAGAGATTATGTCAAAAGCCTTAAATCAAGCCAAAGAAGCAAGGATGTTTATATTAGACAAACTTTATGAAGCTATAAGTGCTCCAAGAAAGGAGATATCACCCTACGCTCCAAAAGCTCATATCTTAAAAATTCCAGAAGACAAAGTAGGTCTTGTGATAGGTCCTTCAGGCAAAAATATAAAGTTTATTCAAGAGCAATATAAGGCAAGTGTATGGATAGATGGTCAAAATGCTTATATAAACGGTCCTACCTACGAATCCATCAATAAGACCGTTGATTTTATAAACTCTCTCATCCAGGATGTGGAAATAGGCAAAGTTTACGAAGGCAAAGTGATTAGAGTGGAAAACTACGGTGTGTTTGTGGAGATAATGCCAGGTAAATCTGGGCTTTTACACGCATCTGCCATGACTAAGAAAACCCCATTAAACGTGGGTGATACTATACAAGTGAAAGTCACTTCCGTAGATGAGCAAAATAGATTAAATTTCAGTAGCCCTGATTATGAAAAGCCCCAAAACCAAGAGCACAGGAAACCAAGAGAACACCACAAAAAAGATTATCAAGATAAACGCCATCATAGAAAATGAAGTTATTTATAAAAAAATTAAATAAAGATGCCAAGCTACCTTTTTATGCCACTGAGCATGCCTCTGGTATGGACCTTGTTTGTGTAGATGAAACGGTCCTCTTAAGACCATTAGAGAGGGCTTTGGTTTCCACAGGCATTGCCATAGAACTACCAGAAGGCTATGAAGCTCAAATAAGACCAAGAAGTGGACTTGCCATAAAGCAAGGTATCACTGTCCTAAATGCTCCTGGAACCATAGATAGAGATTACAGAGGTGAGATAAAAGTAATCCTTATAAATTTATCCGATAAAGAAGTGGTTATTCAAAAAGGAGACCGTATAGCCCAGATGGTTATATCCCCAGTGGCTAAGGTGGATATTGTGGAAGTGGAAGAGTTATCCGCTACAAAGCGTCAAGATGGTGGGTTTGGCTCCACTGGTACCTCATGATAGATATCTTATCTAAGTTATCAAAAGCCCAAAACTTAAACCAAGAAGATATTTTAAAGGCTCTAAATCTAATCACCAATCAAGAAGCTACCGATACCCAGATTGGAGCTTTTATAATGGGCATGCGTCTAAAAACAGAAACTGTTGATGAGATAAGTACCATAGCAAAGTTTTTTAGAGAAAAAGCCATAAAGGTGGATGTGGAAGATCCCTACAATCTTTTAGATACCTGTGGGACTGGTGGAGATGCCCTAAATACATTTAACATATCCACAGTTAGCGCTTTTGTTGTAGCAGGAGCTGGTTTTAGGGTGGCAAAGCATGGCAATAAATCCGTCTCCTCAAAATGTGGTAGTGCTGATATTTTAGAATATCTTGGTATAAATATAAATCTCACCAAAGACCAGATAAAACTTTGCATAGAAAATATCGGCATAGGTTTTATATATGCTCCCCTTCATCATATAGTGATGAAAAATATAGCAAGGCAAAGAAAAGAGCTTGGTATAAAATCTGTGTTTAACTTGGTGGGTCCTTTGTCAAACCCTGCCAACGCCAAAAGACAAATAATGGGCATATACGATATAAACTTGGTGGAAAAAATAGCCTATGTCTTAAAAGAACTTGGCAATATAAAATCTTTTGTATTTAGCAGTTTTGATGGTATGGATGAAATTTCTATAAGCTCAAAAACCCTCATTGCCAAGCAAACTAAGGATGATATAGAACTATTTGAGTTTGATCCCACCCATTATGGATTTCAACTCCAAGATATGACCAACATACAAGTAAATTCTATAGAGGAAAGCTTAGATTTATTCAATATGGTGTTAAATGGTGAAGACTCCACCGCTCTTGATATAGTGCTTATAAACTCAAGCTTTGGTATTATGGCAGCCTCAAAGAATAACATATATTTTAAAGAAGCTCTTGATATAGCCAAAGACAGCATTTTTACTAAAAAAGCCTTAAACAAACTAAAGGAACTCAAGGAATTAACAAACTCTTTAAATGATAAAGCTTGGTAAAGTAGCTTACTTAAATACACTTCCTATGTTTTATAGGCTTTTAGGATACGAAATAATACAAAAACATCCTTCAGAACTTTTTAGTATGTTAAAAGCCGATAAAATAGACATAGGCATACTATCTTCTGCGGTTTACCTATCGGATAAAAACCAGTATGATTTTGTAGAGGGCATATCTATATCTGGTAAAAAAATGGTATGCTCTGTTTTGTTGTTTTTAAAAGACAGCGATATAAAAAATGTGTACCTTACAAATAACTCTGTAGCCTCAAGAGTTTTGACAAGATGGTATATAGAGCATATATTAAAGCTAAACCCCCATTATGTGGAAGAAGAAGAAAAAGCTGACACCATACTATATATAGGTGATAAAGCCATAGAAGAGTCTACAAAATATTATACTAATATAATAGATCTTGGAGAAGAGTGGTATAAAGCCTACAATCTTGGCTTTGTTTTTGCGCTTTTAACTTACAAAAAATCCAATCCGAACATAAGGTATTTTAACAAACTTCAAGAAGATATAATAGGCTCTATAGATTATTTTTATCAAAAGCTCAAAAACGATGAGATAGAAGAAGATGTATATAAACAATACAATTTTGTGGATAAAACTTTTTTCAGAAAATACTTTTTAGACTGCCTCGATTTGGGCTTAGGCAAGGAACAAAAAGAGTCCCTTGCCATATTTGAAGGTTTTGTGAAGAAGTTTGGTCTAACTTAACCTGCTTTCTTATAAAGATAAACAGGTTTTTTAGTCTCGTCTATTAGGATCTTCTCGACATTTACCAAAGAAGGAGCTTCATACATAATATCTGTCATAATACGTTCCACTATAGATCTTAGACCTCTGGCACCAGTTTTTCTTTGTATAGCTTCTTTAGCTATTTCCTTTAGGGCTTCTTGGCTAAACTCAAGCTCAATACCTTCCATCTTCATAAGCTCTTTGTATTGTTTGATGATGGCGTTTTTAGGTTCAGTGAGTATCCTAATGAGATCTTCTTCTTTTAACTCATCTAATACAGTGACAACAGGCAACCTTCCTATGAATTCTGGTATAAGCCCATAGTTTACCAAATCATCTGGCTCTATATGTTTTAATACGTTACCCTCTTCAGAGTATTTTGATATGGAAGACTCAAAACCTACAGTGCTCTTGCCAAGCCTTCTTTTTATGATATCTTCAAGACCTACGAAAGCCCCACCACATATAAACAGTATGTTTGAAGTATCTAACTGGATAAACTCCTGATGAGGATGTTTTCTTCCGCCTTGAGGTGGTACATTAGCCACTGTGCCTTCTATGATTTTAAGAAGAGCTTGTTGAACACCTTCTCCAGATACATCTCTGGTGATGGAGGGGTTATGGCCAGATTTTTTAGCGATCTTATCTATCTCGTCTATGTATATTATGCCTTTTTTGGCTTTTTCTATGTCATAATCACAGTTTTGCAAAAGCCTTACGAGGACATTCTCTACATCTTCACCCACATAGCCTGCTTCTGTTAAAGATGTGGCATCTGCTATGGCAAAAGGAACATCTAAAATCTTAGCTAAGGTCTTGGCTAAAAGGGTTTTTCCACTACCAGTGGGGCCTATAAGGAGTATGTTGCTTTTCTCTATCTCGGTGTTTGATCTTAGGCTTATCCTCTTATAATGATTATATACCGCCACAGACAATATCTTCTTAGCTTCTTCTTGACCTATGATAAACTCATCCAATATATTTTTTATTTCCTTAGGTTTTGGTAAGGTTTTCGTTTCTTTTGAAATCTGCTCATCTTTATGGGAATTTATAAGATCTAAGGCCTTTTGTACACATTCATTGCATATGTTTATGCCGTTTGGCCCAGATATTAAAAGCTCTACATCTTTCGAAGATTTATTACAAAAAGAACAATAATCTTTTTTAACCATCTATTAGGACCTCTTTGATATAACCTTGTCTATAAGGCCATATTGCTTAGCCTCTTCTGCGGACATAAAGTAATCTCTATCGACATCTTTTTCTATCTGTTTTAGGTTTTTACCAGTAGCATTTGATAGAATACCATTTAATATATGTTTTATACGCTTTATCTCTTCTGCGTGTATGAGGATGTCAGTGGCTTGTCCTTGCACACCACCTAAGGGTTGATGTATCATTATACGAGAGTTTGGAAGAGCATATCTCTTACCTTTAGCACCCGCCGCTAAAAGTACAGCACCCATAGATGCAGCTTGGCCTATACATATAGTGGTTACATCTGGTTTTATATACTGCATAGTATCGTATATGGCAAGCCCAGCGGTTACAGAGCCCCCGGGTGAGTTTATATACATTTGGATGTCTTTTTCTGGGTCTTGGGCTTCTAAAAATAAAAGTTGGGCCACTATAAGGTTTGCTACATGGTCATCTATAGGGAAACCAAGTATAACTATACGGTCTTGCAAAAGCCTCGAATATATATCGTAGGCTCTTTCACCCTTTGGTGTTTGCTCTACCACTATGGGTACAAGCTGATTTATGATATCCTGATAAGTCTGACTATTCAACGTTTTCCTCCTTTGTGGTTTCCACTTCTTTAAATTTAACCATTTCCACCAATTTGTCCATAGCTTTTGAAGCAAGTATGTCCTTTATGAGGGTGGATTTTTTGTCCTCTCTTGAAAAATAAGCTTCTATACTCTCTTTTAGTTTTTTTAGCCCTTCTTCGGTCTGTTTTTCAGGGGGTAAGTTGTTTTTGTAAATTTCCACTTGTTCTTCAATATGCTTGTCTATATCTTCTTGGGTAACATCTAATCCAAACTTTTTAGCATAAGATACCAATATAGATCTTGTTATTGAGCTAACGGCTCCTTCCTCTAAGGCTTTTTCATAAGCACTTTTGCTTATCTTTTCAAGCACTTCATCAGAAACGCCTTCTAAGTTAAACATGCTTTGAAGCCTTGCCATTTCTTCTTCATATATAAGCTCCGCTATTCTTAAAGCTTCAGATTTTGATACTTTTGTCAATTCTCTATATTTTTCTAAAAGAAAATCTGTTAGAGCTTTATCTTTGTCTTGTTGCTTTTTATAATCTATGTATTCTTCTGCTTGTTTTCTTATCTTATCTAAAGCTTCTTCTTTGGTTTCTCCAATGCCAAGCTCTTTGGCGAGCTCATCAGTAAGCTCTGGATATACTTTTTTCTTTACTTCTTGGATCTCCACCTCTATATCCACATAAGCCTCGTTCTCTTGACCTTCTCTTAGGGATACATTTTCTAATCCCGCCTTATCTTTGGCTTTCTTGCCGAGTATAGTCTCATAAAGGTCTTTTCTAAAACCAAATTCTTTTAAAATACCATCCAACTTCTGGGTTATGGCTTCCCCGTCTTTTCTATCTGTCACAGTATAATCTATCACAATATAATCATCCGGTTCTATGGGTTCATCTTTTGGTTCTAATGTGGCTCTATCCTCCAAAAGATTTTTAATGGAAAGCTCTATAAACTCTTCAGTTACCTCTCTTTTTGGTACTTCAAGCTCTACATTTGTCAAATCTTCTAACTTATCAGCTTCTATAATAGGAAATACCTCTATATAACCTTCCATCTTCAGAGTCATGTCTTTTTCCGAGAAAGAGCTTTTCTCTAAATTCACTCTTACATCAAGCACATCAAAGCCAAGCCCTTTAGCTTCCTTATAAGCCTCATGGGAAAACTTCTCCACCAAATCCTCTAATATATATTTTTTAAATTTACTTTTTACANNTACAATCCATTCGGGTGCATGACCTTTTCTAAAACCATCTACCTCTGCATGATTTTTTAGCTCTTTTAATATTTCCTCATAAGCTTTTTTTAGCTCTCCTTTGTTAAAGTCAAACAAAAACTCTTTAAAGATACCTTCATCTTTCGTTATAACAAAAGCCATAAAACCTCCATTAATTAGTAAAAAAAAGAATATCATAAAAGTATATCCTAAAAACATTTAAAAGTCAACGCAATTGTATAAGCTCATTAATGTGTGTTAAAGTTGTAAACCATGTAAAAGCTTTAAGTGGATGATCGTATGAGGGTTTTTCATTTTTATATAGTTAGTAAATACTTACAATTATATTATTAAAAATGTTTTCGTACTAAAATAAGTGAGAATAGTTGTTAATTAAAAATTAGTACAAATTATAGTATAAGTAAGTGATTATTTATATAACATTTGCAATTTTATAATTTTTTTATATTTTAAGTTTATAATGAAATAGTAGTGAATTCTAATGTAAGGAGGTTTTTATGGACGGCAAAAAGCTAAGAAAGCGTTTGGGTTATGGAGCCTTAGGGCTTTTGGCAATGGCTGTATTTGCACCAAAGGCAAGTTTTGCGATACCGGCTTTCGCAAGACAAACAGGGCTCGCTTGTGATGTATGTCATACCGTGTTCCCACACTTAACACCCTTTGGTCGTGAGTTTAAGCTCCATGGTTATACTTATGACTATTCTTCACTCATCAAAATGGTGCGCCAAGCAGCAAAAGAAAGAGCAGCCGAACAAGGCGGTATGCCAAACCTCATGATAAACAAAATCCCCATGGTATCGGTTCGTATAGCAGGTATGTGGTCCCAACAAGATGGTGGAAGCACTGTAGTGCCAAGTGGACACCCAACTGCTGGTCAGGGGGCTTTTTCATATCCAGCCGGTTATGGCCATAGTTCATTTGAGCTAGTAAGAGGTGATTCTCTATACATAGCGGGAGAGATCACACCAAACATAGGGGCATGGGTGGAAATAGGCGGATGGAATGATAACGGTGGTAGTGCTAGTTTAGCTGGTTATAATGTGATATTTAATGGTGGAGATCATACTGTTGATAATAAGAACTTTACATATGGCTTAAGCTTCGAAAACATGGTAGGATTTGATGATGTAGGTCAAGCGGGACCTGGAAACTGGGGAATGACAGATCTTCAAAATGTTTTATCTACACATAATACACTTTTTGATCCTTTTGGAGGCACTATAGTAGAAGGTGGTGAAGCTTATGCTATGATTGGAAACTTCACAAGCGGCGGTATATATGGCAATATAGGGCTTTATGATCCTTCACCTAGCACTAACGAGGGAGCAGGTACAGGGGCAAACGACACAGCAGGTGGTGTTCCAGGTTCTGGTGCTTGGAATGGAGCCAAGAATGCAGATGGATATGCGGATATAGAGTTTTGGCTACCTGGATATCATAATATATATTCTATGATAGGTGCATTTGGATACCTTGGTGATGAAAGGATGAATTGTTCTGGTGATGCTGGTTGTACAGGAAATCCTAATTATGACGATCATACCGAGGATTATGGTATAGAATTCCAAGGTCAATATATAGGAAATAAAAACTTATTTGAAGTCTTTGGTGAATATCAACAACAGCATGACAATCATTTTTATGGCACTGATGCATGGACTGGAAATGTTTTCACAGGTTCATCTGTGAATAGGACTGGTTTTGCTGTAAAAGCAGATTATTATTATAATAGAACATATGGAGTATATGCAAAATATATGTATGCACACTCTGGTGAAGTACAAGATTTGGATTATTCTGGTTGGATACTTGGAGTAGCTTGGTATCCTTGGCAAAACGTAAAAATACAAGCAGAAAGGATGTTTTGGAGCAAATATAACCCTGGTAAAGTCCAATACGGTGCCTCCACTTCAAACGACAATATCTCCGCTTCCGATTTTGATGTAACTGCTATAAAGGTAATGTATCTATTCTAAAATAGTGTCCTTAGGGGGCTTTGATGCCCCTGTCTATTCATAGCTTTGTCCTTCTTGAAGCCCCGTTTTGGGGCTTTTGATTTATAATATACTATATTTTGATGATATTAAGAGAAGGTAAAGTCCAGTTTGTGATGCCTAGTGAAGACTCTTACAAAGATAGCTCTGTGGAGGTATTTTATAACCCTCACATGGCTGTTAATAGAGATTTCACGGTTCTTATGTTAAAAGCTTATTCTATACTAAAAGCTAAAAAATTAAATATAGCAGATCCCATGTGTGCTTCCGGAATCAGGGTTTTGAGGCTTTTAGAAGAAACAGATATCATAGAAAAAGCTTATCTAAACGATATAAAGCAAAGTGCTATCAAGGTGGCTAAAGAAAATCTAAAAGCATATAAAAATGTAGAATATTTTAACGAAGATGCAAACATATTTTTATATAAAAATAAAAACTTTGATTATATAGACATAGACCCCTTTGGAAGTCCTGTAGGATTTTTAGAAAGTGCCATATCATCTTTAAAAACAGGTGGGCTTATAGGTATAACTGCCACAGATACAGCATCCATCTCAGGAGCATATCCCTTTAAGGCTATAAGGCGCTATGGTTCAAAACCTCTTGATGTGGAGTTTTATCACGAGGTGGCTTTGAGGATTTTGATAAAATATGCCATTCAAGAGGCTTTTAAGCTTGATTATGTTTTAATACCAGTATTTTCTTTTAGTTATAGACATTTTTTAAGGGCTTTTTTTATAAAAGAAAAAGGTGTATCAAAAGCTATACCCATTAACAATCAAATAGGCTATATAGGATATTGCCATAGTTGTAAATTTAGAGAAAAATACACCTGCCTTTTGGATATACCAAAATATTGTCCTATATGCGGGGAGTTTTTTGATTACGGGGGACCTTTGTATCTTGGTCCTTTGTATGATATAAAATTTTTAGATATAATGTTAAAAGAAGGCTTATCTTATATTCAAAAAGATAGTATTTGGCTTTTAAAAACCATAAAAGAAGAATCTAATGTAACATCACCGTGGTTTTATAAAGGCAATATCTTTGGCAAAGGCAATATTCCAAAGCTAAAAGATATTCTTATACATTTAAAAGCCACAAAGACGCATTTTAGCAAAGAAGGTTTTAAGACAGATTTAGATTTTAACACCATCAAGGAGTTTTTTAGATGAGGGCTATGGTATTTTGTTATCATAAAATATTCCCACATAAATCTTACGATGTAAATTTATCACTTTTTATAAAACATATAAAGATATTAGACCACTTTTATGAGGTGCTTGGACTTGAAGAGCTTATAGCTTACATAAAAGGTCTTTATAAGCCCAAAAAACCAGCGGTAGTGCTTACTTTTGACGATGGGTATGTGGATAATTTTATATATGGATATCCCATTTTAAAAAAATACAAAAAGAAAGCCATCATATTTCCAATATATTCAAGG
>DDOS01000040.1:19227-19871 GCA_002341805.1 Aquificaceae bacterium UBA2488 | reverse complement strand
AGAAAGGCAATCTTTCTTGAAGAATTGACAATATAAGCCTCTTTTAAATTATTTTTAACAAAAAAGCTACTGTTATTGGAGCTAGGGTAGATACCAATTGACAAGATTAGGTAAGATTAGTAGCAATTCTACATCTTTCAAAACACTTTCTACTAGAAGCAATTCATCCAATAGCTGAGCTATACTATGGCAAAGTAAAATATGAAGAGACTACTTTTAGTAAGCTTTATTGGATGGGTATAAGAATGTAAAACATAAAACATTTACTCAACTCATAAGAAGGTTTGAAACTATAGGTATATGTGTAAACTTAACCCAGATGAATGTAAAGCATTTACCATTGCTAATGAGTATGCCTCGTTTATGTTTATCAATGCTAATGCGAAAGATAGAGTATGTATATTGTTGCTGGCTTACGAATGGCTTACGAATAACGAAACTAGCTTACTAACATCGTGTAAGCCAGAACTACAAGAATATGTAAGAAGAATAAAGAATAAGAGGCTTACAAACTATTATAGTGAGAGGTTTTTATCGTCTTTACGAAATAGTATATCTAATCACGAGTTAGGCGAAAACGAAATAACTATCACTTACGCACTTAGGCTTATTCGCAAGTTATTTTTATTGTCAGAAGCACAATA
>DDOS01000040.1:0-19098 GCA_002341805.1 Aquificaceae bacterium UBA2488 | reverse complement strand
TCTATAAGTATAGCCAAATTTTTCGTTTTTACTAATTTTCACGAAACTTACTCGCTTTTTCACTATATTGTTTTTAAAGCGAAAAAAACATTCAAATGATATGTTTAAATAAAGCAGTTTCAGTTTTATTGTTTAATAAAGCAGTTTTTATTCGTAGTCATGGATATACGAGCTTCTTGCTTAAACCTTTACTATCAATAACTCTTTGGTTCTCTTAATATGGTTGATATTTTTGGTTTAACAGTTAGCTCATATTCTTGTTTCGATTTGTCCTGGTCGCAATTCTTACATCTCTTAAGATCCTTTCTACTAACTAAAAAGGAGGTAAACCCTGATTTCCAATTCACTATATGATTAGTTTTATATCATAACCTCTTTACTTAAAAAGATAAGAAAAAGGATAGAGATCATTTTTGTTCTTGATTTAGCTTTCAAAATGGTGTTAAATATGAAGTAAAAATTTTAAATCGAAGATTAGGGTTTTATATCACAGTAAATCTGAAATTGAGGTGCTTTTAATATTTAATAATAACAACCTTTCAAAAATTTTTTATGATATAATAATTTTACCTTGCAACGGGACAGGGTGAACNNCGTCTCGGGTGCAAGGTCTTATATATGAAAGTTATAACACTTGTAAGCTCTGGATTTGATAGCATATCTCTGATACGTTATTATCTTGATAAAAACTATGAAGTGTATCCTCTTTATGTAAAAGCAGGTTTTAAGTGGGAAGATACAGAATTAAATCATCTTGAGGATATAATAAATTATCTTAAATCAAAGTATGATAATATTAAAAGCCTTAAAACAGCAAATACTTACAACGATTTTTTCATAGATTTTAATAAAAGAGATTTCATAGAAGATGAGGATGTAAATATACCCTTTAGAAATTTAGAGCTTTTGGTGGAAGGATTAAAATATGCCTACATGGTAAAAGCCAACACCATATCCCTTGGCATCATGGGACTTGTGAATTTTGAAGATAATAACGAAACTTTTTTAAAAGCTATAAACCAAGTATTTTCGATGTATGGTGATTATAAGGTAGAAGCTCCTTTCTTAGGTATGTCTAAAAAAGACGTATTTAATAAATACTTTATAAGAGAGCTTTTTGATAAGGCTTTTTGCTGTATGAACCCCATAAACGGCAAAGAGTGTGGACTATGTTCAAAATGTAAGGAAAAGGAGCTTTTAAAATGAAAATTTTAATTACAGGTGGTGCAGGTTATATAGGCTCTCATGTAGCCAAAGAAATCATCGAAAATACAGATCATGATATTACCATAATAGACAATCTATCCACAGGTTCTATAAAGGCTATAAATACATTAAAGGATATACATAATTCTTTGGATAAAAACTCTTCCTTTGATTTTATAGAATGTGATTTAAAAGATATAAACACTTTAGAGTCTATGATAAAAGGCAAAAACTTTGATGCAGTGATTCATTTTGCAGCAAGTATAATAGTCCCTGAGAGCGTAAAAGACCCCATCAAATATTACTCTAACAACACCATAAACACCACAAATCTTATAAGACTTTGCGTAGAAAACGGTGTTAATAAGTTTATTTTTTCTTCCACGGCATCTATTTATGGAGAACCAGATGAAATGCCAGTAAAAGAGACAACGCCTCTAAATCCTATAAACCCATATGCAAAGAGTAAACTCATGTCCGAAACGGTATTAGAAGATGTATCAGAAGCTTATAAAGATTTTAAATATATATCTTTAAGGTATTTCAATGTAGCAGGAGCAGACATAAAACTAAGACTCGGTCAAAGGTTTCCAAATGCCACACACCTTATAAAAGTAGCTTCAGAAACAGCTCTTGGCAAAAGAGAAAAAATGTATGCCTTTGGCACAGATTATCCTACACAAGATGGCACAGGAGTTAGGGATTATATACACATAGATGACCTTGCAGATGCTCATCTAAAGGCTCTTGATTATCTTGTAAAAACAAATACTTCTGATATATTTAACTGCGGATATGGACATGGGTATTCAGTTTTTGATGTGATAAACACAATGAAAGAAGTCTCTGGCGTAGATTTTAAAGTGGAGATAGCTCCAAGAAGAGAAGGAGATCCTGCCATTATAATAGCGGATAATAAAAAAATAACAGAAAAAATGGGATGGAGACCAAAATACGATGATATAAGACTCATATGTAAAACTGCTTTAGGATGGGAGAAAAAGCTAAGTTTAGAATAAGATTGTGATAAAATGTAAAATATGGAAATAATAAATATCCCTATAGAAGAAGAAGCTAAGCAGTCTTATTTAGATTATGCGATGTCTGTTATAGTTGGACGTGCTATACCAGATGTCAAAGATGGACTAAAACCTGTTCAACGAAGAATCTTATATGCAATGTATGAGATGGATTTATTTCCAGACAAACCCTTCAAAAAATGTGCCAGAATCGTGGGTGATACGATGGGTAGATATCATCCACACGGAGACCAAGCCATATACGATGCTCTAGTAAGAATGGCTCAAGATTTTAACTTAAGATATCCTCTTGTAATAGGACAAGGAAACTTCGGCTCTATAGATGGAGATCCACCCGCGGCTATGAGATACACAGAAGCCAAATTAGCAAAAATCACTACAACGCTTTTAGAAGATATAGAAAATGATACGGTGGATTTTATACCAAACTTTGATGAATCCTCATCAGAGCCTCAAGTATTACCTGCTAAAATACCAAATCTTTTATGTAACGGTGGTACTGGCATAGCTGTAGGTCTTGCCACGTCTATACCCCCTCACAATCTGAAGGAAGTTTGTGATGCTCTTATAGCTTTAGCCAACAATCAAGATATTACCATAGAAGAGCTTATGAAATATATAAAAGGGCCAGACTTCCCCACAGGAGGTATTATAGTAGGAGAAGTTTCAAAAGAGATCTATGAAACTGGCAGAGGACAGGTTACTATACAAGCAAAAGCCCGTGTAGAAAAAACAAGCTCAGGCAGAGAACAGATTATAATAACAGAAATCCCATACATGGTAAACAAAGCAGAGCTTATAAAAAGAGTGGCAGAGTTAGCGAGGGGGGGTAAATTAAAGGAGATATCCGATTTAAGAGATGAATCCGATAAAGAGGGTATAAGAATAGTGATAGAGCTAAAAAAAGATGCCAAGGGTGAAGCAGTACTTAAAAAACTATATAAAAATACATCTCTTAGGAAAAATTTCCCAATAAACATGGTAGCTTTGGTTGGTTTGGAGCCGAAACTTTTAAATCTAAAAGAAATTTTGATGGAATTCTTCAAACATAGATTAAACGTCATCCATAGAAGGACAGAGTTTTTCTTGAGAAAAGCCCAAGACAGGCTTCATATAGTAGAAGGGCTTTTAATATGTATAAAAGATATAGATAACATCATAAACACTATAAGAGCTTCTGAAGATACCGCTGATGCGAAGCAAAAGCTTATAACCGGTTGGGGTCTTACCGAAAAACAAGCCCAAGCTATATTGGATTTGAGACTACAAAGACTTACTTCTTTAGAAACCACTAAACTTCAAAAAGAATATGAAGAACTCATAGAAAATATAAAATATTATAACTATGTATTAGAAAACAAATCCGAAAGGATAAAAATATTTATAGATGAGACAACCGCTTTATCAGATAAATTCAAAGATCCAAGGCGAACCCTTATAGAGGGTATGATAAGCGAAGATATAATAGTGGAAGTTTATATCACTAAAAATGGATTAGTAAGGCCTATAGATTTGGATAACATAGATTCTCTTGAAGAAAGATACCCAATAATACATGTGGCAAGATTAAAATATACAGAAGGACTCTTTGTGATATCAAACAAAGGTAGAGCTTATTGGACAGCAGGCTCTCAAGCATTATCAGGCAGTACAATACATGTAAAAGATGTGGATGAGTATATAGTGGATGCTTTTGTTAGAGAGCAATATAGCACCAGAGTTCTACTTCTTACCAATAAAGGGCACCTTAAAAAACTACCTCTTGTGGAATTTGAGTATAAGACTCAAGGATTTCAGATTATAAAACTACATGATGAAGAAATCGTATCCATAGATGGCTCTGATGCTGAGAATGAAATTCTAATATTAACCCAAAAAGGTTATATAAATAAAATATTAACTCAAGATATAGGAGCTTCCACAAATTCTTCAAAAGCCCAGCAGTGTATAAAGCTAAACGAAGAGGATATAGCTATATCTGTAAAAGCTATAAAAGATAAAGCTTTTGGGCTTTTAATAACAAAAGAAGGATACGCTAAAAAACTAAGGTTAAGCGATCTACCTCAAAAATCAAAATCCTCCCAAGGAGTCAATATCTTAAGATTAAAATCTTTAAATGTATTAGACATGATTTTGTACAACGAAGAGGATGAATTTGATATTTTGGTATCCACAGAGGCAGGCACTCATATAAAATATGATATTAAAAACCTAATACAAAAGATAAAAACTCCAGCTGGGTTAAATGTACCAGAAGACAAAATTTTTAGTTTGGAATCCGATATATCAAAGGTGGTTTTGCTATGATTAGTATTGAGCTTATAAGAAAAAACCCTGACTATGTAAAAGAAAATTTGTCCAAAAGAGACCAGATACTATCTTATAAGATAGATGATATATTACAACTTGATGAAGAAAGAAGACAAAAGATAAAAAACCTTGAAGAGCTAAGAGCTGTTAGAAATGCTAAAAGTAAAGAGATAGGTCTTTTTAAAAAACAAGGACAAGACACTTCTCTCTTAGAAGAAGAGATTAGAAATCTAAAAGATCAGATATCAGAACTTGAAGATGTTGTGGCTCGCATAGAAAGATATATGAACGATTTAATTTTAAGAATACCAAACCTCATACACGAATCTGTACCATTTGGAGTAAATGAGCACGACAACATAGAGATAAAACGATATAGAGATATTCCAAAGTTTGATTTTGAAATAAAAGACCATTCTGATTTATGTGTATCAAGGGGTTTTATTGATTTTGACAAGGCTTCGGAGATTTCTGGCGGTAGATTTAGTATATTAAGAGGCCCATTGGCAAAACTTGAAAGAGCTTTAACAAACTTTATGCTTGATATAAATATGAAAAATGGTTATGAAGAGATATCTCCCCCTCATTTGGTTAAAGATATTGCTCTTATTGGTACTGGTCAGCTTCCGAAGTTTAAAGAAGAACTTTATTTTATTCAAGAAGATGGACTTTATCTAATACCCACTGCAGAAGTACCATTGGTGAATGTATATAGAGATAGTATTCTAAAAGAAGATGAGCTACCTATATATCTAACCGCTTATACTCCTTGTTATAGAAGAGAAGCGGGCTCTCATGGGAAAGATATAAAAGGTCTCATAAGACAGCATCAATTTGACAAAGTGGAACTTGTTAAAATCACACACCCAGATAGCTCTTACGATGAATTAGAAAAGCTTTTAAACAACGCCGAAGAGATTTTACAGCTTTTAGAACTTCCTTATAGAGTAATGGTACTATGCTCAGGAGATATAGGATTTTCAGCCTCTAAAACCTACGATATAGAAGTGTGGATCCCATCTCAAGATAAATACAGAGAGATATCTTCTTGTTCTAACTGCGAAGATTTTCAAGCTAGAAGAGCCAATATAAGATTTAAAGATGAAACGGGTAAAAATAGATTTGTACATACATTAAATGGCTCTTCTTTGGCGGTAGGTAGAACCCTTGTGGCTATAGTGGAAAATTATCAAACCAAAGATGGTAAAATAAGGATACCAAAAGTCTTAAAAGAATACATTAAGGAAGAATATATATGAGAAAAGCTCATATATTTAGACAAACCAAAGAAACCACCATAGACATGGAGATAAACTTAGACGGAACTGGCGCCTATCAAATAGAAACTCCTGTGGGCTTTTTAAACCATATGATGGAGAGTTTTTCAAGACATAGCTTTATAGATATATCTTTAAAAGCTGAAGGAGATATAGATGTATCTTATCATCATCTTGTGGAAGATGTAGGTATAGTCTTAGGACAAGCTGTATTAAAAGCCCTTGGAGACAAATCCAATATAAATAGATATGGATTTTCCATACTTCCCATGGATGAATCTCTTGTGCTTTGCTCTTTAGATTTTTCTGGTAGAAGTTTATTCTATTATGATAAAAAAGAAATAAGAGGAAAGATAACAGAGTTTGATTTTGAACTTATATGGGAGTTTGTAAAAGGTTTTGCTTTAGAATCAAAAACCACGATACACATAAAAGTTTTGGAAGGGCATGTTTTACATCATATAGCTGAGTGTATTATAAAGTCTTTTGCTTTTAGCATAAGGCAAGCCATATCAAAACACGATAAGGGTATTTTATCTACAAAAGGCACGTTATGAAAAACAAATTTAGAGGTATAGTTTTAGCAAGCGCCATAGGAGATGCCATAGGAAAATCTCTTGAAGATTTAGATATATATGATATAGAGAGCTATTATAGAAATTTACCTATAGATAATNNCATCCCCAGCCAATTTTCAACAAGCTAACGAAACCTCTGACGAAACCACTATAGCAAGACTTCTTTTAGAATCTATAGTAGAATCAAAAAAAATAAATGTGTACAACTTTTTTGAAAAACTAAAAGACTGGGCTCTTAATGAGGCTTCTCATAGATATCCAGATCCATTTACATTAAAAGCTGTATACTCTATCGCAAGTGGATCCAAAGAAGAGTTAAAATTTTCCTCTGTGGAGGGTATATTAAGAGTCATAGCAACTTCTATGTTTCATTACAAAGATGAAGAGTTGGCTAAAGAATCTTCAAAATTGGTAGTGGGTCTAACACATCGATCAGATGTGGTTTTAGACGGAGCTATTATATTTAATAGTATTTTATTAAAAGCCATAAACAACGATGAATCACTTTTTTCCATAGAGGGTAAATTAGAGCTTTTGGAAAGCTTAAAAGACGATGTATCCTCTAATCACGCAAAAGAAACTCTAAGAACGTTGCAAACTGCCCTTGAAGAGGGGTTTAGTAAAGATAAGGCCATTATAACGATAGGTAATGGTAATTTTGTATTAGAAAGCTTAGGACTCTCTACTTACTATTTTCTATCAGAAGGTACAGAATATCCTTTCGATACATTTGTAAAAGCCATAAATTCTTATTGGGAGTTTGGAGCAGACACGGATTCCATAGGGTTTATAACTGGATCTTTAATAGGTGCTTATCATGGTTATGAGTTTTTACCTCAAAATCTAATAGATGATCTTGAAAACTCCGAGTATTATATAAAGCTAGCAGATAGCCTATACGATATAACTAATAATTAGTTATTACACATATTTTTAGGTTAAAATATTCTTATGTTCAATATTTTTGAAAAAGTATTTAGTGCAAATGCAATTGGAATTGACTTAGGTACAGCTAATAGTATTATATTTATACCAGGTCGTGGTATAGCTTTGGAAGAACCATCTATAGTGGCCATAGATTCAAAAAAGAATAAAGTTTTGGCTGTAGGCACTGAAGCTAAGGAAATGGTTGGCAAAACTCCAGAACACATAAAAGCAGTAAGGCCATTAAAAGATGGTGTTATAACAGATTTTGAAATTACTCAAATCATGATAGCAAGTTTTATCAGAAAGACATTAGGCAAGGGCATATTAAAGCCAAAGCCAAAAGTAGTCATAGGTGTGCCATCTGGTATAACACCCGTAGAAGAAAGAGCGGTAATAGATGCTGCAAAATCCGCTGGAGCCAGAGAAGTTTATCTTATAGCAGAGCCAATGGCTGCAGCCATTGGAGCAGACCTCCCGATATCAGAACCAGTTGGTAATATGGTGGTGGATATAGGCGGTGGAACCACAGACATTGCCGTTATATCCTTATCTGGTATAGTGATATCTCATTCTTTAAAAATAGCAGGAGATGAGATGAATGAAGCTATAGCAGAGTATATAAAAAGAAATTTTAGTATGTTGATAGGCGAACAAACCGCCGAAAAGATAAAATTAGAACTTGGATCCGCAATTATACCCCAAGAAGTAAAAGAGATGGATATAAGAGGAAGGGACGTAACAGGGCTTCCAAAATCAATAACTATAACGTCCACCAATGTATATGAGGCTTTAGAGGATACTTTAAATACGGTAGTGAGTGCCATTAGGACTACTTTGGAAAAAACACCACCAGAACTCGCTGCAGATATTGTTGAAAAAGGCATAGTTTTAGCAGGAGGCGGTTCTTTGCTTAGAAACCTAAATGCCAGACTTTCAAAAGATCTTGGCATAAAAACCTACTACTGCGAAGATCCTTTAAGGGCTGTGGCAAAAGGCGTTGGTAGTGTAGTGGATGATGTAGGGCTTTTAAAGAAAGTTTCATTCACCTGATGAGCCTTAAAAAAATATACATATTTTTGCCGATTTTAAGCATCTTATTATACATAGGGTTTATAAAGGTAGAATTTATACCTTATAACCCTTTTAACTATATAAATAACTATAGATTTTTGTTTTATGCTTTTATAAAAAATATAAGTAAGGCGTACTTTAATTTGGTAAATCTAAACGAGCAAAACATAGCCCTTAGAAAAAAGCTCGCTTACTATGAAGTTTATAAACATGCTTTATTAAATTGTCAAAATGAAGCCAGACAGAGTTTTTACTTAAATAACAGCATATCTTTTATCGATAAAAGCAAAATACCAAACATATATATCTCTAAGGTCATAGGATACGATATATCTGGTAAGCAGTCTATGATAGAGATATATAGCAATAAATATATTAAAAGCGGGGATATCGTATCTTCTAATGGTTATTTTGTAGGGCTTGTATATAAGATTATTTTAGATGATGCATATGTCATGACTGTCTACAACAATAAACTAAATACCATAGTATATGATTATAGAACTGGTGATAGCTATATATATGCTGGGGGTTATCCTTATGGAAAACTTATAAATGTAAGTCCTAAAAGCAATATTCAAGTAGGTGATTTGATATATTTTAGAAGCCTTAAGAACAATTATGTGCCTTATCTGTTATTGGGCAAAGTGATCAACATAGAAAAGACCAAAAATCTATTTTTTTTAAAAGTTAAGGTAAAACCGTTATCCAAGCCAAATCTATATGATTTTGCAACCATTATAGGGATGCAGAATGAACAATAAAAAATTCTTAATACTTAGTGTTTTATTGTTCATATTAGAATTTTTTTTATTAGAAGGATATAAAACCTATCCTTTCCCTGAGATTTTTATGCCACTTTTGTTTTTAGATTATAAAGACAAATCTATGCCATTAAAAGCTTTTACAATAGGTATACTAATGGATCTTAGCACAAATAATCTTGGTATATTTAGTTTCAGCTATTCGTTTTATAGTATATTGCTTATCTTAATAGAAGAATATATAAGCGATATTGAACATATGAGCACATTGTTATTCTTAGTGTATGATATTCTTATAAAATTTACAAATATACTTTTGATATCTTTAAAGTTTCATGCTTTTGATGTAAATTATATAAATATGGTATATTCGGTTTTCATAGATTTTATAACATTTTTGATAATTAAAAGATTTATAGCCAATGAGAAATAGGTATATCATATTTTTTGGTTTTATTTTAATAGCATATATTGGCTTGATATCAAGGTTGTTTTATCTACAGATAATAAAGGGTAAAGAATATTACGAAAGTTCCATAAACAACTATACAAGACTTCAGGTGTTATATCCTCCGAGAGGCACCATAGAAGACTCTGATGGTGTTAGAATAGCTTATGATGTACCAACTTACGATCTTTATATAGATCCCCAAGAATTTACTAAAAATAATGAAATTCAGCAAGAAATAAGCAAATTTAAAAACATGTTTGGTATAGATATATTTCCCATCATAAAAGCCAATAAAAACTCTATTACACCCGTCAAAATCATGGAGAATCTCAGTAAAACCCAGTTGGAGCTTTTCTATACAAATTCCTATAAGTTTCCTGGTATATTTGTGGGTATAGTACCAAAGAGGGTGTATCTTTTTGGAAATGAATACGCTCATATAATTGGATATGTGGGTCTTCCATCTGCTAAAGAGCTAAAAAAATACAATATAGGTCCTCAAAGTGTTATAGGAAAGTCTGGTTTAGAAAAAACATTCAATAAGTATCTCATAGGTAAATTAGGTTATAAGAAAATTATGGTAAATGCTCTTGGTAAAAAGCTTTATACCATAGATAAAAAATCTCCAGAGTCTGGGGATACCGTAGTTTTAACTATAAATTCCAAGATTCAAGACATAGTTCATAATGTATTTTTAAGCTCTGGCCAAAAAGTAGGGGCTGTTATAGTAATGGATGCTCACAACGGAGAGGTATTAGCCATTGATAGTTTTCCAGAGTTTAATCCAGATAATGTATATAGTAACTGGGATAAATTGATAAACGACCCACTAAGACCTTTATTAAACAGAGCCACTGAGGCTATTTATCCACCTGGTTCCGTGTTTAAAGTACCAATCGCCGTAGCAGCCTTAAAATACGGTGCATTAACTCCTTCTGATAGATTAGATTGCTCTGGTTCTCTAAAAGTTGGCAACCATATATTTTACAACTGGATAAGATACGACACTGGATATCAAACAATAGATCAAGCTATTCAAAATTCTTGTGATACATTCTTTTATCAGCTCGGGTTAAAACTTGGACAAAAAAAAATATATCATATAGAAAGTGAGTTTGGGTATGGCCATAGCATACCCTTTGAACTTTACAATGCAAATGGATTTTTGCCTACTAAAAGCTGGAAACTAAGGAAGTTTNNTACTAAAAGCTGGAAACTAAGGAAATTTCATCAACCGTGGTACGATGGGGATACTGTGAATATGAGTATAGGTCAAGGCTATGTTTTAGTAACACTCCTTCAACAGGTTACCATGATGGAGGGCATAGCTAACAACGGTGTTATATATCAACCCACCTTGTTAAAAGAGATAAAAAGTTCAGATGGAAAAGTTATATTTAGAAACTATAGAAAAGTGTTTAGATATGTAAGGGCACCCTTAGAAGATTATACAATAGTAAAAAGGGGTTTGAGAGAGGTGGTACTTGCTGGTACTGGTACAAATGCACAATCTACAATAGTAGATATAGCAGGGAAAACAGGTACAGCTCAAGTAGTATTTGGCAAACATGTAGGCCCAAACAGCCCTTGGAAATATCAACCAGATGCATGGTTTGTGGCTTTCGCCCCTTATAGAGACCCAAAATACATAGTGGGTGTTATAGTAGAACACGGTATAGAAGGAAATCTCACCGCAGCTCCCATAGCAAGAAGAATATTGGAGCAAATATATATACAAGGGTTAAATAGAGAGATAAATTAACCATTTAAATGATCTAATATCATTATTAAAAGCCCAGATACTACAAGGATTGAACCTATACTTTCATATATATCCATAGTTTCTTTTAACACTATCATAGAACTTATCATACCTATTATAGGAGCCAATAGCATCGTATATCCCATAACCCCAGGGGATAATTTTTTCACAGCATAGGTAAATATAATCCAAGCTAAAGCATTGGCAAATAAAGCATTGTAAGATAAAGACCAAAAAAGCTCATTAGACAAAACTATCCTAAAAGGCTCAAAAATAACTGCCATAATAAATATTCCGATGCTGCCTATTAGCATCTGCCAAGCGTTTATGGATATGATATCAACATTTAGATGTTTATTTTTCTTTTGCCAAATCACTGACAATGCCCACTATATCCCGCTTGCAATAGCAAGTATATCCCCTACTAGGCTTTTAAGATTATAAATATCTAACTTCCATGGTTCTAAGACAAACATAAGCCCAGTAAATGCTAATATATTACTAACCATCTCTTTTCTATCTGGCTTTTGAGATAAAAACATAAAAGAAAACAATGTAAGCCAAAAAGGCATGGAATATACTAATATAGCAGTTTTACCAGCTTTCGCAAACTCTAAGGCTAAAACTGTAAGCCCTATAAAACCCACTGATTGGAGTATACCAAGTACAAATGCATAAAAAATGTATTGGGGTTTTAAACTCATCCTTTTAAAGGCCATGAAACCAAAGATGAAAATTGCTCCAAAAAACACTCTAAAAAATGCAAAATACAAAGGTGGCATATAACCTATCCCCTGTTTCATCACCACCCAGTTGTATCCCCATATAAAAGAAAGCAGTATAAGAAGCAAAAACGCTTTTTCTTTTAACATTATTGTCATTTTAGCATAAAATATATATATGAGAAGTATCGAAGAGCTTAAAAAGCATTACAACTGGACATATCAAGATGAGGAAAATCTTCGTAGTATGAAAGAGATAGCTTTAAAATACAAAGAGATGTTTGTAGAGAAACTATACGAATATTTTAATGTTTTTGCCGATAAGGATAGGTATTTAAAAGATGAAAATATCAAAAAAAGACATAAAGCATATTTGATGGCTTGGTTTTTAGACCTATTTGAAAGCAGTATTGATAGNNTGTCAAAAATACAAAAGATAGGTTCTAAACACGTTAAAATAGGTTTGCCTCCACACTATCTAAACTCTTCTATGAACTTTGTAAGAACTTTTATAGAAAATTTAGTATCAGAAAAAACCAAAGACCCTAATGAAAGAATGGAGATATTAAAATCTATAGATAAAATATTAGACATAAACTTAGACATAATAACAGAATCTTATAGAGAAGAAGAGTTTAGATTATATCTTGGAGCATCCAAAATTCAAAAGATATTTATAGACTCTATACAAGGCGTATCAAGACTTATAGATTTATTCATAGTGACTACAATGAGCCTTTTAGCCATAATGGGGAGTGCTTGGATATTGTATGAACTTTTTGGGCTTTTAACAGGAAAATTAAATCCGGAGTCTACAGCCTTGGAAGTATTAGGTTCTGTTCTTATTTTATATGCAATAGCAGAACTCTTAAACGAAGAGCTAAAGCATTTAAAAGGTTCTTCTTTATCTTTAAAAATATTTGCTGGCATAGCATTAGCCGCTATAATAAGGAAAATACTGATAATTTCACTCTATCCTAAGAAAACTTTGGAAATTTTAGTATTGGGCATTTTGATGCTTTTTATAGGGATAGTTTATTTTATAATAAACAAAGTAGAGCAAAAATAATTCTGGTATAATACTAAATATTTAGGAGGTAAAAGATGAAAAAAGCTTTTAAAAAGATCGCTATCTATGGTCTTGGTTTTGCAAGCTTGATAATAATAGGCTCTTGCAGTAAATTTAGTGGGTTAGAGACTACCACATGTCCATCAAATAAAGTACTCACCACAAACATAGGGCACTTTATACCCCCAGGGGCTAAGGTAGATATTGTGGCAAAAGAACCATTAAAACAAATAAAAGGCTTATGCGAAGTGGTAATGAAGATTAACGGTGGTCCTCCAAATGTTATATATACAGATCCAAAAGGCAATTATTTTATAGCTGGGCAGCTTCTTAACGCCATCACAAAACAAAACCTCACCCAAGAGAAAATGCAACAATTTTTAAAGGTAAGCAAATCTCAGATAAACTCTTTGAATAACTATGTGGCTTTTAGCTATTATAAAGGAAAGTCTTATTTTGGTACAACCCCACCCCCTGCGGATAAATATATATACCTTATCACAGATCCAAAATGTCCATTCTGCCATGAAGCAGAACCGCTCATTCAAAAATGGGCAGATAAAAACGGAGTGGAAGTAAGGGTCATCTTATTCCCACTTCCCATACATCCAGGAGCGTATCAGACTGCTATAGGTCTTTGGTGTGCTAAAAAAGGGTGGAACTCCCTACACAATGCTTATAACACCAAGGCACCACTGTCTCAATGCCCTCAGGGACAGCAGTTTATAAATCAATCTATGCAAGAAGCTCAAAAACTTGGAGTAGAAGGGACCCCTACCATCATCGGTATGGATGGTAAAATGCATCCAGGAGCCCCATCCAGCGAAGTACAGCTAAACGAGTGGCTTGGTAGCAAAAAATGATATCACAGATCAACAGTTTTAGGCTTTTAGTGTAGTGAACTTTCTAATAGCCAGCTATAAATATAGTGAACTTAGGTATCCTAAGAATCATCCTCTTAGGGTACCACGGGTCTCTTTGATGCTTAACTATCTAAAAGCTCTAAATATCGATCTTCCTTATGTAGAAGCAAGAGATGCCACTATAGATGAACTTCTTATTTTTCATACAAAAGATTATATAGAGGCTCTTATGAAATCTGATGCCACTATGAAAGTAAATGCCTATATAAGAGAAAAATATAACACAGGCACTATAGAAAATCCAATATCTCCTGGTATGTGGAGAGGTTCACTACTGGCTACAGGCTCAAGTATTCAGGCGGTGGAAATTTTTAATAGTTATTATAAAAGCCAAAAACAGCTTGTGATATTTAACCCTGCAGGCGGTATGCATCATGCCAAAAGCTCTAAAGCAAATGGATTTTGTTTTCTAAATGATCCAGTTATTACCATAAAACATCTTCAAAAACATGGTTTTAGAAAGATAATGTATATAGATTTAGACGCTCATCATCCAGATGGTGTGCAAGAAGCTTTTTATGAGGATGATAGCGTATATACCATAAGCCTTCATCAATCCCCAGAATACGCGTTTCCATTTTCAATGGGTTATGAAACAGAGCTTGGAATTGATGAGGGTCTTGGATTTAATATGAATATACCCTTACCAAAAGCCATAAACGATAGTGAGTTTTCGTATGCTTTGGAAAAAGCTATTGATTTTGCAAGTTCGAGGTTTAACCCAGATGCTTTTGTGATACAAATGGGTGTAGATGGGCTAAAGGAAGACTACCTGTCAAAATTTGAGCTATCCAACAACGCTTATATAAAAGCCATAGATATAATTTATAGATATACCAAAAAGTTTATACTCCTTGGAGGTGGTGGATACAATCCCATAAGCTTAGCAAGGGCTTGGGGTTTGGTATGGATTTATCTAAACGATATAAACCTAAAGGATGTTAAAATCACCAAGGAAGCAGAAGAATTGCTTAGGTCTTTAGACTATGAGGATTTTGAGGACCTGATGGAAGATAATATATATACATCAATATTGGATACACCAAGAGATGGAGATATAAGAATAAAAGAAAAACTTGAAAAAATAATCTCTTTACATAAATTATATATGATGGTATAATCATAGTATTATATCAGTAATTTTTATTATTTTTGGAGGTAAAAGCATGGAAACTATGGAAAAGCCTAAGAGTAGCGCAGACCAGAAAATAAAGTTTCTCAAAACAGTTAATATATTTGAGAACATGACCAACGATGAGATAAAGGAAGTGGCAAGCTTACTAAACATAAGAGAGTATAGGAAGAATGAATATATCTTCTTTGAAGAAGAATCCGAACCCGGACTTTTCATATTGATGGATGGTATTGTAAAGCTCATAAAAGAAACCCAGGACGGACGCACTATAATAGTAAGGCTTGTTTTCCCAAGAGATACATTTGGATGGATAGAGTGGGGTGGGTCTAATGTAAAATCTAAGATAAAAACCACCTATACAGCCCAGTCCATGACAGAGTCAACGGTATTATATCTGTCAAACCAAGATTTTATAAACTTAGCTATTAAGTATCCAGCTTTTGCTGTGAAAGTAACCTGCGATGCCACCCACAACCTACTTTATGCATATGACATACTAAAATCTATAGCTTCTGGAAGAGTAGAAGAGCGTATAGCAAGAGTCTTATTAGAGCTTGCCAAGGCCGTAGGAGAAGAAAAAGAAAGTGGTAAAATATCCATAGAAATACCCATTACTCGCCAAGACATAGCAGAAATGACAGGCACCACTGTAGAAACAGCTATTCGTATAATGAGTAAATGGAAAAAAGATGGCATCATACATACCGAAAGAGGTTATATTGAGATACTTAAAAAAAGAGAACTTGAAAGGTTGATGATATAAGTGAAAAGCACTGTTTTGGTGGTGAGCTTTGGCTCACAGTATGTTCAACTTATAGCCAGAAGAGTAAGAGAACTTGGGGTTTACAGCGAAATTGCAAGCCCCGATATATCTATTGAAGAGATAAAAAGGAAAAACCCTTGTGCCATAATATTATCTGGCGGACCTTACTCTGTTTATGAAAAAAACGCAAAAAAGATAGACAAAGAGATATATAGCTTAGGCATCCCAATACTTGGAATATGCTATGGACATCAGCTCATATCTTATGAATTTGGTGGTGTTGTGGAACGTTCAGATAAGCATGAATATGGTAAGGCTATGTTAAAAGCTAAAAACGATGTATTTTTCAAAGACATCAAAGAAGAATCTATTGTATGGATGAGTCATGCAGACAAAGTATCAAAACTACCAAAAGATTTCGAAGTTGTGGGTTTTTCTGATAACTCTGAGAATGCAGCCATAAAACATAAAGAACTTCCTATATATGGTGTACAATTTCATTTGGAGGTCTATCACACTGAGTATGGTAAAAAGATGTTATCTAACTTTTTATTTAACATAGCAAAATGCATTCCAGATTGGAATATGAAAAGCTTTATAGGAGAGAAAACCCAAGAGGTAAAAGATATAGTAAAAGACAAAAAAGTTATATGTGCACTATCTGGTGGAGTAGATTCTAGTGTAGCAGCGGTATTAACCCACAGAGCTATAAAAGATAATTTAATCTGTATATTTGTGGATCATGGGCTTTTAAGAAAAAACGAAACAAAAGACGTGGTTTCAAGCTTAGTAGATTTGGGCTTGAGGCTCGTAGTATTGGATAGATCTAACCTATTCTTAGAAAGACTAAAGGATGTAGAAGATCCAGAACAAAAACGAAAGATCATAGGAAATACATTTATAGAGGTTTTTGAAGAAGAGGCAAAGAAATATCAGGCAGAGTTTTTGTTGCAGGGGACTTTATATCCAGATCTTGTAGAAAGTGCAGGTATACATGGTTCTGCCAAGATAAAATCCCATCATAACGTGGGTGGGCTTCCAGAGAAGATGCATTTAAAGCTTTTAGAACCTTTAAAAGAGCTTTTTAAAGACGAGGTGAGAGCTCTTGGGTTAGAGCTTGGGCTTCCAAAAGAACTTGTTTATAGGCATCCATTTCCTGGTCCTGGCCTTGCTATACGTATAATAGGCACTGCTAACAATGAAGATTTGCAGATTTTAAGAGAAGCAGATTATATATTTATACAAGAGTTAAAAAAATGGGATCTTTATGACAAAGTTTGGCAAGCTTTTGCAGTACTATTACCAGTCAAATCTGTTGGAGTTATGGGGGATAATAGAACCTATGAAAAAGTTTTAGCCCTAAGAGCTGTAGATAGTCAAGATGGCATGACTGCAGATGTTTCAGAGTTGCCTTATGAGTTTTTAAAGCATGTTATGAGACGGGTTATCCAAGAAGTGCCTGGTATAAACAGAATAGTTTACGATATATCTTCAAAGCCACCCGCTACCATAGAATGGGAATAATATGAAGCTTGGTGTTAACATAGACCACATAGCCACCCTAAGAGAAGCCAGAAAAACCATAGAACCTTCTGTTTTGGAAGCAGCCTTTATAGCAAAAAGAGCTGGCGCTCATCAAATAACTATGCATCTTAGAGAAGATAGAAGACACATAAAAGATGAGGATTTAGCTCTTGTCAGAAAACTCATAGATCTTCCTATAAACTTAGAAATGGCCCCCATTGACGAGATGAAGCATATAGCAATAGCCAATAAAGTCCAGAGGGTTACGCTTGTCCCTGAAAAACGTCAAGAGATAACCACTGAAGGCGGACTCGATGTAGTTTCCCAGATAAACTATTTAAAAGAGTATATAAAGGATTTTAAAGAGTATAACATAGAAGTATCTTTGTTTGTAGACCCAGAAAAAGAGCAAGTGGAAGCTTCAAAATTTGTAGGAGCCGATGCTGTTGAGCTTCATACGGGTAAATTTGCAGAAAGCTATATTAAAAAAGATTTTATGCTTTTAAAAGCCCAAAAACAAAAATTAAGAGAGACAGGAACATTAGCCAAAGAACTTGGTCTTAGAGTATATGCAGGACATGGAATCACTTATCAAAACATCGTTTATCTTAAAGATTTATCTAATATCATAGAAGAGCTAAATATAGGTCACTCTATTATATCAAATGCGGTATTATTTGGTCTTGAAGAAGCCATAAAAAAGATGATGGGCCTGATGAATTGGTAGAGTATATCAAAAAAAGAAATTTCTCTAAAACTCCAGAACCAAACTGGAATATCATTGAAAATCATGATTATATATTTGTAGTGCAAGAACATAACGCTTCTCATCTTCATTGGGATTTTAGGTTGGCTTTGGACGGTGTATTAAGATCCTGGGCTATACCCAAAGAACCACCCACAGAGGAAGGTTTAAAAAGATTAGCCATCCAAACCGAAGACCATCCATTAGAATATGCAAACTTTGAAGGCATAATACCAGAAGGAGAATATGGAGCTGGCACAGTAAAAATTTGGGATAGAGGTGTTTTTGAGCTTTTAGAAAGAACATCAACAAAATACGATATAATACTTCATGGTGAAAAACTAAAAGGCAAATATCATCTTATAAAGTTTCCAAAGGGCGGAGAAAACGCTTGGTTATTCTTTAAATCTCATTAAAACTTGATATAAGCTTAAACATAGTTTATTATATTAATATGCCTGTAGACAAGTTAACAAAAAGTCAGAAAGCGGCAGTTTTGATGATGGCTTTGCCTCCAGAAGTATCTGTGGAGATAATGAAAGAATTGGATGACTCTGAACTCCAAGATGTGCTTATAAGCATGAATGCTCTGCAGGGTATCACGCTTCAAGATGTGGAGGAGATAGCCAAAGAGTTCTTGAAAGATTATCAAGAAACCACTATAATATCTCCAGACACAGAACAACTTTTGGAATTTGCAAGAAAAGTTTTACCCCCGGAAAAATTTGCTAAAATATATGAATTTGTGAGTAGTTCTACGATTATAAAGAGCTTCCAAGAATTAGAGAAAGTAGATGTAAAAGTTTTGGCTTCTTTGTTGGCAAAAGAGCA
>DDOS01000057.1 GCA_002341805.1 Aquificaceae bacterium UBA2488 | reverse complement strand
AATGCTATCTATATTAAGAAAATGATCTTTTAACATAGATATATAGCATGGTTCTTTTTTTTCAAGCACCATTATGCTTTTGTAAGATATATCTTTTAATGTTTTTATCTTATTCCTAAAATATAGTATCTCTTGATATATCTCATCAATATACACTTGTTGAGCGTTTGTTCTTAGTATTATAGATTCATCTTTTTCTAAAAGCTTAGAAACTTCGTTTATATATTTGTCCCTTGATTCTTGATTAAATAGGCTTGATGTTTTTATACAAAAATTATCCTTTGTGTATATGACATATCTTCCTTTAAAAGATAATTTCGTAGATAGTTTTGCACCTTTAAAATAAGAGGGCTCTTTTTTCACCTGTGCTATCACATAATCTCCGACTTTATATGGTTTATCCGCTTTACTAAAAGGCAAATACGCATCTTTTTTCAAACCTATATCCACAAAGTAGCCTTCCACTCCAGGTACTACGGATTTCACCTTGCCTAAGAATATAGCAGAAGTATACTCTGGTGATTCAGGATTATCTACTTTTAAATCTATCAATTCGTTATTTTTTATTAAAAGCGAAAAAACAAGATCCTCTTTGTCAGTTACAATGAGCTTCACGGTTTAAACTCATCTAATATTCTCAATATGCCAAGAGCTCTATCGTAAGATTCATTTGGCATGTCATCTAAGAATTCGTTGATCATATCGAGGAGTTTATTGCCCTCTTTCCTTCTATAAGAATATCCATCTTCTAAGGTTATCTCCTCATCGGCGAAGTTCATAAATATCATACCTTTTTCGGTTTTCACTTGCCAGTTTCTATCCACAAAATGATGATTCCACGCTACCTCCAACACAAAAGGTATTTCATTTTTCACAAAACCTTCCAATCTCCATATATGACCTGTATTTAGACTTTTAATGGAAACATCTTTAAAAAGATAAAAAAGATTGTATAGATCATGCCAAGCCAAATCCCAAAGAGGATTTATATAACCACTGCCTTTGTTCAAACGTTTTATATGTATGTATTTAGGAGTTATATGCTTTGGAAATTCCTTGATACACATAGAAAATCTTTCTATCTCTGATATATGTATTTTATTTTCAAAATCTTTTAAACTATAAAGTTCATCATAGGATGTGGCAGGGGGCTTTTCTATTAGCACATTGGCGTTTTTCTCTAATATTTTTTTAGCGAGTTCTACATGTTTTTTGGGGTCTGTGGCTATTATACCATAAGCGATATCTTTAATGTTTTCTAAGTTTGTAATATAAGGATATCCTTTATCTCTTAGCTTTGTTTCATCTATATCACACAGCGTAAGATTTATATCCATCTTGCTTAGCAAGTTAAAATACTTGCTTCCCATGTTTCCAAGTCCTACCAACAATACATTTTTCATGATTCACCAAGTTTATAAGCTCTTATCTCTAATCTTTGTTGCTCTATCACATAGCTCCTTATCGATTCTTCTTGTTCTTTGGAAAGCTCATCAAATTTTATGCCATAACAATAACGCCCTATGTTTTCTATTTTGCTTTTGATAACACCATAAACAATAAGCTCCTGAGCATAAAGATTAAATTTTAGAAATATTGAATGCTCTAAATCCACAGGTAAGCTAAGATTTGTGCAAAATCTTGCACCACCTATACTTAAATCTTTTATGGTACCCTCTATGAGACTTGATTCGTCCAGCTCTGGCAAAACCTTTTCTTCTTTATAAGCTTCCAACTCTTCGGTATACGGTATATATAAGTATGCTTTTAAGTTTAGTTCTAGCCTAACAGCTTCTCTTAAAGGTGTTCTTATAACTTTGTCCACATGCTCTACTTTGTATACAGATCTATCACCATCTTCCGATATGGCTACCACCTTAGACTTGAAATAAGCTTTTGCATAATCAGAGGTTGTAAAACTAAATTCTATTTCATCACCCACTTTTATGGGAGCAGTCTTTAGATAATAAAGAGCTAAGTATATATTTATTTCATCTTTATCCCATACTACCGCTTCATATTCTCTTTCGTTAAATATTATTTTACCCATTTGATATAATTCAATATCTTTTGTGCTTGAAACTGGTAAAAACCATGGTATTTTTTCAAAACCAAGCCTATGCCTTAAAGAAGATACTATGTCTACATAGTTTGGATTATCCTTTAGTATTCTTGAAGCTATTATTTCAAAGACTTTTTTGTTGTTAAAAACAAGAGACATATTCCATCTATAATCTTTTGAGTATTTCCAAACAAGTTGCTCTTCTAGAGAAGACAAGCCATATTCTTCGGCATCTTTATGAAAATTTTCCTTTAGCTTATTTGCTTGTTTTATTTCTTCAAGAGCATATGGTATCAGAAAAAATACAAATATTACAGCCAATAAAATAGATAAAACTGCAATTATATTTCCGGTGTTTGAGCTACTGTACCATATATTTACAGCTTGCTGTAAAGTATCCATTAATTACTATTCGGTATTTTGGATATATTTTTCAGCGGACATTGCTGCTATGCATCCTTCCCCTGCTGCTACCACAACTTGTCCTGTTTGACCGCTTCTGCAATCCCCCGCTGCAAATATACCAGGTACCGATGTTTCCATATGTTGGTTTACCTTTATATAGCCATTTTCATCAAGTTCCACTAAGTCTTTTACTATATTTGTGGCAGGTATCATACCTATAAANNAAAAATTCCGTCCACCGCTAAAGTGGATACTTCATTGGTTTTAGTGTCTTCCAACAATAAAGAGCTTACAAAGTCAGAACCTTGTATAGCCTTAACCACTTTATTTGGCACAAACTCTATCTTTGGATTAGAAAATATCTTATCTTGAAGATATTGTTTGGCTCTTAGCGTATCCCTTCTGTGTATCAAATAAACCTTGGAAGCAAATCTGGTTAGAAATAAAGCCTCTTGAGTAGCAGAATCTCCACCACCCACCACCGCTATGGGCATATCCTCAAAAAGAGCCCCATCACATGTAGCACAGTAAGAAACGCCTTTATTTAAAAATTCTTTTTCGCCAGGCACATCTAAGGTTCTCATTTTTGCACCCATGGTAAGAATAACGGTTTTAGCTTTTATTCCTGAGCCATCCTCTGTTTTTAGAATTTTAATATTATCTTTAGTATTTTCCACGGAAGTTATAGCTTTTCTATGGATCTTAAGACCAAACCTCTCGGCTTGAGCTTTAAATAGATTTGTTATTTCTTTACCGCTTATGCCTTCTGGAAATCCTGGATAATTTTCCACCAAATCTGTGATGGCTATTTGACCGCCTAAACCAGATTTTTCAAATAAAAGCGTATTTATCTTGGCTCTGGCACAATAAAGACCAGCTGTGAGTCCAGCTGGTCCACCACCCACTATAACACTATCATAAACTATATGAGGATTTATCATACGTTGTTTGCTATCATTCTTCTTAGACTATCTTCTGGCTGAACTCCCACTCGGGTATCTACCACTTCACCATTTTTAAACATCATGATGGTGGGTATAGCCCTTATACCATATTTCATGGATATGCCAGGGTTTTCATCGGTGTTAAGCTTACCGATTTTAGCTTTTCCATTAAATTCTGAAGCGAGCTTTTCCACTATAGGAGCTATTATTCTACATGGACCGCACCATGGAGCCCAGAAATCCACCACCACTGGCACTAGTGAATTTACAACTTCTTGTTCCCAGTTTGCATCTGTAAGTTCAACAACATTTCCTGCCATCAAAATACCTCCTTAGTCAATAAATTATAAACCTCAACTGCTCTTTTATCCTTTATATAATAACATATTATAGAACCTTCACGCCTCCATCCTAATATACCTTTTGATCTTAATATAGAAAGATGTTGAGATATATTTGGTTGTGGGATACCTATAATATCCCCCAAATTTTTAACACATTGTTTATGTTCTATTAAAAGCTCAATAATTTTAAGTCTTACTGGATGTCCTAATGCTTTTAAAAACTCAGCTATATCTACTAAAGCTTCTTCTTTTTTTACATCCATTTCCATAACGATTATATTATAAACTAATTTTTTTATATTTTCATAATTAATTTTGAAAACAAAAAGGAGGCTAATATGCCTCCTAAAGAAGGATAGTGGACAAAAGCCTCATCAAAAGCTATAAGAAACATTGGCGTAGAATGTACGCCCTGGCTCTGGCAGTTTGACACCTTGATTAAAAGGATTTGAATAATAATCGTTATAGCTATAATACTCTTGATTTAAAAGATTATCTACACCTGCACTTACGCTAAAACCTTTATAGTTAAACCCAACGCTTACATTCACCAAGCCATATCCTGGGACTTTTTGCTCTTTAAGATCAGTATTTACATTATTTTGGGTAGGAGCTAAGATGGTTTGAATCTCTCCAAAATATCTTTTATTATCATATCTTAAAGATAAAATCTCTCTCAAAGGTGGTATGTCTGGTAGATTTGGGCTTGTGATATGCTTGGAAACGTTTGTTATTTGATAGCCTCTTGTATAAGAGGTTTTTGAATTTATACTTATATTCTTTGTGATAAAGTATTTGGCTCCTATGTTTATGCCGTTCATAAAAACTGTTGTGTTCCAATATTCGTTTACAGTGTAAGGTTTACCCATGATGGTGGTGGGAAATTGTGTTATGGTGATATAGTCTGTTATATATCTATAAAAAGCGTCGAGGCTAAAATTAAACTTATTGTAACTTGAATTAAGGCCTATATCAAACTCGTTGTTTTGAGCAGGTTTTAGATCTGGGTTTCCTATCCATAAGGAGCTTGGATTACCATTAGAGCCCATGTTGTATAAATATATGTACCGTTCTTCTGGGTCTGGTACCCTTACCACATGACCAAAACCTATAAAAGCTGTATTGTTTTGGTTTAAGGCTTTTTCAAATTTTAAATATCCACTTAGATATGTATCCGTTTTATCAGAAGGAGATATACCATAAAATGTTTGATAGGCATTTTTATACGCCATAAAATCTCTTGCTATCAAAGAGTTGTCTGGAGTAGATTTTGTATTGTCTACTCTTAATCCAAATTTTAGCTTTAGGCTTTTAGTAAGATTAAAATCTCTCTTGGTATAAGCTCCTATGTTGGTGATAAATACATCTGGGATGATATAAGGAGGTGTCATACGAGAAAAAGTTTGGTTTGTGGCATACCAATCTCTTCTATAAAAATCTATCCCAAAGGTGGTGTCAAATATCTTAGAGGACATAGAAGATCCATAAGAAGCTGACCTTGCAAAAGTAGCCATATACATAGAAGCTACTCTATATTGATTTGTCATAAGGTGTCTAACATCTGAGTAATAAGCTCTAAACTCTATATTCTTGATGTCTTTTGAGATATTTTCTTTATCTATGTGAAAGTTAACGATATTTGTCCTATCGTATATGGCATCCATACTTAAAAATGGATATAAGACATTGTTAGCACTTTGTTTTATATAAGATATACCTATGTCTGTATTGGTATTTGGTGTAAAACCAAACTTTGCAAAATATGAATTTATGTTAAAATCATGGGTGGGGGTTGATTTGTATTCATTTTTTATATAGTTTGTTATCTTGGTACCGTTGGCATCTTTGTAAGGCTCTGCGGTTTTAAAAGAGTATCCACCCACAAAATAGAATTTTCCGTTGTTAAAGGAGAACTCAGCGTTTGGATTTAAAAATCCATAAGAATTTGCGTTAAAAGAAACATTGCCATGAGTTCCAAGTTTTGGGTATATGGTTTTTATATCCACAAGTCCGCCCATAGACCCTTGATGGGTAACATCGTAAGGACCATATACAATTTTAACCCCTTGGATAAAATTTAAAGGTATGTGAAAAGCAGGTACGCCCATTCTGGCAGGACAGGCTCCATATATACGAGCTCCGTCAATGAGTACATTTATGTTGTCTCTATTTAGACCATTTAATACAATATCGTTGGCGATAACACCTTTAGAATAGTTAAAAATACCAAGCTGATTGTTAAGCGATTGTGCTAAATCAACACTATTTTCACGTGTTAACGTTTTTTGGCTTTTAAAAGCCTCAAAATCCTTTGGATGACCGAATATAGTAAGCGGTTTTAACAAAAATACATTGGATAGATCCTGAGCGTAAGCCCCGCTGAACACCGCAAGTAAAAGAAGTGTCTTTTTCATATTCCTATCCTCCTTTTCACTCTATTTTATAATAAATTTATCTATATGTCAAGTGAAATTAAAGTTAAAATAGTGATATCATTGTAAGTAAAGTTAGACTAAAAACTAACGATAATTTAGTTTAATATATTTTGATTTAATAAAGATATATCAAGAGTTAACAAGCTGTTTTAGGAGTGTATAAGAGGGGTCTTTATCGTATTGTCTTCTAGCTATCTCCATAAGCTTTAAAAATATTTTATAACTTAACATAACATCATCCTTAGCTCTGTGAAGTCTATCATAAGGTATGTTAAAATAATCAGCCACCGAGGACAGCTTATAAGATTTTAAATGTGGGATGAGTTTTCTTGATAACTCTAAGGTGCATAGTTTTGGTGGGTTAAATTTTTTGTTTAGATAAAAATTGTAAGCTTTTTTTAAAAACGATAGATCAAAGTTTATGTTATGACCTACTATTATATATTCCTTTACAAATCTTTCAAAATCGTATATAACTTCGTCTATTTTGGGTCTGCCCACTAACATAGCGTTTGTGATGCCTGTTATTTCTGTAATCCTTTTGGATATAAAATATCCTGGGTTAACAAGGGTATGAAGTTCTTTGGTGATGCGTTCTTTTTCTATCAAGAAAGCACATATTTCTATGACATCATCGTTATCTGGGTTTAACCCAGTGGTCTCTACATCTAAAACTATATAAGTATCATCTAAGAGAGCATCGTTGTAATAGCTCATTGTATAAATATACGAATATAAGACTCTTTCTTGAGTTTTGATAGGACTTCGTCATATTTTTTCTTCATCTTCTTTTCAAGCAGTTTTTTCTTTAACTTATCCAAATCTACATTGCCATATGCGAGTTTTACATTTAAAACCTTAGCCACATATATATTATTTTTGCCTTGAGCAAACACCACGTCACCCTTGGATGCTTTCCACACTTGCTCATCTAAGCTCTTTTTTAGGTCTCCTTTTTGAACTTCCAATGTTTGTAGGTTGAGGTCTAAATCGTTGGCTATCTTCTTAAGACTCGCAGTTTCATTTAGGATTTTATTTAGCTTATCCTTATTAGACATTGGCACTATTAAAAGCTCAATTTGTCGCTCTATCTTTGGCTTTCCATATTTTAATTTTAAAAGCTCAATATCAGCAGGAGTGACTTTAACAGATTTTCTCAAATACTCTCCAAAACCAGCAGTAGCAAGTATCTCTTTGCTTAAAAAAGATCTAAACTGTTCTGGAGATATGCCTTGTTTTTTAAGCTGTTCGTAAAGCTGTTCTATACTCATATGATTTTGAACCGCCATATCTTTTATGGTTTGGTCTAAAAAAGCCTCAGGGGTTGCCATATGATTTGAAGATAGATATTGATATATAAGATATATATCTATAAGTCTTTTTAAAGCAAGTTTGGCATCCTTGGTACCAAAATAAACCATGGCAATTTTCAGATCGCTTTCTAAAATAGGTTCTCCATTTACAGAAGCCACAACCCTATCCACCAGCTCACCAGGTGTTTTTTGAAGAAGCTCATTAAAATTTGTATTTTGGCTTTTATTATCAGAAAAGCCTAAAACATTCAAGAATAATACTATTAGAAATGCTATATAAACTCGTTTCATCAAATCCTCCTTATATACATTTTAACCTAAAATCATATGTCTATATTGTTTATTTTGCCAAGTTCTTGATAAGATATATCTCCAGCCATAACATAAGATTTATCATCATATTCAAAGCTCATGGAAACCGTAATACAAAAATCATCGGTGGCTTTTGATAGATATACATCTGTTATATAGGGAACCTTTGAAGAGTTTTTAAAATATAGTTCATTGGATCTATCGGCGCCTTTTCTGCCAGAAGCTATATCTTTATTGGATTTCAGATTTATTATATTGTTTGATATTTGTATGCCATTTTCATTCATTATATAAAATAAATCATAAAATGGATATCTCTTAAACATGTCGTAAGCCACAAATTCCCATAAGCTCTTATCGTATTTGGATATATGCGACACCATATCCTCCATAGATTTTACTATTTTTTGCCTTATCTTTTGTACAAGTTCGCTGTTTTTCTTTGATACGTAAGTTTTTAAAAGAGGTGGCAATCCATCAAATATCACAACGGTATTTTTTATATCTTTTATATAGACTTTAAGTATATCAAGCCGCTCTTTCAGTGTTTTAAAGCTTTTAATATTTGAAAGATCCACCGCTATCCCATAAAGAATTATGTCTTTATGCTCTTTAAAAAGAAGTTCATACTCTTTATAAAACTCTTCAAAAAACGATAAAACTATATCGCTGGTAAGCTTTGATTTATGGACACTCCAAATCTCATTTTCCATTTTTTCTATATGAACACAGCACTCTTTTGACATGTTTTTTAGCAAATCGTTTACATATTTAAATAAAGAATCCACCTTATAACCAAGCTCTTCTTTTATATTTTTAAAATCTTTAAAACCTAATACAAAACAGGTATTTTCTTTACCCACTAAGTTTGAAATCTTGCTCTTGGGAGCTTCAGGAAGCTTGGCAAGATAATGCATCAACGTATCGTAGTTTATAACCCCCATGTATTGATTTTTAGCATTTACCAAAAATACATCGTTCACTTGAAGACGCAGTATCTCTATGGCATCTTGGAGTTTTTCTGGGTTTATGGTGGTATTTTTTACTTTAGGAAGTGGGATGATAAACTCTTCTATGTTTTGGGTTTTATCTTTAAAAGATATCTTATCCTTATATAATATACCAATGGGTTTTCCCTCTTTTAGCACCACTATATATCTATAAAAAGGCTTTTCTTTGAAAAATCTATATACAGTATCAATAACATCATCGCTATTAAAATAAGGTATGTATGTAGAAAAAAGCTCAAGCTCTATATAACTATCAGGCATATATTCCCTCTTTTTTAATATATTCTAACACATTATCTGGTATCATATACCTAACACTTTTACCTTCTTTTAGCCTACGCCTTATCATAGTAGATGAAATCTCTATATTTTTTGTAGGGCAAAATCTTATATTGTTTTTGTTTGTAAAATCTTCTTTTATGTTTCTATTTACCACTATAAATTTTGCTATGTTAAGAAGCTCCTTATATTTATGCCACTTCTCGAGGCTTAGATATGCATCGTATCCTATTATAAAAGTAGGGGTTAAATCGTATTTGGCTTCTAGTAAAATAGCGCTGTTATAGGTGTAAGATATCTCTTTTCGCTCTAATTCTATAGTTTCTATAAAAGCCCAAGGCTCATCTTCTAAGGCAAGTTTTAACATATGAAGCCTTTGCTCTGGACTGGCTATGGATGGGGGTTTAAAAGGGGATATAAAAGCAGGCATAAAATAAATTTTTTCTATATTACATAGTTCTACCACATCCCTTGCTACTAATATATGTCCTATGTGGATTGGGTCAAAGCTTCCACCANNCCACCAAAAAACGCTATACCCATAGATTTTCATCTTTTATAGACTCTAACTTATAAGGTATTTCTACATCAAATCCATATAGTTTTTTAAGCTCTAAGGCATTTAGAAAAGCACCTGCTCTTTTGGTGTTGTTAAAGAATATATAAGTGGGTTTATGCTCTTCTATCTTTCTTATCTTGGTTTTTAGTTTTTTAAGCTCTTCCATATCGTATATATATCCATATAGGTTTTGTGGGTCTTTTCCATGTATCCTTATATAGTTAAACGCTCCAATGCTTTCCCATGGTCCTATAAAAGCCTCGGGGGTTTTTGGGGCATCTACATTTACAATAGATGCTTTTTTCTCTTCTAAAAGCCTAAAAACATCTTTCTTATCAAAAGATTTATGCCTAAATTCCACTGCTTTTTTTATATCTTTTAAATCTTCCAAGATATTTTCTAAATGCTCTAAGCTCTCTTCTTTATAGGTAAAAGATGGTGGAAATTGTATCAAAACACTTATAAATTTTTCATGGATAATAGGCTCTATGTTGTCTAAAAACTTTTTAAGACTTTCTTTATTATAGTTTTTAAAATGTGTAAAAGACCTATGAAGCTTTATACTATATCTTAGGTTTGGGGCTTTTTTTAGGATAGATTTTATATGATTTTTTTGGGGATATCTATAAAAGCTAAAATTTAATTCCACCGAGTCAAAAAACTTTTGATAATAGAGTATAAACTCTGATGGTATAATACCGTTAGGATAGAATCTACCAATGGCATCTTTATAATAGTATCCACTTATACCTATATGTATATTAGCGTTTTTCTTCATAATAATTCTCTGCCATGCCAAATAAAATTAGTATCAAAGGTAAATATAAACTCCAAAAAAATGTAAAAAGCGAGCCAAAAAGCTGATAAACCATAGTAGATAAAAATGGTATAAAAAGGAAATCCTCCTTGTTTTTGGCTTTTATAGAAAAACTAAATTTTAAAGCTCTTACATAAAACCATACAAGTCCAATAAGTCCAATAAGTCCTTTTTCAATGTATTCCGATATACCTTCAAAAGATTCAAACTTCTCAAGTCCAAGCTTAGGGTCTAACTTTAAACCAGATCTTACTCCATGCCCTATAGCTATAGCTACTATATTTTTATCTTTTATATCTTTTTTTATCACTCTAAAAGCATGAATCATGATTTTATATCTAAGGCTTGATACAGTGTTTAACTCTTTGGTGGTAACATGCTCATGTTTTAGGATTTTAACAATAACATCAAACCTCGGGTCATGTCTAAACACAAAAAACCCACCCACTGATAAAAGTAAGATAGAAGCTAAAAATATGCCTAAAATAACTTTTTTAGGATAAGCTTTCATAGAAGCGCTTAAAAATACACTTATGCCTGCTATGAATCCAAGTAAGTCAGAGCGTTTTGTGCTAAGGATAACCATAATCATATATAATACAAAAAGCCCTAAGAATATATACCTTGTTTTATCTTTTTTGTATAAAAAAAGCCCAATAGCAGAAAAGCTTAGCACAGAAAATATAAACCCAGAATCAAAAGACCCTCCAAAAAGAAGCATCTCATAACCCTTTTTGCGTATATTATATAGCCCTACCATCGTAAGCGGTATTCCTATAAATGCCAAATACATGTTTATTTTTTTGGCTACATCTACATAGTCTATTTTTAAAAAGTTTTTTCCTAAGTATAAAAGCATAAAAACAAGCTCTTCTATGGCATGGTTTAGCTTTGATATGTTAAATAAAACACTTGATATCATACCAGGGATTATATAAGTTAGTATTGGTGCTGTTAGTATACCCTTTAGGTTTTTGGCTTTTAATATATCATAAAATGTAATTATTAAATATATCACCACAAAAGCTTCAAATATGGTAATAGATACAAAAAATGTTAAAAGTAAACACCAAAGGAGGATATATCTAAAATTTTTCTGCATATTCTTTTGCTAATCTAAAAAGCTTAGAAGCCCCTTTTATAATGCTATCTTTATCCTCTATGTGTGGGTCATTTAGTAAAAACGATGAAACTTTACCCCTTACATAAGCCCTGTAGCATTTATAAAAATTTATTAGTGTGTCAAAATCCTCATCTTTTGTAATATCTTTGTAGGACTCTTCATATACTTTAGAAAATTCATAATATCCTCTTAAATCAAGCTCCATAGACAAAAAACACATATCGTTTATCTGATCTTGGATTCTAAATCTGTCGTTAAACTCAATTACATCCATTATACATATCTTATCTGACATTACAACATGCTCTAATCTTATATCTCCGTGTCCATCCACTACATAGCCCACTTCTTGCCTTTTATCAAATAGCGTTTTATGGCTTTTATAAAAATTATCCACTCTATCTTTTATAAACTCATAATCTTCTTTGGATATGGTTTTATCTATAAACTCTTTAGTTTGGGAGAAATTTTCATCGGTGTTAAACTTCATCATATCATATAAAGACATATCATATATCTTTTTGGCGTTTAGATGAAACTCTGCCACCACTCTGGCAATATTTTTTATATCTTTTATAGTTATTTTATCTAATCTATTTATTAGAAAAAGATTATCATCCACTCTTTTCATCTTAAGAATGTATTCTACTGGGTTTTTATCTGAAAACTCATAAGTGTTGTCTATCTTTGATATAGTTAGCATCTCTAAGTAAACATCAGGACATAGTCTTTTGTTTATCTCAAGCTCTTTTTTAATATAGTATTTTCTTTTTTCTAATGTAGAATAATCCAAAAATCCAAAGTTAACGGGTTTTTTTATCTTATAGGCAAAATCCTTTGTAAGTATCACAAAAGAACTATGAGTTTGAACAAGCTCACCTTTTAGATAGTCTTTTAAATAAAATACTATATCAGACATTTATACTCTCTTTGTTCTTTTGCTCTAAGTTTTTAAGAAGATCGCTATACTCATGTATCCAGAAGCTATTATAAACAGATATATCTTTCTTGTAAGAGGTTTGTATGATACCATCTTTGTATGAAATATCTCCACCTATACCTGCTATTTTGGGAAGTTCTTTTAATATATCATCGTTTAGTTCAAAAGGAAGCACTTTTTGAAGTTTTTTGATACCCCTTAAAGTGCGTATAGTCCCTTCTTTTTCACCAGTGAGTCTCATTGGTATACATACATCTGCCAAAAGGGAAAGTTCTGATTTAAAAGGTGTTATAAGTATAAGTTTTGTGTTTTTAAAAGCCTCAAACACAAAATCCTTTTCAAAATAATCAAAAATATCCTCTCCAAACATCAACACAGATTTTATATCGCCCTTTCTAACCATCTCAATAGAAAGCCCTATATCTGTGATAGATACATCCTTTAGCATCTCATAAAGTCCTAAAGCGTTTGTTTGGGGCGGTATCATCATAACAGGAGCGCTTATATTTGATAGCATTTTACCAAGATTTTCTACTTCATCGTATCTAGAGCTATATATATCTACGATTATAGCGGTGTTTTCATCCACAATAGATTCTATATCTTTTGAATCAATATATTTTGGTTTAAACTTTTGGTCTTTTAAAGGATTTTTAGAAGTGGTGTAAACCTCTCCGTTTATCCTATAAGTGATTACTGGACCAACAGAGGTTATATCGTTTCCTACAAATATAAACTTTTTCTTAGATGCTATATCATCTAAAGAAGCTAAAGATTTTCTATAAGCTTTTAAAAACCTAAAACTATCAATACTGCAAACAGTACTTACATAGGCACTTGATTTTTTAGCAACTTCAAGGGCTAGTTTTATCTCCTCATTGCTCATAAAAGGAGATATCAGGACAAGAAGAGGTTTTTCGTGAAGGTTTTTGTTTATAATCTCAANNATGGGTTCTGAGAAAGGATATCTATGTTCGTTGGTGATAGGTGTTGTTATACGGGCTTTGTTTAGTATATCATATCCAAAGAATATCTTGGCACAAGAATCAAGTTCTTTTCCAGGTTTTACCCTATAAACTTGGGCTTTTGAGCGCCAGTCTCCAACACCATATTCAAGCTCTATGTTGCATCCTACGGAGCAATTGGCACAAAGAGTTTCGGAGTTTTTTAAAAGCCAAGACCTTGACCAAAATTTAAAGGGTTTTGATATGATAGCACCCACTGGGCATACATCCACACACATTCCACACATATCACAAGAAGAGGTATCTATAGGTCTTACGGTGGGGACTATGTTTGAATCAAATCCTCTTTCTTCCACATACAAAGCTTTTGCCTTGTTTATCATATCGCATACCCTTGTACATCTATAGCACACCACACATCTATTAGAATAATATTCCAAATAATCGCTTTGCCAATCGTGTTCTTCTCTATGTTTTTCTAAAGCTGATACAGGTATAATCTGCCTCTGAGGACCATATATAGCCCCGTGGTTTTGTAAATCGCATTCTCCTGCTTTATCGCAGATTGGACAATCAAGGGGATGTCTTGTCATATAAGCTTGTAAAAGATATCTTTGATTTTCCTTAACAGCAGGGTGTTCGGTGCTTATTTTAAGACCTTCTTGGACTTGCAATGTACAGGATGGAATCACCCTTCCTTGATTTTCCACCATTACGATACAAAGCCTGCAAGACCCAAGAGGTGGTAATCTATCATGATAGCAAAAATAAGGAAGTTCAAATCCGTTTGCTAATAAATATTTAAGCAAATTCTCACCCTTTGGAGCCTTATACTCTTTGCCATTTATAAAAATGCTAACTTGTTCCATAAATGCCTCCTAACTTACTTAATATATCAAATACCGTTTCTTTTGGTTTTTGTCTTTTATAAATATCTCTACCTATCACAATAATATCTGCTACATTCTTTATCTCATCTATGGATACCACCCTTTTTTGATCATCTTTTTGGCCTTTGTTTAATCTTACCCCTGGTATTACAGTTTTTAATTTAAATTTATTTTTTATTTTAAAAGCCTCAAAACCAGAACAAACTATACCATCAAGACTACACTCATAGGCCAAACTTGCCAAATGCATCACCATATCTTCTAAATTATATCTTGAGCCTAAAAATTCCATATAAGATTCATCGTGGGATGTTAGTATACTAACCCCGAGTATTTGGGTGTTTTGCTTTATATCTTTTAGAGGTGTTAGCATCTCTTTGCCCCCCAAAAGATGCACCGTAAGATAATCAATGCCAATATCAGCGCACACTTCTACGGATTTTGATACGGTGTTTGGTATGTCGTGAAATTTTAGGTCTAAAAATATGCTAAACCCATCTTGTTTTAAGGCTTTTATCAAAGAAAAACCCTCTTTTAAGAATATGATGGGACCTATTTTTAGGATTATATCTAAACCTTGAAGGTCTTCTAAGATAGAAAGCATATGTGGGTCATCTATAGCAAAGGCAAGCTTAGGCATTTTGATTTTGAACCACCTTTTTAAGGTAATTGGATAGCTCTTTTACATAAGTTTCAAAATAGGGTAAAATCTCTTTTAGTTTAATATATAACTCTTTATGGTCTATATCCCAAGTGGTGATAAGCTTATTCTTTAACCTCATCATCTCATAGGCTATGTTTGGATTTTGTATGATACCTGCTTGAGACATCACCACAAGACAATCATCAGAGGGGTTTTTTAGCTTAAACTTAGGACCTAAGTGCCTACATATATCAAATAAAGCATCATAAGCCACTTGATAGAAGTATTTTACCCTATCAAAATACATAGGCTTTGATAAAAACTCTTCTTCTGGTTGTGATACTACAAAAGATATCTTTTGCATCGCATCTTTTATATGTTTTGCTTTTTCATTAAGAAGGTCATAGTCTATCAATAGATAATTTCTAGTGGTTTGTTTTATATAGTTTATAATGCTTTCTGCAAAGTCTCTAAAAAGCTTGATATGAGAGTTTAAAAAATCATACAGATACTCTGGGTCTATGTCTTTTTTGAGGTCTCTATAGTTTACATAAAACTCAGATAAATCTTTCATATCCTTAGCAAAGCTAAACCCAAGAGCTTCAGATAACTCATACAAACAGTGTTTTGTGGTTTTTATATTAAGCACTTGGGATATATGTCTGCAAGGTCTCATAGAGGATTCAAAAGCTATGTTAAAATCAGTCCTCACTTTATCTATAACAAGTCTATTGGATATAAAATCCTCTTTTTTTAGCTTTAGGTTTTTAAGAATATCTTTATACACTTTTTCCAAATTTATAAAGCTCTGCACAATCAACGATATATTAAAGCCTTTTTTGCCCTTCATCAGTATGTATTATAAACCAATATTAATTTTTTTGTAAAAGTTTTATGAAAAGAGTATAATAGAGGTAGGAGGTAATTAGTTTATGAAAAAAATACTATCTTTGGCGGTACTTGCAGCGGTCTTGAGCGCTTGTTCCACCACAGGCAGGAGCTTAGAACAAACAGGGCTTTTATATCCACATTCAAACTCACCTTATTTGATGGGGGCACCAGCAAAAGCTTACAAACCCTCTGAAGAACAAGTATCCACCACCAAACCTTCTTCAGTGAATCCAAATGCCATAAACCAAAAGCTTTTAAGTGAACAAACCACAAATAAATCCACCGAAACCGCCAATAACCCAAAACCACAAACTTACACATACGCCAAAATGCCAAAGAAAAGAGAGATAGCTATAATAAACGCTCCTTATAGAAGAACATTTCAAGAGGTTGTGAAGTTTTGCTCCTTAAATGGATATCATATTTTAAAAGAAAGCTATAAAGAAGGTTTTATAAGATGTGATATCACCACAAATACAGCCCAATATTATCAAAATACTACACCAAAGATGGTTTCAAAATTTGTCTTAAACGCTCCTTCTTTGGGAGGACTTGCCGCTTGGACATTAAATATGGATATGTTTATAACCCCTGGCAACGGCAAAACCATGATAGAGTTTATTCCAAAATACTATGCTGTTAGCATGAACTCAAAAGGCAAGCTCGTTCTCGTATCAAACGGATACTTTGAAAACAGTACCATAGCCTTTATAGAGCATGATTTAAAAGAATTTCCATAATATTTTTTTTAAAAGCCAAAAAATAGAATTCTTTTATTATTGGAAATAGCATGGATGGAGTAAATTCTAAACATAGGATTTGAGTTTGAGATTACGATAAAATGGTTTATACATTGCTTTGAATAAAATTCAATTTTTAAGGCCTTTTTATATATTAATATTCTCAACATCCACTCTACACTCTCTCCCACTCAAAACTTACTATATTTCTTTCTTTTTTACCAAATTCTATACCCATAAGATATATCTCTTTATATTTGCCTATATACTTCTCATAATATCTTTTTTCTTTTATTTGAGATAAGGCATTGTTTTCTGGTGTATCTACTACTTTAAATTCTAATATAATAACTTTATCTTTATATATGATGTTTAAATCTATTCTTCCTTTGTTGGTAAAATCTTCTGCTATTAGATTAAACCCAGAAGAGGCAAAGAAGCTATATACAATAGAGGCATAATATCCTTCGTAGTTTGCTATATCGTTGTTGGTATACCAGCTATAGGGTATACTTGAGAATATACTTTTTATGATGGTATCAAGAGATTCTATATTGCCTTTGGCAAGTTCTTTGTGAAGATTTATCTTTTTAAATTCTATCTCTTCATCAAGGTTTGTAAGATAAGCAAGTAGATAATCGTTTAGTGCTATTTTCACTTCTTTATTTGGATATGTAAGATAGAAGATAACTCCTTCTTCGGAGTCTTCACAATTTTTTATGGTAAGATATCCCGATTGAAATAATAGGTTAATAGGTTCTACCCTATCCACATCAAAATTACTTATAAGCCTAATTGTAGCAGGAAGTTCTTCTAAGTATGGTATATAAAACTTTTTATCAATAAGAGTCTTTATCAAAAATGTAGGTGTTCCTGTTTCAAACTAGAAAGGTCTAAACCTTTTCTCAACCAGATATAAAAGTATATCAAAAGGATTATACGCTTTTTCACCACACCAACTATAGCCATTATACCATTTTCTTACATCTTCTAAATTTACATCTTCTAATCTATCTTTAAAAACATTTACAAGCTCTTCTTCTGTATATCCACATATAGTAGAAAACTCTTCACTTAAAGTTATATCTCTTAACTGATTTAACCCTGAAAATATAGAAACTTTTGAAAACTTAGATACACCTGTTAAAAATACCAAATGAAGATAGCCATCCATTGGTTTTAGGACGGCGTATAGGATAGAAATGAACTATCATAGGGTTCTTAGAATTTCTCTATTTTGTCTTGCTTTTTCTTTGTCTTCTATTACATCTANNTTCATCTATTAAAACTACCACTTTTTGATTATATTTCTCATAAGCGTTTGATATTATATCTCTAAACCAATCTCTTATTGTATTTTTATGCTCTGATATTATATCTAAAAATTTTTCTATCTGTTCAAGCTTTATCCTTATGAGTAATTCTAAATCATCAGCATTTTTAATGTTATCTCCTCCAAAATCTATATGCACCANNCCAATCCCAATTATCATATAGATATAATCCCTCAAAAAGCTCTTTCTTGCCAAGAAAAGCCTGTTTTAATGTGTCTACAAATAAAGATTTGCCAAAGCGTCTTGGACGAGATAAGAAATAGTATCCTCCTTTTCCAAGTTTCTCTACAAAATGGGTTTTGTCTACATAGTAGTAATCATCTGTTCTTATCTTTTCAAAACTCGATATACCTATTGGTAGTGTTTTCATGCTTTTAATATAATGGAATAAAAAATATTTGTCAAATTCATAAAAGTCAAAAAACTTAAAGGTGAAGGTTTGGGGTTGGGGCATCTGTAGTATGCTCATGAGTTAAGTTTTTATCTTCTCAAACAACAGCAAGGTATTTGGGTCTTCTTTAAGAAAGATTATCTTTCTTTTTGCTTATGATGGGCTTTGCCTTTCTTTATAAGCTCTGAAGAGATGTAAGAATTCTTGAATTCCTCAACAAGTGCTTTAGAGTTGAAAGCTTTGTCAGTAGTAATAACGGCATCTTTTAGATACTGGATCATTGTCTCATTTTCCATTAATAGCTTTAGCTTTAGAAAATTTATATTGTGTTTAGAAGCAGGTATTATTTCATAGTATATAGGTAAACCATTCTCACCTGTCATGAGACAGAGCTTTAAACCAAACCATTTTCTTCTACCATTATTACCATTATACTCAGAGCCTTTTACTTTTTTACATTTTTTCATTCTCTCATTCTTGCATACAGGTATTTATCGTGGTAGACTTGTTATCGTGGTAGACTTGT
>DDOS01000086.1:7281-8653 GCA_002341805.1 Aquificaceae bacterium UBA2488 | reverse complement strand
TAAGAACTCCCTGAAGAGCTGTGGTAGATGACCACGTTGATAGGCTATGTGGTGGAAGCCAAGCAATTGGTGTAGCCAAATAGTACTAATAGCTCGTTCGACTTGCATACCCATAAACATTTCCGCTCAAACCTATTAAGCTGATAAAAGATTCTCTGTGAGCCATGGCGAAGGGGAAACACCCGGTATCCATTCCGAACCCGGCAGTTAAGCCTTTCTGCGCCGATAATACTGTGCTGGTCTCACGGCACGGGAAAGTAGGTCGCCCACAGGGTTTAATTTAAAATTGAAGATTTTAGATGTGGATGACGTTAACTATAAGTTCGAATTGTATAGCACATAACCAGGATCCATTAAACACACTAAAGTTATAAAAAGCCCTTATTAGTTTAAAACAAAAGCACAGTTTGAGCAATATCGAATAAGTACTGACAATCTCAAACCTCCAACAATACCATATCCGCAATAAAACCTATCAATGGTGATAGCTTAGAGTAGGGTTGCATGTCTTTTAAAAAGCAAATGATTATTATTTAAGTTCAATTATGTTTGAAGCTTTTAGAAAATATAAACTACAAATCTGAATTGGATTGGTAAAGAATCTATAGGAGGAATATTTGGCGACCTATTTTATCTTTATAATATTTGTTCCATAAAATCCTTGGCGTAAAGTGAAATATAAAACCTATGATAAAATTTCACGATATGTATTATAATTTAAACGGGGGTGTTGTTATGGAAAATGAGTTTGTTAGAGTTTTTTCCTTGGTAGTGTTGTCTTTGTTTTTATCTGGGATAGTGGCAGGATTTTCTGAGGAATATAGTTACACTTGTGATGTGGCGTCTGGGCCTAATGCTGGTGTATCTGGGGATTTCACCTTTATGAATAATTATACTAAAGCTATGCTTCCTAATAAAGAAAACCCATCAGATTGTAAAGTGTATGGCAATATCTCTGTCTGTCTTAGTAAAGAACATGTAAGTAAGAGGTACTTATGACTTTATGATGAAAACTTATTTTATATTTGACAGATTGCGTAAAAACATCTACTTAGGGATTGCTTCTGATGGAGCTAAAAGCGCCAAAGGTATATATAAATATTTAGGCAAATATATGAGATATGTTTACAATGGAGATTTAAATATGTGTGTTAGATTGCTCGCTAATCATTGCAAATTAAACTAATAAAAAGTGATTAAAAATTAGTTTAATTTTAAGTGGTGCTTGGAAATTATTAGAGATACATCTTTTTAAAAACAGATGGTACTATTTAGCACCCAACAGGGATTAAGCAAAATAGTTATCTATTAGATTTATGAGTAATAATTTACGATTTATATTAGAACCATATAAAAACAAGTTTACAATGAT
>DDOS01000086.1:0-7226 GCA_002341805.1 Aquificaceae bacterium UBA2488 | reverse complement strand
AGTGCATTCTCCACAAACTCCAAAAAACAGACCAAACACATCAGATATTTCTTGATATTTCTTAAGTACTATAAATTTCTTAGCATAGAGACTAACAACATCTTCTTTCTTAGCCTCTTCTATTCCCTCTTTTATTCCTTTTTGCTCACCGTATTTAAATAATATGTGCTCTTCTATAGATTCTAAAAGTGGCATATACTTTACCTACTTTTTAAGTTCTCCCATAAATGACTCAGGATCTTCTATTAAATTAGGCCTTAAGCTACCTAATGTCAATAATTTTACAAAGAAGTCTTTCTGCATCTTTGTTATTTTTTGTTTTAAACTTATTTGCTACTTCTTTTAATAGAGTATTTTTATTAATATTACAAAGTATAGCAAGCAATAAAGATTCATCTGTATCGTGTCTTAGTATTGCATCACAGGATATATCTCTCATATCTATTAGTTCATATTCATAAGAGCGTTTGTCTAATTTTATGGAGTTTTTCATACTACGTCTTTCTTTCCCAAAATATACCACATATTGTGATGGATGTGTTTTATCTTATCATCTAAAGATTCTAAGTTGTATCTTTGTAAGAATACCAGATATTCATGCATTCTATATTCCATATATGAGTCATTTCTTGATTGGAATTCTATATGGATAATAGTATCTTCTAATATAAAAATACAATCTGGTTTTCTTGTGATAGTTTTGGTAGTTCTATCTGGGCTGGTTTTATATCTTTATCTATATTCATTCCTAAAACATCTTTAACAAAAGTAATACCGATCTTATTGGCTATATCTTTTATGAGATTATTATAATACATTTAAGAAGTATAGCATGGAATTGTGGGGCAGGGAGTGGTGGAGTTGTGAGGCATAATAGACTTGTAGAAAGTTTATCCATTAGTAAAAACATTTAATTTAGCTAAAAACTCTCAGAAGATAAAGCTTCTTAATATACTATCCAATAGAGCTTACCAGAAGTAGCTCATACTTAGTATGAAATATTTGTCAGGAACTTTTTGATTATGTAATTAAAGTCTATATTTTATGATATGTATTATATATATAGATAGATGGAGTTATATATTTCTCTTATGCAAAAGATTAGCAATACGAAAGAGCTTGTGGAAGTTCTTAGAAAACACAATGAACTTGTGGAAGTAAAAGACAGAGTTAGTATATATTATGAGATCACAGAGCTTACTGATAGAATGTCTAAGACAAAAAATCCAAAAGCTCTTCTTTTTAGTAATGTAAAAGAGTCTAATGTACCTGTTTTGACTAATGCTTTTGGGTCTTATAACAAATTAAAACTTATTTTTGGATATGAAAATCTTGAAGACATAGGATGGAAATTATACAAAGTGCTAAGGCCAGAGATTCCAAGCACATTTTTAGATAAACTTAAGAAATTACCTGAGCTTAAAAAGTTAAATGACGCTTTACCAAAAGTAGTAAGTAGCAATCCTTACAAAGAGTTTAGTAAAAGCGTATTTGATGTGCCAGCTTTTAAATGTTGGCCAGAGGATGGTGGAAGATATATTACTTTGCCCCAAGTTATCACAAAAGACCCAGAGTCTGGTATAAGAAATGTGGGGATGTATCGTATTGAGCTTTTAGAAGAAAGAAAAATAGCGCTTCATTGGCAAATACACAAAGATGGAAACTCACATTTTCACAAAGCCAAGCGTCTTGGCAAAAAGTTAGAAGTGGCTATAGCAATAGGTGGAGATCCCGTTTGTACATATGCAGCCTCAGCACCATTACCCCCTGAGGTGGATGAGTATCTTTTTGTGGGTATGGTAAGAGAATCTCCTGTGGAGCTTGTAAAAGGTAAAACCGTTGATATAGAGTATCCAAAGAATGCTGATTTTGTGATAGAGGGATATGTAGACCCTAATGAAGAGCTTGTGGATGAAGGACCGTTTGGAGATCATACAGGATTTTACACTCCCGTTGATAAATATCCAGCTATGCATATAACAGCTATTTTATCCAATGAAAAGCCTATATACATGGGCACTATCGTAGGACCACCACCCCAAGAGGATAAATATTTGGGTTATGCCACAGAGCGTATATTCTTACCCCTTATTAAGTTTAACTTACCAGAAATAGTAGATTATCATCTTCCTGCCAGTGGGGTATTTNNTAAATATCTTGGTTATGCCACAGAGCGCATATTTTTGCCTCTTATAAAGTTTAATCTGCCAGAGATAGCGGATTATCATTTACCTGCCAGCGGTGTGTTTCATAATTTTTGCTTTGTATCTATTAAAAAACGCTATCCAGGACATGCTTTTAAGGTGGGCTATGCGTTGCTTGGTCTTGGACTCATGTCTTTGGAGAAATATATAGTGGTGTTTGATGAATGGGTAAATGTGCATGATATAGATGAAATACTCTGGATATGGGGCAACAACACANNCTCATGTCTTTGGAAAAATACATAATAGTTTTTGATGAGTGGGTAAATGTACACGATATAGATGAGGTCTTATGGATATGGGGAAACAACACAGACCCATCAAGGGATATAATAACACTGAAAGGTCCTATAGATGTGTTAGACCATTCCACCAACGAAGTAGGTTTTGGGGGAAAGATGATAATAGATGCCACTAAAAAACTAAAAGAAGAAGGATATACAAGAGCCTGGCCTAATATAGCAAAAACAGATGAATACACAAAGAAGTCTATAGAACCAATCTGGCAAAATATATTAAAATTTTTATCCTAAAAGCTAAAAAAAATTAAAAAGCCTCCGATATTATAACTATCAAGTTTTAGGAGGTGCGACATGCTCTCAATTAATTTTAACTACGGTGCGGATGTAGCTAACAATGCCTTGCAACAGGCAAACAACAATGTTACGAACGACATCACTCACATATCTACGGGCTTGAGGATACTCTCAGCCGCAGATGACCCAGCAGGTTTGTTTATAGCAGACCAGCTTCATACATTAGGTACGGCTCTTGGTCAAGGTTACCTAAACACCCAGCAAGGATATTCGTTAGCTCAGGTGGCAGATGGCCAGCTATCTCAAATCTACAACACGCTAAATACCATGTATACATATGCAGTTAATGCTGCAAACTCTACCAACAACATAAACTCTTCAGGTGCTTTGCAAAATCAAATCACCGCATTGGCTCAGTCTATAAGACAAATCGTTAACACCACCCAGTTTAATGGTAAGAGTCTTTTTGATGGTACATTTATAAACCAAGCTATTCAATTTGGAGGTTCTGCTGGTCAATCTATAAACATATCCATAGGCAACTTATCTATTGAAAGAATGGGTGCAGCCATAGCTCAAACAGGTACCTTTAACAATGTAAACTTCGGCGATACAGCTGCCAATGTAATGTCCTATGTCAGCTCTAGCTCAATAGGTATAAGTAACACAAGTAACTTGGTCTCCTTTGGTGCTAACACATCTAATACCTCAAGTGTTGTATCTTCTGATGTATTGTACGATGGGAACAAGCAGCTCTTTATAAACGGAAATGAAGTTGTGGGAAGCGCCTATGCTTCTGCTACAAACACATATTTAGATGCAAGCATTATAGCCAATAACATAAATCGTGTATTTAACGGTCAAGTAACTGCTCAGGCTTCCAATACGCTTCAAGGAACACAATCTTTTGGTACTATTCAAGTAGCTTCTAGTGCTACAGTAAGCATCGTAATATCAAGACAAGTAACTCAATCCACTACCACAGGTGTAGGTTTTCAATCGTTTACAAATGCAAGTGGCCAACCAGAACAACTTGCTAACGGCCAGTACATAGGTCTTGTTTCTCAAACCATAAACCTTGCAGGTGGTCAAACCTACAGCTTGCAAAATATAGTAAATGATATAAACAACGTAGCTACAAACACCGGCGTTTACGCCACTACAGACTCCACTGGTCAATATCTACAGCTTTATACTACAGATGGCTCTACATTTAGCCTAAACATAAGTACTACAAACTCTTCCACCAACCAAGCTACATATGGTCTTAACTTAGCAAAGTTTGGAGCTGAGCCTGCTGCTGTCGATAATCTTGACGGTACCGCATCTGCTACATATGGAGCAATAGTATCTGTGGGAAGCATGCAAATCACAAGCCCATCCAACCTACAGATAGCAGCTTTTGGAAATGGTGGTAGCAGCGCAAGCGATAATCTTATAAATAACTTGGTGTTTACCAGTCCTGGCTCAAACTCCTATATAAACGGTTATAGCTCTACTGGTTCTGCTACTGTTAACGGTACTGCTACTACTGGTTATAACTACTTTGTGAAAGACTTGCTCGATGTAAACGTAACCACACTACAAGGCGCAAACCAAGCTCAAATAATACTTCAAAATGCTATAAACNNATAAACTATGTGGATACCATAAGAGGTCAAGTGGGTTCTGTGATGCAATCTATGCAAACCCTATCCGCTGGAGATCAAACCGCTCAAACCAACGAATTGAATGCAGAAGCAAACATAAGAGATTTAAACGTATCTCAAGCTATGACTCNNACTCAATATCAAAACGACAACACGCTACAACAATCAGCCGTAGCAATGCTCGCTCAAGCAAACACAGTACCTCAACAGCTTCTCACACTCTTCAGATAATAACTCTTTTAGCCCCCTACCCTTGGGGGCTTTTAATTTTGTCTTTCATTCATATCAAAAGCCAAAAGTTTTCTTATATAAATCATACATAGTTACCAAAATAAATCTATATTTACTTACACTTCATCTTATAGGAGTGTATTATGTTTTTTATATCAGAGGTCTCACCGCTGTTTTTTATATTAAGTCTTGTGTGGCTTACTTTGGGTCTTGGCATTAGGGCTTTTAGTGATATAAACAATATAAATATATTTTTGATGACCCTTTATGGGTTTTTCTTAAATGTGATAATGGGAGCCATGTATCAGCTCATACCAAACTCTTTGATGAAAAAACCTATTTTGCCAAAATTTTCTTTTGGAGTATTTGGATTTAGCCTATTAAATATATTTGTGTCGTTGCTTTGGTTTTTTGGCTTTTTGGAAAATATATATTTTGCTTTTTCAACTGCATTTTTGATGCTAATATTTGTGGTTCATGTATCCACAGCCCTTAAAAAACCAAACTCTATCACCCCAAAGTTTTTATCCGCAAGTCTTATTTTCATGCTTATAAATGCTTTCATACTTGTTTTATGGGCTTTTAATAAAGTAAATATATTTTTCTTGATACATACTTTTACCCTTGGGGTGATACTAAATGCTATAATTGGTGTAGAGCTTGCTTTGGTGCCACTTTTATACATGGAGCCATTTAATATGTCTCATGCCAATAAGCTTTTTTATCTTCATCAGATATCTGTTCTAGGGCTTTTGGTATCTTTTTATTATGAGAATCTAAATTTTGTTTATATAGCTGGGATTTTTGAATTTTTTACGGTAGGATTTTTTATATATATTGTTTATAAAAGCATGGAAAACAGGAAATTTCCTAAAAATATACCCTATACTTTAAGATATTTCTTCTTAGGACTTGGGTTTTTAATGATAGGAATAGTATTTGGGCTTTTGGCATCAAGAGGATATTTAAACCCATTCTTACATGCTGATATCATGATATATGCTTTTGGAGCTACAACAGTATTTGGTGGCATATTCCACTTTATGCCAAGGATCTTATGGAACAAATATTATAAAGATAAAATAGGTACACCAAATATTCCTCCTATAGATTCTATGATAGACCAAGACATAGTTAAAAAAGTACTCCCTATGATAGGTGCATCCTCTCTTCTTCAGATTGTCTTTGAAACATACGATTATCTTCATCCAATTGGGGATATATTACAGCTTTTGGTGGTATTGTTTGGGCTATATGCTTTAAAAAGAAAATAGCTCTTTGGCTTTTTTGATATCCTCTTGTATTTGGCTTTTAAGGGTACCTATAGAATCAAACTTTTTTTCTTCTCTTAAAAAGCCCAAAAACGATATATTTAGATAATTACCATAGAGGTTTTTGTTAAAATCCAAGATATGGACTTCTAATATGTTTTCTAAAGTATTGTCCACTGTGGGTCTTTTGCCATAATTTGCCACACCTAAATATTTATCTTCTACTCTTACCGCATAAACCCCTTCTTTCAGACACATATTGGAAGTATCTTCTATGTTGGCGGTGGGAAATCCTATCTTAGAGCCAAGAGATTTTCCTCTTATCACTCTTCTTCTTATATTATAATCTCTTCCGAGATAGGTTTTGGCATCTTTTAAATTTCCTTCTTTTAAAAGCCTTCTTATGAGAGTACTACTTATGATATGACCGTTAACCATATAAGGTGTACTTGGTATCACTTCAAAACCTAAAACTTCTCCCATCTCTTTGGCAAGTTCAAACTCACCTTCTCTTTTGGCTCCGTATCTCCAATCATAACCCACTATGAGAAGTTTTGTATTTAACTTTTCATATACAATATGTTTAAGAAAATCCTTAGCACTCATTTGACTAAACTCTTTGTTAAACTCTATCAATGTTATATCTTCTATGCCCAAAGATTTTATGTGATATACTCTTTCTTCTATAGTGGATAGAAGACACGGAGCATAATCTTTTTCTAATACATATAGTGGATGCGGATTAAACATCATCACAGAAGGTATGAGATTTTTTTCTTTGGATTTTTGTATTAGGCTTTTAAGAAGATGCTGATGTCCAAGATGAACCCCATCAAAGTTCCCTACCACTAAGGCTCTTGGATTATTCATTATTTTACCAGCGTACCTATTCTTTCACCGTTGATAATATGTTTTAGTGCTCCTTCTTGATTTATGTTAAATACAATTATTTCTATGTTATTTTCTTTACATAGGGTTATGGCGGTATGATCTAAGACTTTTAGATCTTTGTTTAGTATATCCATATATGAGACTTCTTTTAAAAGCTCGGCATCTTTATGTATGGCAGGGTCTTTGGTGTATATGCCATCGACTTTTGTGGCTTTTATCATAACATTGGCGTTTATCTCAGCTGCTCTTAAGGCGGCTGCTGTGTCTGTGGAGAAAAATGGGTTTCCAGTGCCTGCGGCAAATATTACAATTCTGCCTTTTTCTAAGTGTCTTACCGCTCTTCTTTTTATGTAGGGTTCTGCTATCTGTCTCATCTCAATGGCAGATAAAACCCTCGTGGGTATGTTGTGAATGCGCTCCAACGTATCTTGCATAGCCAAAGCG
>DDOS01000015.1:7087-7309 GCA_002341805.1 Aquificaceae bacterium UBA2488 | reverse complement strand
CATGGAAGATTTTATATTTATGTTTATGAAGGCTACAAGCCATATAGCCTTTGTAATATTGAAAACGGTTTTAAGATGAAATTAACATATGAGGGGATAAAAAATCTTAATGGATATAAGATAATAAACCTTGGTGTCAATAGGATAGGAGACGTCTACAAGCATTATCATAAGTCAAACATATTGTTAATTTATAAGAACAACAAAGAGATAGCTCAAATA
>DDOS01000015.1:1448-7065 GCA_002341805.1 Aquificaceae bacterium UBA2488 | reverse complement strand
CAAGATATACATTAACCAGTTGAAAACGCCAGAAGACCAAATAAATAATTATTGCTTCTATCTTAATAGAACAAGTGAAATAGACTATGGAAGTAATGACAACAATTTTGCCTTCGAAACTTTAAAATCATGTATGCATAATAAGGCAATAGAAAATGCTTACTGGAACGGTAAGATTAAACAAGAAAACCCTTATCAACCTCCTGTTACAGGCTTAATACCACCATTCTACATACAAAACTTTTACGTTAATAAGTAGGTTTTCTGTGTCTCGGATGATGAATGCCTGTTTGTGAATATTGTATAACATCTTAAAACATGGTTTAGTCTTATTAGCCATCATGAAGTTAAATCTTTAGGTTAAAAGCTAGGATAATTCTATAGTTTAAGAAACTTATAAATCTTTTTGAGGTATAGGAGAAAAAGGATGTGAAAATGTCATTCGTATCCACTAATAAGGAAGATAAAGCCCGAAGACAAAATATAGAGACTAAATTCTAAAGAATAAACCAATTTAATGCTCTAAGTAAGGTGGCGGAAAGGGATAACGATTCTTGCTTATTTGTATGCTTATATGATAAACCGTGTTATACTTGTACGATTTAGCTTTTTAGGACTATTAAGATAGAATCATGTGGTTAGCTTCTCATTCGAGGTATTATTTTTCATGACTTCTAACGTATTTATAGTTATCCATTTCATTCTGCCTTTATTAAGTGCATCTTGTATTGCCTTTTCTCTTTCTGTAAGTCTTGTAGTTTTACCAGTTTTAACTTCTATAAAAATTATTTCAATATTTTCATAATTTTGCTCTTCTAATCCTTTGAAAGCTATAAAATCTATTGGAGTGCCTATAAACCTAATATCTTTTGGATTAATACCATATTCTTCAAAAATTAACAAGGGTGCCAAATGCTCTCCAACTTTTCCGATAATAACAGAACTTGATTTTTTAATGGCATCCTGCCTTATATTTTTCTCATTTTCCATAATCCATCTATCAAGTTTATTTTTATATTCTTGTTCTAATATGCTCCTTAACTCCGATTCTAACCTTATCCTATCTTGCCTTTTATACTCATCAATTTTGGTATTAAATTTCATATTAAGATAAATAAGAGCTATAGCCATAACAATAAATAGGATTAAAATAAACAAAACTAAATTTGAGCTCATAATTATATTATATGTCAACTTTGTTTTGCATACGTTTCATATCTGATGTAATGCCTTTGCATTGCTTTACCGTGAGGAATTTATCTGCCCCCTAGCCCACAACTCAAAGAGAAAAAATTCTTGCTTGCCCGCCCTACCATACTTAGGTCTTATCTTGTATTTTTTTACAGGAATATATCTAGTGAGGGCTATACCATTATCTTGCTATCTATTAGTGATTACAGTTTTTTTCTTTTTCGAAATATAGGGCGTTCCCTAAAAGGGAACGCCCTACTTAAGTGTACTTAAGTACACTTAAGGTACAAAAAATAGTGTGAATATTCTGAAACCATTATCCTGTATTGCTAAAAATTTGAGTAAATATTGACTGGCGTCATCAGTCCAACAATTTGCGTCGTTAGTCCAACTGTTTGCGTCATCAGTCCAACAAATTTTTTCTTGTTTATAACTTTTTAGCTCATAAGAAAGCTTCTATTTTAACAATGGTTATTCTGGCTTTTTATCGCTTTTTTATCGCTCTTGTTTCTAACAAATATAAAATACGTATCATTTTGTCTTTTCTCCTCATGCCAACTTTTGAGAAAGGAAATTTTAACAAGCTCATTAAACGCTTTTCTTATATCTCTTAATGTAGTGCGGTTTTTCTCTTGAGTATACATATTGAGTTGTTTCCTCAAAAAAGACAATGAAAATGAGTTTGCGTTTTTCTGGGTCATTAGAAAGAATACGAGAAATGTAGCTGTTCTTGACTTAGTTTTTTGAATGTAATCATTGTTGATATACAAAGCTTCTTTGTGCTCAAACATCATAAGCAATGCTCCAAAAAATGTTAATTCTAACGTATACTTTTTTGAGCCATCCTTCTCTGAGTTATCTTTTGTAATTCTTATAAATGGTAGTGGCATCATAGAAAATGCGGTCTCTTTATTCATTTTCTTGTCTATTATCTTTCCTTCTATAGATAATGTTTTTAGTCTTCTTAGGCTTTCTAATATTGCTTTATAAGTTTTACCACCTATACTATTTCTACTCAAAAGCATATATTCAGTAGCAAATTTATACAAGTCAATAGAAAACGTAAATGTCATATCGTAAAACTCTTTCACCACTTGGATATCTATCTCTCCTGATAAAAGCACTTGTATATCTTGTTTACTGGCAAAAGTTTCTCTGCAGTCATATAGACTGGTTAGAAATGCGGCTAAAACCTTAAAATCAAAGGCATTAATCGTTTCCTGTGCGCTAATAATCCATTCTCCTAAGCTATTATTCACTGTGTTGTTAAAAGCAGGTGTCCGCTTTTTAGTAGGTATCCCTAAAATTGCTTTTGACATTACTTTTCCTACTCTAAAAATCTTGCTCATACTATTACCCCATGTCAATATTTATAAAGCGATGTCTATGCAAGCACTTATGTTATTGTGTTTTTCAGCTTTCGCCTTTCTCTTATTCTCCTTCCTATCTTCATATTCGTTTACAAACTTTTTAGCTCTTTCTGGTGGACTGCAGAAATCATATATAGGCCCCTTCTCAAACTCGTAAAAGTAAATCAAATCATTACTAAACACATCTCCCTTGCTCTCAGAAAGCCATATCTGACTCATTCGCGGTATATCTTCGGTAAACATCTCTATCATAAAGTCTCTTGTGTTTGGTAAATAAGAGTTTTTGACATTCCAAATTTCAATAGCCAAAGGTATTGCTTGAGACCTTCTTAAGAACCAAATGAATCTTGCATTAGAATGCAAAGCGGATGCTCCTCTTATAAGGTCAAGCATATCGTATTTCGTTTTTATCACTTCCCCTTTCTGTCGCTTTCTTACATGGTGAGATAAGAAGATGTTAACATTATGGGTAGCACAAAGCTTGTTAAGTTCAAACATCATCTTTGATACCTCTGAGTTATCCTTTTCATCTTCCAGAAGGGCACTTATAGGGTCAACGATTATAATTTCATAGCCAAAATTAACGTATTCTTGGATAAGTCCAAAAAGGCTTGTTATACTTAACTCAAAAAGGCTTTCAAAAGTATCTAACATAAAGGGCTTGGTCTGATTCACTGGCTCTTCTTTATTTACTCTTTTAACTCTTTTCCTAACAAGCCTTTGTAAACGATGCTCCAAGATGTGTAGCGGGTCTTCCAAAGATAGATATACAACTGAGTATTTTTCTATCCATCTTAGCATGTTCCACATGAGAAAAAAGCCTTTCCCAACGCTTCCCATTCCTGCCACTAAGCCTAATACTCCTTTTGGTATGTTGTAGAGTTCATCTATTTTCTCTACAGGTGGTAGTTGTTTAACTTTGTATTCGTTCACATTTGTAATAACAATCTTTTGATATATGGTCTTAGAGAAAAGAAAAGCCTCTTCTATACTATGTCCTTCTTCTAAGAAGTCTGCTATGTCATATCCTTTCTCTTTGTCTTGAAAACTTACCAAATCTATCTGAGATGCATATTTTTTTACATAATTTGCAATGCTTTGAGCTTTTCTTTGGCCTGTTTCGTCGTTGTCTTCAAAGATTACTATTTTCTTACCCAGTAGCCAATCATCTATTTGAGAGTTTTTTAGTTCCTGTTCAGGGCTTGAGGAATAAGAGAGTATAAGTATGTCTAATCTTGAGTCAGTAGCTTCCAAGAGGGCATCTCTACATTTCTCTCCTTCGCAAAACCAAACTTCAGATATATCGTTTGGGCTTAATACGGTTAAGGATAGAAGGTCATAGAGCAGTTGTCTTCTATCGTCAGACTTCCAGTCAATTGAGAATTTTTTAGAGTTATCATCGTATTCATAGCGTATTTTGTCATACACATGCTTACCAGCTCTGTCATAGTAATGATATACAATAGAGTTCACGATAGTTTTTTGTTTTTGGCTGGTTTTTAGCTCAGGTGAGTTCCTTCTACTCTTCTCAAGAGCATCTTTTTTCCAGTTCTCTACTTTATTCTTTTGCTCTTTTCTAAGCTCTCTTGGTATTCTCTTTTTCCACTCCTCATCTCCCATTCGGTCAGCAAATTGATAAGCGTTTCCCTTTTCTCCACATGCAAAGCATTGCCATAAGCCTGTGGACGCATTAAAAGAAAAGGATGGGTGATGATCATCGTGAAATGGACAAAGTGCTGTATAATTATCTTCACTTCCTTTCTTTACCCTTTGTAGGTATTTGTCAAATAAATCAAAGTAGTTCATACTAATCTCAAAAGTAAATACTTTTAATATTATGCATGCATATTGACAATATTTCAATAAGAAAAATCATCATATCTAGCTTGATATATATGAATAGTTATGTAAGGTACTGATAGATTTTATTTTTCTATTAAAGTTAAGCAAGTTAATAAAAAGCAAAATCTTACTATCTATAGTAGATGATATCCAAGTTGATATTAATAAATTTTCCTTTGTCAAATTACAATCATATTGACAAAATTGAAATAATTTGGTATATTATTTATGTATTTTTAAAGTGTGCAAAGGAGGTATATATGCCAGTAGTGAAAATCTCAGATTGCTCTAACTATTTTGGTAGGATAGCCTACCTGGCCGCTTGTGGGTACCCTAAAGACCTTGTAGAGGGTAAATATAGGAAATCTATTTTGCCGAACTTAAGCAAAATAGATATGGATTACATTATCAACATGCTATTTGATTACGAAAGAAAAGTCTTACAAAGAGAGAAAGCGTCAATCAACGAATACCTAAAACATCTTCCACAGATAGAAGAACCACTTTTGATTTACGACGAAAAAGACAACAAAGAGCATGTTTTTACTTGGGTTAAGCTCTCAGAGATAGCAAACGAGGTAAAAGACGCTTTGGTGGATTACCTTAAAGAAAACTACGCTTTTAAAGATATAAACAAGTTAAAACTCTCATCTAAAAGAACAAAGAAAAGCGAAATAATAGCAGATATTTCATCGTATAGTTATCAACGCATCATGACCTTTGGAGTATTACCAGAAAGAACCTATAGTTCTTACTCAATGATAGTGGCTTTAATAACTAAGTGGCTCATTTTAGAGAATATTCTAAGGGGGGACAAAAACACAATACAAGCTTTCAACAAAGCTACAAGGATAATCTGTGAGATAGTCTCTGAGATGGTAGATGTGGATTACAAAGAACTATGGGATATCATCAACAAAGCTATGAATACAAGCTATAGCCTTGATTTTTAAGATTGACAATTTTATGATTAATAGGTATAATTTATCTATCCGATGGCAAGCATCTTCAAGCGTGGGAACACCTATTACATAGACTACATAGACAATACTGGAAAACGCATAAGAAAATCTCTTGGTACCTCTAACAAAAAGCTTGCGGAGATAAAAAGGGCGGAGATAGAAACAGAGCTTGCCAAGGGTAGGTTAGGCTTTGCCACTGACATAGAGTTATCTGAGTTTATCAAAAAGTATTTGGAGTATTCAAGGGTTATT
>DDOS01000015.1:1035-1425 GCA_002341805.1 Aquificaceae bacterium UBA2488 | reverse complement strand
GAAACCTATCACAGATTACAATAGAAAAACTTGAAGGGTGGAAGATGTGGCTAATAGAAGCGAGAAACCTTTCAAAGACATCAGCCAATATAAAGATAAGACATGTTAAGTCCGCTTTCTCGAAAGCTCTGGAATGGAAGTATTTAGAAAGCAACCCAGCTCAAAAACTAAAGCAGTTTAAAACACCCATAGGAAGACCTGACTTTCTAACCGAAGAGCAATTTCAGAAGTTTTTATCTCATGTTGACAATCAAACACATAAGGCGGTATTTATACTTTTGTATTTAACAGGCATGAGACTATCAGAAGTAGCAAACCTTACTTGGGACGATGTAAACTTTGAAGAGATGACCATAACCATAAGAAGCAAGAAAGATTGGCACACAAAGA
>DDOS01000015.1:0-1019 GCA_002341805.1 Aquificaceae bacterium UBA2488 | reverse complement strand
TAAAGAGTGAAAGCCCTAACAAAGTTATACCTTATGCAAAAAGAACGATAGAGGACATATTCAGCAAATACTCAAAACTCTCTGGTATAAAGATAACACCGCACTTGCTTAGGCATTCAATAGCAACCGCAATGGCATCTAAGGGAGTTTCACTGCAAGCTATCAAGGAGATATTGGGACATTCTGACTACTCAACCACTTTGATTTATGCTAAACTCGTTGACGACTACAAGAGAAAAGCGTTAGAAAGCGTAAACATTGAACTCAAGACAAACAAATTAGAAGATATAGATTAATAATTAGCGTCGTGGTATAATAAAACTATGAGGATATACAATAATTTCAAAGCGATATGTTTTTCTAGCGTCTTATTCTTTTCATTGCTTGGATTGTCATCTTGCGCTAATATAGCTAAAAGAAGGGAAGAATTTTTATCAATGTATAATAAAGCCAAAAAAGATGAGATAAATAAAGAATCTGAACAAAGAGAATCTGACTTAAAACAAGCCAAAGAATTGTGCCTCTCTCTTGGTTATAAGCCAAGAACAAGATTAATTTATAATTGCGTAGAAAATGAGTTTCAGACCTTACAATATAAAGATAGCATAAATAATTGCTCAGACCTTTATCATCGTTTAAAGTTTAAAGAATATTGCTATGACATGTTAAAGGGGATGCTAATTTTTAAAAGGCGTGTTCTTATTTCGAGATGTATAGTTAAGCAAATAAATAATTGTGAAAAACAGGCTAAGGAAATTTATCTAAGTAATAAAAATAATCAAGGCACAAAAATATATAAACACTTATACATTCATTATTATACTCACACCTACAATCACTAATATTGAGCTATATCACGACACAAATATGGCACAATAACAAATAAAGCCTTGATAGACAAAGAAAAGAAATATCTTGAAAGCTACTCGAAATCACCTGTGGGTTTTTGCCCACCGAGGGTTCAAATCCCTCTCTCTCCGTTTTTAATCTTTTTGTCTATTTTCTAATATTCTTTATCC
>DDOS01000049.1 GCA_002341805.1 Aquificaceae bacterium UBA2488 | reverse complement strand
TTTACGGACATTCTGAAGCTATAAATTTAGAGCTCGAAAAAGAACCAAATTTAACTCATATAAAAGAACTTTTAAGAAAAGCCCCAAGCGTAATACTTATGGATGAATCCAAAGAAGGAGTCTACCCAATACCTATTTTGGCAGAAGGACGAGATGAGGTGTTTGTGGGAAGATTAAGGGAAGATAGAGCCTTTGATAAGGGTATATCCATGTGGGTGGTGGCGGATAACATAAGAAAAGGTGCTGCTACAAATGCAATTCAAATAGCGGAGGTACTTATACATGAAGGTAAGTGATTATGTGGCAAACGGACTTAAAAACGAGGTAAAAAACCCATTAGAGGGTTTGCTGGAAGGTGTTTGTAAAGAAGGGTGTCATCGTTTGGAGCTTTTCATAAAAAAAGAAAACGGTGTTATAAAAGATTGTAAATTTAAAGCCACTCAAAGATGCAAAAAGCTCTTGGCAGTATCTGATTTCTTATGTGAAGAGATAAAAGACAAAAAGAAGATAGATAATGAGGCTCTTCGTAAAAAAGCCTTAGAGCATTTTAAAGAAGAGAAAGAAACCGATAAGATAGAAAATCGTATAAACATATTTTTAAGCGCTCTGGACGAGGCTCTTGGTAAAGCCTAAGATATTATTAAGCGATTGTTTTTTAGAGGCTTGTAGATACAACGGGGCTATTGTAAATGATGATTTTGCTTCAAGGCTTTTAAAATATATAGATTATATAGCTGTATGTCCCGAGGTATCTATAGGGCTTGGTATACCAAGAGACCCAATTTTAATACAGATATCAAACAATACCAAAAGGCTCATTCAGCCCTCCACTGGGCTTGATCTTACTGATAAGATGAATACTTTTTCTAATGATTTTGTTAAAAGCCTCGATATTGACGGAGTCATATTAAAAGCCAAATCCCCCTCTTGCGGGGTTTATAGTGCAAAGTATTTTTTGGAAAATCAAATGCAATCTGGCAAAGGCCCAGGGTTTTTTGCAAGCGCAGTATTAGAGCATTTTAAATATATACCCATAGAAGAAGAAAAAAGGCTTTTGGATGAAGGCCTTAGATATCATTTTCTTGTTAGAATTTTTGCCATAGGGGATATGAGAGAAACCCTTAAAAGCATATCCTCTTACAAAGAGCTAATAGATTTTCATACAAGACATAAATTTATGCTTATGTACTCTAACCAAAACATCATGAGGCAACTTGGCAAACTCACTGCTTCTTCATCAAAAGAACCTTTGGAAAATACATTATCTATTTACAGAGAGCTTTTTCTAAAAGCCCTAAACACAAAACACAAGAAAACAAGCCATATAAACACCATAGAGCATATGTTTGGATATTTTTCTAAAAGGATGTCTCATAAAGAGCGTATGCATTTTATGGAAGTTTTGAGGCTTTTTAAAGAAAATAAAATAAATCTACTACTTTTGTTGGAGATGATAAAAGCGCTTGCTTTGAGATTTGAAGAGGAGTATATTTTAAATCAAACTTATTTAGAACCTTTTCCAAAGGAGTTGTTATGATATTTAATATCTTAAAAGCTTTCCATATTATGTCTGTGATACTGTGGGCTGGGGCTTCATCTTCCCTTGGACTTTTTGCCATCATAGCCTATGAGAAAGGTATAAACTGCGATTATGATTATATGTGGAGATTCTATAAAAATCTTGTAAACTTAGAACTTTTTGGATTTATAATGGTTATATTTTTTGGGATTGGCATGTATAGCATGCTTGGGTTTAAGCCAATTCCTTGGCTCATGATGAAACTACCCATCGTATTTGGATTTTTCTTGCCAGCAGAAGTTTTAAACATATATTTTTTACATGTAAAAAACGATATAAGAACCTATGGGAGATTTATAAAAATTATATCACCTTTTTTGATAATAGCAGGTATGTGTGTGATATTTTTAGCGGTGATAAGACCCTCTTAAGGAGTAATGTATGAAACGATATATATCAGAGCTTTTAAAAAACACTGTAAAAGAACTTTATAGCATAGACATAAACCCTCAAATCCAATATCCAAAAGAAGAGTCTTTTGGAGATTTCTCATCAAACATAGCTTTTATATTATCAAAAGCCTTAAAACAAAACCCAAACGATATAGCAACCACCATAGCCAACCACATATCAAACTTAGAAGAGTTTAAAAAAGTAGAGGCTCTAAAAGGCTTTATAAATATGAGTATTTCAGATAAGTTTTATGAAAAAAAGCTGTTTGAGTTTTTAAAAGACCCAAGAAACTATTTAAAAGAAGATCTGTATTTGGCTTTTAATATAAAAAAAGAAGATGTTATAAATTTAGAGTATGTGAGTGCAAACCCCACAGGACCACTTCATCTTGGACATGGAAGAGGTGCTGCCATCGGAGATGTTTTGTATAGATTGTTTAGATTTTTTGGTATAAAAGCCCATAGAGAGTATTATATAAACGATGCTGGTAATNNGACAAAAAGCGTACTTCATTTTATAGATGAGAACTACCCATTTCCAGAAGATGGATACAAAGGAGATTATATAAAAGATATTGCAAATATGTTAAAAGATAAGATAGACCCTTCATTACCAACAGATAAAAAGATAGAGCTTTTAAAAGAGCTTTGCGTAAATATAATGATGGAGGATATAAAATCTACCCTAAAAGCCCTAAGTATAGAGTTTGATACATACTTTAGTGAAAAATCTCTTTATAACGGTGCTATAGAAGAGGCTATAAATTTATTAAAAGAAAAAGGTTATACGGAAGAGCATGAGGGAGCATTATGGTTTAAATCAGAAGATAACACCGAAGAAAGGGTGATTAGAAAAAAAGATGGGACTTATACATACTTTGCCTCGGATATAGCTTATCACTTAAACAAATACAAAAGAGGCTATAAAAAAGCTATAAACTTATGGGGAGCAGATCATCATGGATATATACCTCGATTACAATATGCTTTGAAGGCTCTTGGCATAGAAGATGATTGGCTTGAAATAGAACTATTTCAAATAGTAAAGCTCTTTGAAGACGGACAAGAGGTTAGAATGTCAAAACGCACTGGTAAGATGCTAAAGCTAAAAGATATCATAGAAGATATAGGAGTGGATAATCTAAGATTTGTTTTTCTGACTAAAAACGCCAATACGCCTCTTAACATAGATATAAATCTTGTTAAAAGCCAAAATTCAGAAAATCCAGTTTTTTATGTGCAGTATGCTTATGCCAGAACTAACGGCATCAAAAGACAACTTCAAAACCTCGTATTTGGCTTTTATGAAGATAATTATAATTATGAAGAGGAAGAAATGGAGCTTATTAAAATCATATTAAACACAAAAGATATTCTAAAAGATGCTCTTATCAAAAAAGATCCTAGCTTGGTGGTAAAAGCCTCCTTAGATATCGCAAAGTCATTCCACAAATTTTACAATAAATATAGAATTATAACAGAGGAAGAACTATCCACCAAAAAACGTATAAGCCTTGTTTATGCCACCCAAAAGATATTCGATACGCTCTTTGATATATTAAATATAAAAGCTCCTGAGATTATGTAGGCTATGGCATAGATATGATTACATTTTTTATCTCGGTGTAATCTTCTATGGCAAAAGCAGGTCCTTCTCTGCCAATACCAGAATATCTAAATCCACCATAGGGCATATGGTCTAATCTAAAGTTTGGACCTTCATTTATGTTGACTCCGCCCACTTCGCAATCGTTTATAAACTTCATCGCCGTATTTATATCTGATGTATATACTCCTATTTGAAGTCCGTATTCTCCTGCGTTTATTATATTTATAACATCCTCTATGTTATGATATTTGTTTATAGCCACCACTGGTGCAAAGGCTTCTTCTTTAAACACCATGCTCTCTCTATCCACATCCACTAAGAGTGTAGGAGCCAATAGATTTGTATTTTCTATGTTTTTGGCTTTTTGTATGAGCTTAGCGCCTCTTTTAGTGGCCTCTTCAATCCAGGATTTTATACGTTCTAACTGATGTTTATCTATCATAGGCCCGACTGCAGTGGATTCGTCCATTGGATCTCCAATTTTTATTTGGGATAATTTTTCTTCTAAAAGCCTTAAAAAGGGTTCTAATACATCTTCATGTACAAATATCCTCTGAATGGAAATACACACTTGGCCTGCCATCGCAAAACCACCTTGAACAGCCTTTGAAGAAGCCTCTTCTAAGTTTGCATCTTTGTGAACCACCAAAGCCGAGTTTGAACCAAGCTCCAATACAAGTTTTTTAATGCCAGATTGCTTGGCTATAAGCTCTCCCACCATTTTGCTTCCAGTGAAAGAAACCACTCTAACATCCTTATGGGAAGTCAAAGCTTTGCCAAGATCCCCAAAACCAGGCAGCACAGATATAGCTTCTTTGGGAAGCCTCGCTTCCAATAAAATCTCTCCAAGGATAATAGGGCTAAGGGGTGTTTTTTCAGAGGGTTTCACAATTACAGGACAACCAGCTCCAATGGCAGGTCCTACTTTGTGAGCCGTTAGATTTAATGGGAAATTGAAAGGTGAAATTGCCACCACAATCCCAGCGGGCACTCTTATATAAAATCCAAATTTGTTTTTACCATTTTTATGAGCATCCGCTTTATAGGTTTTGCCCTCTAACCTCTTTGCTTCTTCTGCAGAAAAAGAGAATGTCTCTATGGCTCTTTCCACTTCTACGCGAGCTTCTCTTATAGTCTTACCCACTTCATAAACTATAGTTTTAGCTATATCTTCTTTGTTTTTTTCTAAAAGCTCTGATACTTTTTTAAGTATATTAAATCTCTCATAAGCACTCAAATTTGTAAGCTTTTGATATCCAACCTTTGCCCTTTTAATGGCTTCTTCAACATAAGAACCATCCACTATATAAGAATACCCAATCACAGAATTATCGTATGGATATACCACATCAAGCCTTTTATCCGTCTTGACAAACTCTCCACCAAGTATAGGTTCTTTAACTATCATAAGATTATTATAAGAATCTAACAAATAATTGTCAATCAAATTTAAAATAAGTTAAAATATTTCTATGAGAAGATTTTTAATAACAGGTGGAGCCGGTTTTATTGGCTCAAGGATAGCACTAAGGCTCCAAGAGTTCTATCCAAAAGCTTATATTTTGGTGGTAGATAACTTTTCATCAGGGTATTTTAAAACCTTATATGGTTTTAAAGGAGATATTTTGGCAGGCAATATCCAAGATAAAGAGTTTTGGAATTATCTTAAAAGCCAATATACTTCTTTTGATGCAGTTTTTCACAACGCAGCCATCACAGATACCACCATCTTAGATCAAAAATACATGATGGAAGTAAATACAAACAGCATGAAGCATATAATAGACGCCTGTATAAAATGGGATGCAAAACTCATATATGCCTCATCCGCAGGGGTTTACGGAAACACAGAAGCTCCTATGAAAGAAGACAAAGGGCTTATACCAGAAAATGTATATGGCTTTTCAAAACTAATAGCTGATAATATAATTCTAAATGCCATGAGCCAGCATATACCATTAAAAGCCGTAGGATTTAGATATTTTAATGTATATGGTATGGGTGAACAATACAAAGGTAAAACCGCTAGCATGATATATCAACTTGCTATGCAGATGAAATCTGGTAAAAAGCCAAGACTTTTTAAATGGGGTGAACAAAAAAGAGACTTTGTTTATATAGAGGATGTATTGCAGGCTAATATGAAAGCCCTAGAGCGTTATGAAGTGAGCGGTATTTATAATGTTGGTTATGGTAAGGCAAGATCTTTCAACGATATAGTGAATATACTAAATAAACTTATGAGCACAGGCTACGAAGTGGAGTATTTTGATTGTCCTTATGAGTTTTATCAAAACTACACCGAGGCAGATATCACCAAGATAAAAGCCAACCTTGGCTATGAACCTAAATTTGATTTGGAAACGGGTATAGAACATTATCTTAAAAGCCTAAAAGTTATATGATAAAAGGAACATTTTGGGTTTTAGGAGAACACGATGAGCCTTATCTGAAGGCAAGGGAAAGCTCCTTAGAGCTTGTGGGAAATACTCCCCTTGTGAGAATCAACAAAGTTTTAAAGGCTTTTGATATAAACGAACATATAAAAATCTATGCAAAACTTGAAAGCACAAATCCGGGCGGTTCTGTAAAGGATAGAGCTGCACTCTCTATGTTCCTAAATGCCATAAAAAAAGGCATTATCACAAAGGACAAAGCCATCATAGACGCCACGTCTGGGAATACTGGTATAGCCCTTGCGATGGTGGGAGCAGCTTTGGGGATAAAAGTAGAGCTTGCTATGCCATCAAACGTAAGCGAAGAGCGAAAAAAGATATTAGAGGCCTATGGGGCAAAAACTCATTACACAGATCCCCTTGAAGGCACCGATGGAGCTATACTTTATGTAAGAGAACTTGTGAAAAAACATCCAGATAGATATGTTTATTTAGACCAATATAACAATCAAGCCAACTGGCAAGCACATTTTTACTCCACTGGTATTGAGATATTCCAGCAAACCAAGGGTCAAATCACACATTTTTTAGCGGGGATTGGCACAGGTGGGACTATTATGGGTACAGGTAGAAGACTAAAAGTCTATAATCCCGATATTGAGGTCATAGGCATACAACCCGCCTATCCTTTTCATGGCATAGAAGGGCTAAAACATATAGAGTCTTCCATAAAACCAGGCATTTTTGATGAAACATTCTTAGATAGAACGATATTTGTGGATACCGAAGAATCTTATGAGATGACAAGACGCCTTGCCAAAGAAGAAGGGCTTTTTGTGGGGCAGTCTTCTGGAGCAGCTTTAGTGGGTGCTATAAAATTAGCAAAAGAGTTAGAGAGTGGAGTTATCGTCACCGTATTTCCAGATGGCGGAGATAGATATTTATCCACAAGGGTATGGGGTAGCTAATATGGATATACTTAATCTTTTAGATATTTTTAAAAGCCAAAAAACCTACCATTTTGAGTCTAATATACCAGATTATTTTTGGGAAGAGATATTGCCTGAAGATATTAAAAGCATAAAATCTCATATAAGCTTTGACATAAAACCAAAAGGATATAAAAGCTATGAGCTTGATATACATATAAAAGCTAATGTGGAGGCGTATTGTTCCGTGTGTTTGAAAGAGTTTAGTTTTGAGATAGATAATCACGATGTTTTTGAGCTTTTAGATAAAGAATTAGAATCTTATGAAAAGTCTCATATGTTAAAAGAAAAGGAGTTTTCCACCTATTATATAGACCAAGAGAACTTTGACCCCTCTGAGGTTATAATAGACGCTGTTTTAAGTACTGTGCCCATCAGACTTTTATGTCAAGAAGGTTGTAAATTGGAACCTGATAAAAAATCAGAGCAAAAAGTCTCAGGTTTTGCTATACTAAAAGAGTTACTAAGTAAGGAGGAAAAAAATGGCAGTACCAAAACGTAGGACTTCTCGTTGGAGAAGAAACCAAAGAAGAGCGCAGGCATTTTTTGCAAGATTGAAGGCTTCTACCATAATTAAGTGTCCAAGTTGTGGCGAATACATGATGCCACACAGAGCTTGCCCTTATTGCGGACAGTACAAAGAACATCAAGTGATAGAAGTATAAGTCTTTAATGGATAATTTCCGCATAGCCTTAGATTGCATGGGGGGTGATTATGCCCCCGATGAGATAGTTAAAGGTGGTGTCTTAGCGTTAGAAGAGTTTGATTGCGATATACTTTTTATAGGTAAAGAAGAGCTTATTAGGCAAGTGCTTAAAAAGTACAAGTTAAGACAAGATGTAAATATCATCAACTCTAAAGACAGTATAGAGATGAACTCGTCTCCATCATCGGTTCTAAAGCGGAAAAACTCATCTTTGTATATAGCGGGTAAGCTTTTAAAAGAAAATAAGGCTGATGCTTTGGTATCCGCAGGAAACACCGGGGCTGTTTTAGCAGTAGGTAAGTTTGTGGTAGGGGCTTGCGATTTTTTAGAAAGACCAGCTATCGCAGTGGCACTTCCCAATAAACTCGGCAAAAAAACCGTGCTCGTGGACGTTGGGGCTAATGTAGATAGTAAACCAAGACATCTATTGGATTTTGCCGTCATAGGACACACCTATGCAGAGGAGATTTTGGATATTAAAAATCCTACAATCGGTATACTTAGCATAGGAGAAGAAGAAGGAAAAGGCAACGACCTTGTAAAAGACACATTTCCGCTTTTAAAAGAAACTAAGCTAAACTTCAAAGGTAACGCCGAGGGAAGAGATATATACAACGGAAATTTTAATGTGATAATCTGTGATGGATTTGTGGGCAATATAGTATTAAAAGCTTCAGAGAGCCTTGGCATATCACTCATTGAAATGATAAAAGAAGAAGTGATAAAAAGGCCCGTAAGTAAGCTCGGTGCACTTTTGATGAAACCAGCCATAAACGCTTTTAAGAAAAAAGTAGATTTTGAAGAATACGGTGGTACTCCACTTCTTGGCACTCAAAAACCCGTGATAATAACACACGGTAGAGCAAACGCCAAAGCCATAAAAAATTCCATAAAGATAACAAAAGCTTTCTTATCGCATCACTTTAACGAACGCATGAAAGACAATTTTGAAAAATATATTCAACCAGCTTTAAAGGTATTATAATGGGTATATGTATAAAATCTATAGGCATGTATGTACCAGATAATGTCATCACTAACAAAGACTTGGAGTCTAAGATAAATACATCTGATGAATGGATCACCACCAGAACAGGCATAAAACAAAGATATATAGCAGACAAAGAATCTTTATACGATATGGCTATAAAAGCTGGAAAAATGGCTATGGAAAAAGCCAATATGGATGAAGTGGATATTATCATTGTAGCTACTCTTAGCCCAGAAACCCTTTTCCCTTCCACAGCCTGTGTAGTCCAAGAACACATAAAAGCGAGGTTTGCTTTTGATATATCAGCAGCTTGTAGCGGGTTTTTGTATGGGCTTGATATTGCAAAAGTTTATTTAGAAAGCTCAAATGCAAATTCTGTGCTTTTAATAGGAACTGAAAAGCTATCTTCTTTGCTAGATTGGTCAGATAGGTCTACTTGCGTGCTTTTCGGAGATGGAGCTGGTGCTGCTGTTATTACAAAAGGTGAAGGTGACATATTATCAAGTGTGATGTTTTCAGATGGTAAATATAAAGATATACTTTATGCCAAAAGATGTGATTATCTTAAGATGAATGGCAAAGAGGTGTTTAAGCATGCGGTTAGAAATATGGAATCTGCTTGCAAAATAGCTCTTGAAAAAGCAAATCTAACCCCAGAGGATATATCCCTTGTGATACCACATCAAGCAAATATAAGGATTATAAATACACTAACAGAGAGATTAAATTTAGATCCCTCAAAAGTATATGTCAATGTAAACAAATACGCAAACACCAGTGCTGCTTCTATACCAATAGCAATGTATGAAGCTTTTGAGAAAGGTATTTTAAAAAGAAAAGATAAAATCCTTCTTACTGCAATGGGTGGTGGTTTCACATGGGGTGCTGCTGTATTGGAGTTTTGATATGGGTAAAGTAATAAGTTTTAATTCAAACAATGATGATGATATTAAAAGCAAAGAAACAAAAGAAGAAGAGCATCAAGAAGAAAACACATTACCACCATTTTTAAAGGAGTTAAGAGAGTTTATACTTAGTTATTATCCAAAAACGATGTCTGATATACTTGGGTTTTCCGGCTTCTTAAAAAATGATAATCCCTATGTGTTTGTGGGATACGCTTTTTGGCAAGATGTAAAAGGTAATCAATATATTACACCCCTCATAGCTATGTTTAGAAATGTGGATAAAAGATTTGTATTTTTAAATGCAAAAAATCATTATTTTGACCCAAAAGTATTAAAACAAGATATAGAGTCTCTTAACATAAATATAGATAAAATCTTTGAAGCTCTGAATAGCCAAAACCCTCAGTGAATATCCTTTATAAAAATATCTCCTAATATCTCACCGCTCACCACTATGTTGTCCGCTATATTTCTTTTCCTAAAGGTTCTTGCATTTTCTATTTTTAAAAGCTGAAGATTTATATTTATATCTTTGTTTAGGCTTCTTGCTATAACTGCTGTAAGCATAGAGCGAGCATCTATGGACTCTTGGTCAAGATTGTGGATGATCTCTGGCAATATTATAATTTCTCTTGCATTTTCTACTTTTGCTTCTTTCAAGGTGTGTTCTTTTATAAAATCCCCTTTTTTGTAGATAATATCTCCCAAATCATCCAAATCATGGTTACTTACTATCACCACAAGAGGCTTTTCTTTCTTGTTTTTTAGCTTTTCCACAATATAAGCGGTGGCCTCCGTCCATCCTGCTATAATGATATGATTTTTCAAATCCATAAATATAATACCTCCTGTTTTAATAAGATTTATATACCTAATAAGTCCTGAGCTTATAAAAGCTGTTAAAGTAGAAAAAGACAACCATCCCAAAAAGGCTATAACAATAGCCACTATACGTCCTATGGTGGTAATAGGTACTATGTCCCCATATCCAACGGTAGTAGCTGTCATCATAGCCATATAAAAAGCATCAAAGATAGTATGCATATGGGGATTATGAGCCATTTTCTCCACAGAGAAAAGTATGATAATAAGAGATATCATAGTTATACCTATAAAAACTACGATGCCTATTATTTCGTTTATTACGCTCATTATGTTGGTAATGAAAGATTCATAGAGGGCTTTATATTGTAAAGAGATTTTGAAAAATCTTGCTAACAATATTACTATTCTTACAAGCCTAAGAGGATGATACAGCGGAAATATGGATATAAAATCTATTATAGAAGAGGGCTTTACCATCCATTGAAGTTTTGGTTTTAAGGCTTTTAAAAAAGACATATAAAAAGAATTACCAAGCTTTATATGAGCCTTAAAATCCTTTGAGAAGTCACTTGTCAACCACCATCTTGAGATATATTCAAAGCCTATTACTATGGAGGCTGTATAGTCTAATATAAAAGCTGTTTCAAAAAGTTCTTCGTGGAGCTTGTGAAACTCTGCCAAAACCCCAAGTATTATAGATAAAAGAACAATTGATATGCTAAGAGGTTGATAAGTTCTATAGGCGGTAGAGCTTGGCACTTCAAACATCCTTATTAGAAAACGCTTTATAGGTTTTATCTTCATATAGTTTTTAGAAAATCTTTGCTTATTGAGCGTTCCTTATCTTTAAATTTTACTTTTGCTATACCATTAAACATATCAACGCTTATCACCGTCCCTTCTCCAAATACATCGTGTTTTACTATATCTCCCTTATTAATATTATGAGATGAGTTATTTTTTTGTTTTTGTGTTATGCTTTTGTGAGTGTTTATAGTTTTTGATACAATATTTGAAATATTTTTCGGTAAATAAGAAGTGTCTATTAGGTTTTTATCAAGTTCCNNAGTTCCTCTGCAAAATTGCTCAAAACACCATTTTGGGTATAACTCATAAATAGATGCTTTTTGGCTCTTGTGATGGCCACGTAAAAAAGCCTTCGTTCTTCTTCCATTGAAGCTATATCATCAAAACTCTTTGCATGTGGCAAAATGCCGTTTTCTAATCTCGGCAAAAACACCACTTCAAACTCAAGACCTTTTGCTTTATGTATGGTCATTACCTTTACAGCGTTTGACTTTGATTCTTCGTCTTCTTCCAACAAAGATAGCTCCTGTAAGAACTCTTTTATATCTGTTATATGCTGGGTTTCAAAAAACCTTACGAGCTCTTTTAGGTTTTCTTTTCTCTCTTCTGCATCATCTTTATACTCTTTCTCCAAGTAAGCGTAATAATCTATATCTTGAATGAGTTTTTGTATATGAAAAGCCAAAGACGATGGGTCTTTTTCAAGATTGTTTTTTAGTCTTTTTATAGCGATCAAAAACGGGTTTTCTTGAAATAATTTGTTAGATAGTATAAGCTCTGAGGCTTTTATAAGGTCTATGGATTTTTGTTTGGATAGGTTTATAATGCGATCGATGGTTTTTTCGCCGATGCCTCTTTTTGGATTTGATATAGCTCTTTCAAAGGATATGCTGTCTTTTGGATTTATAGCAAAATATACATAAGAGAGTATGTCTTTTATCTCTTTTCTTTGGAAAAACTTTAAAGCTCCCACCACCATATAGGGTATTTTGTAAGAAGCCAATGCCTTTTCTATAAAATCTGTGATAAAACCGGCTCTCACAAGAATAGCCATCTCTTCATAAGGGATTTTGTCTTTTAGTTCTGCTATCTTCTTAGCTATAAAGCGAGCTTCTTCTTCTTCGTTTATATGTGATGTTAAAATAGGTTTTATATTATCATCGGTTTTTTGGCTTTTAAGAGTAGGAACCAAATCCTTCCAAGAAGCTTTTGATTTTGTAAGAACATCGTTTGCTAAATTTAATATGGTAGGCAAGGATCTATAGTTTGTGCCAAGCTTTATAATCTCCGGATTAAAATCATTTATAAAACTCATTATATTATCAGGATGAGCCATCCGCCATTCGTATATGCATTGGTTTGGATCTCCTATCACACATATGTTGTCTTCTTTTGATATATATTTTACAATCTCATATTGGCTGGTGTTTGTGTCTTGAAATTCATCTATGATGATATAGTCAAAATATTTTTGATAATACGCTCTTAAGTCTTGGTTTTCTTCAAGCTTTTGCTTTAAACCACCTATTAGATATGAAAAACTAACAGCGTTTTGCTCTATCATCAGATTTATAAAAGACTCTTTGTAATCTAAAACTTGTTTATCAAAGTTGTTGTCTTCATCTAAGAATAAAATTCCTTCTATGGCTTGATTTACTTTTATAAAGAGTTTTTTACCATCTTCTTTTTTAATATCTGTGTTTTTTAAAAGCGTTTGAAACAACTTTTTTGTGTCATCCTCATCTAATACTCTAAAGTCCTTTGACAATCCAAAAAGATGATGCTGGGTTCTTATAATCCTTGCAGCCACAGAGTGGAATGTTCCTATCCACGATATTTCGGAGTTAGGGGCATATTTTTTTATACGTTCTTTTATTTCATTGGCAGCTTTATTGGTAAAGGTTATGAGAAGAAGCCTCTTTGCTCTTACAAGAAATTCTTGATTTTGTATAAGATAAAGGGCTTTGTGGACTATAGTTTTTGTTTTACCAGAACCAGCTCCCGCTATCACTAAAATGGGTCTACCCTTTGACAGTACAACTCTTTGCTGTTCTTCGTTTAGACCTTCCAAAAACTCCATCTTAAAACACCCTTGTAGGGGGTCTTGTATAGATGGGCTCTATGTTAAATACATCATCTTCTTTTTTATTTTTAAAAGCCAAATACCCAAAATAAGAAAACATATGCTCAAACTCTTCTATATTATAAGACTCTTGGGGAAGTTCTTTGTATTCTTTGATATCACATTCTCTTAAGCCATTTTTGTAAAAAGCTCCCACATAAGCATTTGATATAGGTCTATATAGAAAGATATCCACATTGTTAAAATACATCTTTGCTATAGCGTCTATATTTATAAACGTATAGATGGGCTTTTCTAAAGCCATAGCCATAGACTTTACAATATTTATACCTATCTTTAGTGGGGTGGCGTAACCTATTCCCACTGATACATAAAAAGCGTCTATCTCTTGGGGTTTTATATCAAAAGCATTAAACAAAGAAGGGATTAGGCTCAGGGTTTTCTCTTGGGTATTTTTATAAACAAACACCATGGGTTTTTCGGCTTTTAATATACAAAAAGATATATTAGAGCTACTACTATCAAGGCTTAGGACTGACATATAGAAGATATATATTTATAGTGAGGAAAATACTCTTCCCATGCATAAGATACATCTAAAAGTGTCTGTTCATCAAAAGCTTTTCCTATGATCTGCACACCCATTGGAAGTCCATGAGAGCTAAACCCAGATGGTATGGAAATACCTGGGAGCCCCGCTAAGTTCAAAGACACTGTAAATATATCAGATAGATACATAGATATCGGGTCATTTAGCTTTTCTCCAAATCTAAAAGCTGGCGTGGGAGAAGTGGGGCTTATGATGATATCCACTTGCTTTAGGGCTTCGTAAAACTCTTTTTTGATGAGATTTTTAACCGCTATGGCTTTTGCATAGTATGCATCATAATATCCAGAAGAAAGCACATAAGTCCCAAGCATGATACGGCGCTTTACCNNCCAAAGCCTTCATCTCTGGTTTTGGCATAAAGTTCAAATAGATCGCTATACTCTTTTGTTCTATAGCCATATCTTATACCGTCAAATCTGGCTAAGTTTGAAGAGGCTTCTGCAGGTGCTATTATATAATAAACAGGAATTGCATATTCTATATGAGGAAGCGATATCTCTTTTATCTCCGAGCCATTGTCCTCTAAAAATTTTACAAAGCTTTTAAAAGATTCTTCTACCTCTTTATCCATCTTAAAAGCCATAAACTCTTTAGGTATACCCACTCTTAGCTTAGCGTTTGGTTTTAGGTTTTTAGAAAAAGCTGGTACTTCTATATCAGAGGAGGTACTATCTTTCTCATCAAAGCCAGAGATTACTTCTAAAAGTAATGCTACATCCTTTGTATATCTTCCAAAAGGGCCTATTTGATCCAAAGATGAGGCAAAAGCCACAAGCCCATATCTTGACACTCTTCCGTAGGTGGGTTTTAGACCAATCACCCCACAAAAAGATGCAGGNNAGAACCTCCTGTATCAGAACCAAGGGATAGTGGCACCATATTTGAACCTACTACCGCTGCAGAGCCTCCTGATGATCCACCTGGTACATAGTCGGTATTCCATGGGTTTTTTGTCTTGAAAAAAGCCGAATATTCGGTGGAAGAGCCCATAGCAAATTCATCCATGTTGGTTTTACCCACTATGATAGCCCCTTCTTCTTTTAAGCGTTTTATCACGATGGCATCGTAAACAGATATATAGTTCTCAAGCATCTTGGAAGCACAGGTAGTTTTTAGACCATCTACATTTATGTTGTCTTTTATGGCTATTGGTATGCCAAAAAGTTTACCTTTTGGGCTTTTAGTATCCAAAGACTTTGCCTTATCGTAAGCTTCTTCGTAATTATCCGTTATAAAGGCGCTTATTTTGGGTTCGCAGGACTCTTTTCTTTTTATAAAAGCTTCTAAAATCTCTGAGGGTTTTAATTTTTGTTCTAAAAGCTCTGATACAGATTTATCAAACATCAGTTTTCTCCTATATCATCCCTTTCTATGGTGATATCTTCTATTGGTGGCTCGTAGTAGTTGCTAGAGGTTGATTTTCCCATGGCCTCTTCGTACTCTTGAACGCCTTTTACACTAAACCTCGTCCAAGGTATGGCTTTTAATCTCTCGTAAGAAATCTCTTCTCCAGTCCACTCACATATGCCGTATGTACCATTTTCCATCCTTTTTAAAGCCTCTTCTATCTCTTTTAAGACCTCCATATCTCTTTGAGATAAAGATTCGAGAAGGTCTTCTGTGTAGTATATTTGACCTAAATCTTCTAAGTCATTAGGCTCTCTGGCTTCTTCAGTCATACGTTTTTGAGCTTCGATGGTCTCTTGGTACCTTTCTAATATCTTGGCTTTTTCTGCCAAAAGCCTCTTCTTCAATTCTTCCAACTGTTTCTTAGTTAACTGACTCATAAAACCCCCTTAAAAATTTATTACCACTGAGAAGTAATCTTAGATTTTTTGTTGATGTATTTATCCACTGCTAACGCAGCTTTTACACCATCCGCCGCCGCTATAACCGCTTGCTTTATATTGGTGCAAAGAATATCTCCTGCCGCAAACACCCCTGGAACAGAACTCATCATCTCTTTATCTATTTTCAAGCATCCATTCTCATCCATCTTTACTTGTCCCATGAGGAAATCCACAGAGGGCTTATTTCCACCTATAAATATAAATACCCCATCCACCTCTAAGGTGGCTTCTTCTCCTGCAGATAGCTTCTTTACATGAAGCCCTTTCACAAGATTATCTCCTATTATTTTTGCAGGTCTTGTATGAAGCAATATCTCAACATTTTTTAATTTAGAAAATTCTTCTATATATTCCTGAGGTGCTCTTATTTTAGAAGACGGCACCACAAAATATACATAAGAGGCAAATCTTGCTATAAACTCTGCTTCCTCTATGCCATAATCATCATCTCCTACAACTGCCACAGGTCTATCTTTAAAAAATGCCGCATCACAAACCCCACAGTAAGATACACCCTTACCTAAGAACTCCTCTTCCCCAGGGAACTTATGAGCTCTTTCCATGGCCCCCGAAGATACTATGATGGTTTTAGCTTTGTATTCCCTTCCATCTATGGTATATACGCTTTTAATATCACCTTCCAAGGAACTAGTTATCACTTTCCCCCTTTGGAATTCTGTTCCAAAAGCC
>DDOS01000030.1 GCA_002341805.1 Aquificaceae bacterium UBA2488 | reverse complement strand
AGAACCTATCACCACCCTTTTTATGCCACTTGATATAATAGCAGGACAACAAGGGGGAGTCTTACCAGAAAACGAACAAGGCTCCAAGCTCACATACATGGTAGCCCCTTTTACATCCTCTTTTGCGTTTTTAAGCGCCACTATCTCAGCATGGTATGTACCAGCTTTTTTATGAGCTCCTATGGATATAATCTTATCATCTTTTACTATGACAGCTCCCACTGCAGTGTTTGGATGAGTTTGACCTTTATACTTATAAGCTTCTTCAAGAGCAAGCCTCATATAATATTCATCTTTGTCTACCATTTCAACAAATCTTCAACTATCATATCTTTTATTCTATCCATTGCATCTTCAAAGGCTTGTCTTTTTGGAATATCTCCTTCTCCACCAGTAGGCAACGAATAATAAGATACTTGAGTATAGTTAAAATGTTTTTTGCCTATGTCAAGCTCTAAACTGACTGTTAGCATATAGTTATTTGCTCTTTGGTATATAGAATATCCTATGGGAGAAGCACCAAAGTTTGTTATTTTCATATACACTGTTTTTGAGCTTTTAGAATCACAATCTAAATTTTTATGAGCTTCTAAAAAGGCTTTTTCTACAGATTTAATAGCGTATTCATCTATATATGGGTCGTCTATGAAAGTTCCTTCTTCTTCTCTTATGCAAAAACTATTTGCGTATGCTAAAAGCCCAAAACAAAGCAAAAAAGCAGATAAAATAATTTTCATAATCTATTTATTATATAATAACTGGCTTTTAAAAGTTTTATTATGATATAAAGGATATTTAGTTAAGAATCCACTCTACACTCTCTCCCACTCAAAATAATGTATAAATTATAAGATGGTTTTACATTCTATGTTAATAGTTTTCTTGCCATAGTTAAAGATTTATACAATTAAAGAGGCAATCCCGCATATCATCATAAAACTTTATATTTTCATTTACAAACTGCCAAGCTTATATAGACCAATAATTTTTTACGAATAAAGCTTCTAATATGAAGTTAGTGGAGAGGAAGAGCGGGCCAAATATGCCTATGTAGTGGGGGTTTTCTTCTAAAATCTCTGAAAGTCCTATGAAGATGGGCACGCTTATATAGGAGAGTCTTGCAAAGGCACTTGTGTTTATAAATATACCGCCAAGAGCCCATAGGTATTCTAAAAGTATAAGTACTGCAAAGAGCGTATAATAATAAGGCATTTTGTCTATAGCCATGAGGATGATAAAAATATAGGCTATTAAGATGATAAGGTTTATAAAGTGGTCAAACTCATAAACGCCCAAAGGTGTAGATATAGGATGAGTGGGTATATCGTGTGGGATTAGGGTTATGATATTTTTAAGGTGTTCAAATACGCTTGGTTTACCCCACCAATCTTGAGCGTGTATAAAAGCAATAGGATCTTTAAATTTATAGTAATTATATACAATAAAAGCCATAAAACCTAAAAAAGATATAATACTATATGAAATGGCTTTTATATAAGCCTCTGGTTTTTTGGCTTTTAGTATGCTAAAAAATATCACCACTGATAAAAATACCGCCAAAGGACCAAAGAGTGTACCAATGCTTGCTACGATGCTTGCTTCCAAAGGTTTGTCTTTTTGTAAAAGATAAAAAGTAAGAAGCGCAAAGAAATTTAGAGCAGATACAGGATAGATAGACATTGCAAAAAACGATGCTGGGTAAAAGGTATAAAGAAGAAGTACCATGTATATAATGCTTAGAGGTTTGTTTTGGTCTTTTAAAATAAGATAAAGTATATATATAGAAAAGCCAAAAAATATTAAAGATGGGATCATATATAAAAACGCTATATTTTTATGAAACAATATATGAATTGGTTTCATCAGCATAGGATATCCAGGGAAGAATGCTATAGTAGGTATATGAACAGTGGAATTTCTATATCCATAAACTGCTATATGCGTATACCAAACCGCATCCCAATGGGCAAAATGGTTAAAAAATGAGGGCACATAATCAAAATGTACTGGATAAGGCCTTCCCACATGAGGCTTTAAAAGATTTACCGAAAACCAAGCCACTAAGAGCGTATAAAAAAACCAAGATACAAAAAATATGATGGCTTGCATTACTCTTGGTCTTTATCCTCACAAGAGCATTCTATGATATCTTCATCCCAGTGAATGCAATCAACATCATCTTCAAACATCTATTGCCTCCTTTTTAGAAGGTATATATACATTTCTATCCCCAAGCTTTTGTTTTAATATTATCATCTTATCTTCTTCTCCATGTATCAGGCATATCTTTTGGGGGTCTGCAGCGGTTATCCATTCTGTTAGTTCAGATTGATCTGCGTGAGAAGAAAATCCGTTTATAGTATAAATTTTAGCTTTTATATGGATAGGTTCACCCATTACAAACACAGGATTTTGTTTTTCTAATATACGCCTTCCAAGTGTACCCCTTGGTTGATATCCCACAAAGACTATAGCGTTTTGCTCTCTATAAGCATGATGTCTTATATGATGAAGGATCCTACCACCACTTAGCATACCACTTCCCGCTATTATGATGGCTCCTTCTTGGATATCGTTTATCTGTTTTGATTCTTCTATATCTCTCACCATGGTAAGGTATGGTAGATAGAAAGGGTCTTCTTTTTTAAAGATTTCGTAAGTTTCTTTTTTAAAGTATTCTGGATTCCTTAAAAATACCTTAGTAACACCTATTGCCAAAGGAGAATCTAAAAATATCCTACATTTTGGTAAAGACTTCTCTTCGTAAAGTTCTCTTAAAATATAAAGAATATCCTGAGTTCTTTCCAAAGCATAGCTTGGTATTAGGACATTGCCATGTTTTAATGTGTTTAAAAGCACTTCTTTTAGCTCTTGTTTTGATTCTTCAAAGCTCTTATGAAGTCTATCTCCGTATGTGGATTCACAATATACCACATCAGCCTTAGATGGATGCTCAAAATCCTTTACTATGGGTTTTCCTTTGTTCCCAAGATCCCCTGAGAATACTATTTTCTTACCTTTATACTCTATTTCATAAAAGCATGAACCAAGTATGTGCCCAGCGTCCTTTGGAGTTATTTTTAATCCTAAAAGCTCAAAAACCTTATCGTAAGAAAATGTCGGTTCAAAATGTTCTAATGCGTTAAAAACATCATCTTCATCGTATAAGGGTTCTACAGGCATGTCCTTTAATGTGCCTCTTTGAAATCTTTTCATGGCACTCTTATAGTGTTCTAACATAACCTTAGCAGTATCAAGGAGCATGAGCCTTGAAAGTTCATAGGTGGGTCTTGTGCAGTATATCTTACCTTTAAACTCATATTTTACAAGCATTGGGATCCTACCACAATGATCTATATGAGCATGTGTCAAAAGTACCGCATCCACTTCTTTTGGATCAAAGCCAAGCTCTTCAGATTGCTCCTCATCCACTCCTTGGAAAAGACCACAATCTATAAGGATTTTCTTATCATCGATGATAAGCATATGAGCGCTTCCTGTCACAGTTTTAGCAGCCCCGTAGGATATTACCTTCATACATTCTCCTTTGACTTCATGGTGAGCTCCGCATACACATCTTTTGAGATATACCTTTCCATAAATCTCAATATACCGTTTTTATCTATACTTTGTATATTGCTTTTAAAATATTTAAAATAAGACATATCCTTTATTACTGCCGATGAAAAACCCATTAGCTCTGCTTCGCTTTCAGGATTTTCTAACACAAAGTCCTCTTGGTTTATAATTTTATCTTTTGCTTTTTGGATATCCTCTTCTTTCATATTTGATATTTTTTCTAAAAGCTCAAAAACTTTGGATTTTAAATCTGATAATTTATTATAATCTGTTATGAAAAACATCGTATAGTTGTTGTCTATCTTATGAGACCCATCAAAACATGAATAAGAGTATGCGAGTCCTTTTTGGATTATGTTGTTATATATCATAGATGTTTTGCCAGCGGATAAAATATGGTCAAATACCACAAAGGCATAATAGATTTTTTCGCCGATAGAAGGTGCATCCCAACCAATGGCATAGTAAGTTCTATTTATCATTGGGTCTTCTAAGGTTTCTGATCTTATAAACTTTTTAGGTGGTTCTGGCACATATATAGATTTTCTTATATTGTTTTTGGGCTTTTGAGAAAATAAGTCATATACAAAATCCATATCAATATCGTCTACATTTCCAGAGATACTAAGAGTCATATTTGAAGGTTGATAGTAAGAGTTATAAAATTCTTCAAGCATCGGCTTTGTAAAGTTTTTTATGGTTTCTTCAAACCCTATAATAGGATACATATAGTTTGAAACTTTGTAAAAAAGTCTATCATAATATTCATGAAACCTATTCATAGGACTATCTTCACCGCGCTTAAGCTCTTCTATAACGATAGGTTTTTCCTTTTGTATAAAATCTTCTTCCAATTCGGCTCTTAAAGTAAGGCTTTCCAATATATCTAAGGCTTTTCTTAAATAAGGCTTTGCTATACTTATATAATAAAAGGTATAATCTTTGGAAGTGGCTGCGTTTACATATCCTCCAAGGCTTTCCACTATATAATCAAGCTCTCCATAATCATATCTTTCAGAGCCGTTAAAAAGCATATGTTCTAAAAAATGAGCTATACCTTTTTCTTTATAATCCTCATAAGAAGAACCCACACTAAACCACACTTGAACAGAAACAGATTCTACATCTTTCCTTGGTCTTACAAAGACTTTTGCTCCATTTGAAAGCGTGTTTTCTACTATATCAGATATGTAATTCTTCATTAGTATCTTTTGGCTCTTCAGGTTTTATCTCAGTGATTATAACTTGGATGTTTGGCTCTGCTAATTTGTTTATAGCGTAAAAGGTTTTTTTAATGAGCTCTCTTTTGTTTCTTATAAAAGAGCTATCATCCTCTTGCATAAGTTTTTCGGTATACTTCACTGCTGCATGCACAAGTTCATATTTGTTGTTTACTTTTTTAATAGCACCACCTATATTAGGTCTCAAAGACATCACACTTACCTCCTAAAAAGTTTACTATATCATCAGATATATTTTCTTTGTGGGTTAAAAAATAATCCTTACGGGCTTTATTGCAAGATACGATAGATTTTATCATATCTATAGTCTCATCCACATATCTATTTACCACTACAAAATCAAAATATTTAGCACAAGCTATTTCTTGTTTAGCTATTTCCAATCTTTTTAAAGTGTTATCATCTTCAAAACCTCTATTTTTAAATCTTGAAATAAGCTCTTCAAAGGACGGCGGCATCAAGAAAATAAGAAGAGAAGATGGAAATATCTCTTTAACCTTCTTAGCTCCTTGAACATCTATTATAAGAAGAGCATCGTTATCTTTATCTAAGATTTTCTTAACTCCTTCCACAGGCGTACCGTAATAATTACCATAGACGTTTGCATATTCTATGAACTCATCGTTTTTAATTTTTTCTTCAAAGGTTTCCTTAGATACAAAAATATAATCTACACCATCCACTTCTCCAGGCCTTTTAGGTCTTGTGGTCACGGTTATAACTCTATTTAATTTTTTTAGCTCTTCTAAAAGCTTAATACCAATGGTAGTTTTGCCAGCCCCAGAGGGAGCAGATATCACCACTATATTACCCATGAAACATATCTTTTAATATTATATCAAAAAGTGCATTTGGAAATAATCCAAAAAACAATACCACCACCAAAAATGAGCTAAGGCCTACCACATCAAACAAACTAAGCTCTAACGTCTGATGTTTCACGATGGGTTCTTTGAAAAACATATAGACTATAAGCTTAAGATAATATCCTGCTGCTATAAGACTACCCAACACAAACATCAACGCATAAAACCAGGCATTTGATTTAACAAGCCCCAAGAATATCCCAAGCTTACCCACAAATGTAGCAAAAGGTGGTATCCCTATGAGGGCCAATAAAAACAATGCCAACATTGTTGATAAGAAAACATTTGACCTATATAAAGACCTATAGTTTGACATATCATGTTGCCAGTTTTCTTGCTTTTCCAATATAGATAATACTAAAAACGCCCCTGCCGTAGAAAAAGCATAAACTATCACATAAAATATAGTAGAACTCACCGATAAAAAGTTATAATTTGAAAGCCCTATTAAAAAGTATCCCGCATGTCCTATGGAAGAATAAGCAAGCATCCTTTTGGCGGAGTTTTGGATATAAGCCACCAGATTACCCCAAAACATAGAAATTATTCCAACAACACCTATTATATATCCAAAATTGTTAACCGTTGGAAAAACATAGCTTGCAAGTAAAAACAATATCACATAAAAACCTATCTTAGGCACCGTTGATATAAAGGCTGTGGTAGGTGTAGGAGCGCCTGTATAGGCATCTGGTGTCCAAAAATGTAGTGGTGCTGCAGATACTTTTAGCACAAAAGCCAAAAACAAGAATAAAGAAGCCAAAGCAAATATAGTATTACTCGTTATGGAGACAGGTATTATGCTTGCCCGAGAGGTAGCTCCAATATAAAAAGCACCACCTATGGCAAAAAATGCAGTAGCCATACTACCAAGCACCAAGTATTTAAAGGAAGCCTCTTTTGACACATAATCATCTTTTAACAAACCTATAGCCACATACATAGATATAGAAGCAAGTTCAAGCCCCGCAAATATGACAATAAGGTTCTTAGAAGATACCATTATAGAAAGACCAAGAGCTATAAGTAGATATGTATAGATATTTTCTAAAAATGTTTTCTTGCTTTTAAAAAAACTTACAGAACTAAATATAATCATACCACTCAAAAGGTAGATAAAGCCTTTTATAAGTAGAGCAAACGAGTTTACATCCAAAAGCCAATTTTTAAATTGATATCCTATCAAAGAATATTTTACCGCCAAAACACCACTTACAATAGCTGCCAAAAATCCAAGAAAACCGATTAGGTCAAAACTTGGAAGCACCAGCTCTAAAAGGATTAGTCCTATAATGCTAATTATTACAATTATATCAGGATAAAGAGCCTTCATTAGAAACTCCCAATTATGAGTTTTGAGGTTTGAGCTATTATATTGACAAAGTTATAGGGGGCTATACCCATAATAAAAGCAAAAAACAATATCAAAGCAAAAGGTATAAAATGATGTAGCTCCACATCAGTGGCATGTTGAAGTTTTTGGATTTTGGCTTCAGATAAAGAGGCAGATTCTAACATAACATTTTTATACATATATAAGAAATATGCTGCACCCAATACCATACCAACGCCTGCTATTATAGCCCAGATTGGGAAGTATTTGAAAGTACCAAGTAATACTAAAAACTCAGAAACAAATCCAGAAAAACTAGGAAGCCCAATGGAAGCCAAACCGCTTATCATAAATAGTATTGCAAAGTTTGGTAAATACTTGGCTATACCGCCAAGCTCTGATATCTCATAAGTATGAAACTTATCGTATATAAAACCTGCAGCATAGAATAGGGCTGCGGAGCTAAGACCATGAGCTATCATCATGTAAGAGGCGCCGTTTATAGCAGATACACTCATAGCAAAAGTGCCAAGTGTCACAATACCCATATGACTTATAGAAGAATAAGCTATAAGCTTTTTCAAACTTGTTTGAGATATTGCCATCATGGCAGCATATATTATAGCTATTACACTTAGAGTAAACATGAGAGGAGTAAACATCTTAGAAGCTTCAGGGAAAAGCGTTAAGGAGTATCTTACAAAACCAAAAGTACCCATCTTGAGCAAAACACCCGCCAATACTACAGAACCCGCAGTCGGTGCTTCCACGTGAGCATCAGGCAACCACGTATGCACTGGCCACATGGGTACTTTCACAGCAAAACCTACACCAAAAAGCAAGAACAGCAACGCTTGCAACCACATAGGATAAGCTATATGTTTATGAAATTCATATTCAAAAGATATATGACCGCTTATAAAATAACCATATACCACCATCGTGGCAAGACCAAGAAGCAAGAATAAGCTTCCAAAAAATGTATATATGAAAAATTTATTAGCAGCATATATTTTTCTATCATGTCCCCAAAAGCCTATGATAAAGTACATAGGCACCAATATACCTTCCCAGAAGAGGTAAAACAAAAACAAATCAAGAGCTGAGAACGTACCAAGACATGTGGTTTCCAAAATTAAAAATAGTGCATAAAACAGATTTGGCTTTTCTTTAACTTTTATAGCCCATATAAATACCGTAAAAAATATCAAAGCTGTCAGAGCAAATAAAGACACACCAAGTCCATCCAAGCCTACATCATAATGTATGCCTAAGGATTTTATCCAAACCACATTGGTTCTATACAAAAATTCATGAGTACTGGGGTCAAAGTTTATAAAAAGCACAATACTAATAATAAAAACGATACCAGATAACACTATAGAAAGCACTTTAGTTAACCATTCATTACGAAACAGCGACACTAAAAAAGCACCCACTAAAGGTAAGAATATAGCGATGTTTAAAAAACTAGCCATTTAGGATACCCCCTTTAAAAATTAATAACAAAAGCAATAAAACTGAAATCAAAACACCATAAAGCATATAAACTGCATAGTTATTCACTTTACCATTTTGTAGAGAGCTCATCGGTGTACCATAAGTGGTGGCCATTCTTGCCATCATATTCACAAAGCCATCTATCATGATTCTGTCCACAATCTTGTAAGTGATGTTAGATATAGCAAGATAACCTTTGGCTACGATGTTGTGATAAATGTATTCAGTATAGAATTGAGATTTGAAAAGGGAGTGAATAGGTTTTAGTATATCGTATAGGGTTTTAGGGTCTATTATCTTCTTGACATAGAATAGATATGAGATGGATATACCTGTAATAGCTACTATAATACCCATGATGGAATGTTTTATGAAGTCTATGGGAGATTCTATGGAGGTATGCAGATAGGAGAAATAGTTCCAGAGTAAGAAACCTACTACAAGAGATAGAAAGCTTAATATCATGAGAGGGTAGCTCATAATGGGCTCTACTTCGTGAGGGTATTCGTGATAATACCCTTCACCAAAGAAAACCACAAAAGCTTCTCTGGTGATATAGTATGCAGTTAGAACTGAAGCTAAGAGAACAAGAGAGGCTATGAGTGTGCTTTTGTCCATAATAGAAGATACTATGGTATCTTTGGAGAAATATCCTGCAAAAGGTGGAAAACCAGATAGA
>DDOS01000036.1 GCA_002341805.1 Aquificaceae bacterium UBA2488 | reverse complement strand
AAATCCTATTATCTTTGATGGTAGGAATCAGTACAATAAAGACAAGATGCAAGCCATTGGTTTTGAGTATTATCAAATAGGTGTATAAAGGAGGTTTTTATATGCTTTTAAAAGCCAAAGACAGAGAAGTATATGAAGCGATCACATCAGAGTTAAACAGGCAAAACTCTTACCTTGAGATGATAGCTTCTGAAAACTTTACATCCTTAGAGGTGATGGAAGCTCAAGGTTCTGTGCTAACCAACAAATATGCTGAAGGACTTCCTCATAAAAGATATTATGGTGGATGTGAGTATGTGGATATAGTGGAAGATTTAGCCATACAAAGGGCCAAAGAGCTTTTTGGAGCAGAGCATGCTAATGTACAGCCTCACTCTGGTTCACAGGCAAATATGGCGGTTTATATGGCCATCTTAAAACCTGGAGACACCATAATGGGCATGAGCTTGGCTCATGGAGGACATCTTACTCACGGTGCTACTGTGAATTTTTCAGGTAAAATATACAATGCAGTGTATTATGGCGTAAGAGAAGATAATTATCTTATAGATTACGATCAAATGTATAAAGTTGCCAAAGAGCATAAGCCAAAGATTATAATAGGCGGAGCATCTGCTTACTCAAGGATTATAGACTGGGATAAGATGAGAGAGATAGCAGATGAGATAGGAGCATATCTCATGGTGGATATGGCTCACTATGCTGGGCTTATAGCAGGTGGCGTTTATCCAAACCCAACTCCCGTATCACACTTTATTACATCCACCACCCATAAAACTTTAAGAGGGCCAAGAAGTGGATTTATTTTAACAAAACAAGAATTTGCAAAAGATATAGATAAATCTGTATTCCCAGGTATTCAAGGTGGACCTTTGATGCATGTGATTGCGGCGAAGGCAGTATGTTTTAAAGAAGCCATGAGCGATGAGTTTAAAGATTATGCTTCACAGGTGGTTAAAAACGCAAAAACCTTAGCGGAAGAACTTCTAAAAGAAGGTATAAATGTATTAACGGGTGGTACTGACTCACATATGATACTTGTAGATCTTAGGAATATAGGTATCACTGGAAAAGAGGCCGAAAATAGGCTTGGTGAAGCAGGTATCACTGTTAATAAAAATGCAGTACCCTTTGATCCACTACCACCCACTAAAACAAGCGGTATTAGAATAGGAACACCTGCTCTTACCACCAGAGGTATGAAAGAACAAGAGATGAAGACTATAGCCAAGGTCATAGCCAACGTGATTAAGCATTATAGCGAAGAAACTCTCCAAAAATCCCGTGAAGAAGTGAAGAATCTCTGCGAGGCTTTCCCACTTTACAAAGAATTAAAAGATGAAGCTTTGGTTTGATGGAAAAGAATACGAACTATCAGAGCTTGAGCTTAACATTTTGAAATACCACAAGATTATGGGACCAGATTACTCTAAGCTTATCTCTCATAGATTTCATATAACCTTACAAGAGGCTTTTGATATTCATAAAAGGCTTTTAAATATTGGGCTTTTAGAAAAAGTAACAGCTCCCATAATAAATTATCATTCTAAGGATAAACGTTTGAAGTCTATGAAACATAGAAATCACACCTATTATGATTTATCAAGGACAGGTAAACTACTTTTGAGAGAATATGAACGAGATCATGGTGATATCATACTTAATTTAGAATTTCCTTATAAAAGATAGTATAATAAAAATTAGTCTCCGTAGCTCAGTAGGANNCTAATCTCGAGGCCGGCGGTTCGACTCCGCCCGGAGACGTGTGTTCAACGTTTGCTTTAGCCAAGAATTAGACATTAGATACTCATTTTATTCTTATGATGACAAGCCTATCGTAAAATTTAAATTAGCCCATCAATATATTGCATTTTAGTTAACATATACTATATTAGTATATTAGAATATTCTTATATTCTTAGAATGTTATTATGGTAAAATATTTTTGGTATATTTTGCTATTTTGATATGTTAATATGGTATTAGGAGGTTTTTGATGAAGAGGTATATAATTTATGGATTTTTAGCTCAGAGCTTTGTAAATATATGTTTTGCAAGTGATATACTTACACTAAATCAAGCTGTAGACACAGCTCTTAAAAACAATCTTGCCATAAAAGCCAAAGATTACAATGTAAAGTCTAAGAAGTTTGAATATGAAAGTGTAAAAGGTATGTTGCTTCCAAAACTAAGCATAAACACCTCTTTTAACCGCACCAACATAGCTCCTTGGAGTATTATGAACAAAATGGATACGAGGAGTTTGCAGTTTCCAAGTGTACCAAATGAACCTATACCTGCGTCTATGTTTGTTAGTGGATTTCAAGACTTTTTTAACAATCCAGGGACTTCACAATTATATCAAACACAACTCAATCTCCAAATACCCATTTGGATAGGTGGCAAAATCCAAGCTTACAAAAATGCATCGTTTTATGTTTTTAAAAGCTCAAAAAAAGATTTAGACCAAGCATCTCAGGATGTAGTTTTTGATGTTTATAAGGCTTATCTTGGTGGGCTTTTAGCAAAACAAGGTATATTTTTAGCCAAAAAAGCAGTATCAGATGCTGAATATCATGTGAAGATGGCAAAGGCTTATTATAAGACAGGCATGGCACTTTTTACAGATGCTTTAAGAGCAAAAGTATATCTCCATCAAACGGAGCAAAAGTTTATAGAAGCTAAAAATCAATATAAAGTAGCCAAAAAGGCACTTTTTTTACTGATGAATGAGCCATACAAACCTGGCATAGAATTAAAAGGAAATCTGTATTGTCCAGATAAAATAGATAAAAAAACTATTATAAAGTATGTATATCAAAAGCCCCAAATAAAGTCTATGGAAGAACAGCTAAAAGCCCTAAAGTATATGAAAAAAGCTTATTTAGCAGACTATTTACCTCAGATAGGTGCTTTTGCCTCTTATTCGTTATTTGATAACTCTGCACCCCTTGGTGCCACTGCCAATGGCTATATGGTGGGAGTAGGGATGAATTGGAATATCTTTGATGGTTTTAGCGCTTTTAATAAAATAAGAAGTCTCAATGAACAAAAGCTCATGCTTAAATCTTATATAGATTATATGGCTAAGGGTTCTATCTTTAAAATAAACAAAGCTTTAGCAGATNNGCAGATTATAACAATGCATTAGCAGGTATAAAATATGCTACGAAAGAAGAAGAGGAAGCTAAGGAGACTTTGAAAGTGATGAATCAAAGATATAAAGTAGGTCTTGCCAAGATTACCGATGTAATAGATGCAGAAACTGTTTACGATAAAGCGAGATTTGATTTAGCAAAATCTCTGTATGAATGTAATTTAGCTTATGTAAAAGCCCTTTATAATGCAGGTATTTTGAATAAGGAGGTAAATCAATGAAAGTGGCTACAAAGTATATTGTTTATTTTGTAATACCAATGGTGATATTGGTATTGTGGCTTGGTGGATTTTTCGAACACAAGATATCAAGCGGTGAGAAACCACTTCAAACAAAAACCATAAATAATGTAAGTGTTATAACAGTTTCAAGCTCTGCGCCCATAGAAGAAGAGTTTGATGGAGTAGTGTCTGCTAAAAACCAAGCAGATATATCCACAAGGATTATGAGCAAGGTACTTGGAGTTTATGTGAAAGATGGAGATTGTGTGAAGCAAGGGCAACTTCTTGTAAAACTTGATACAAGAGATATATCAAGCATGATAGCCCAGGCAAACTATGGTGCTAAGCAAGCCCAAGATCAGTTAAAAGCAGCACAAGCCAATTTAAATGCTATATCTAAAACCTACAATAGATTCGAATCTCTTATAAAATCGGGAGCTGTTACAAAACAAGAATATGATGAAGTAAGAGCCAAATACGAAGCAGCCAAGGCTATGGTAGAACAAGCTAAAAATGCGATACTTGGAGCAAAAGCTGGTGCATCAGCAGCAGGGGCAAACTTAGCTTATGGTAATATTACAGCGCCTTTTTCAGGTTGTATATATATGAAAAATGTGCATGTAGGTGATATAGCATCTCCAGGTATACCTCTTATGATGATGGACAAGCCTCCTTACAGAGTAGAAGTATCTTTACCTGAGAAATATTTAAATAAAATACAACAAGGTCAAACGCTACAAGTTTACATAAGTGGTTTAGATAAGATGGTTCAAGGGAATGTTGCAGAGGTTTCCAAAGCTCTAAATCCAATGTCTCATACTTTTAGCATTAAAATAGACTTACCTCAAACTACTGGTGTTGAAAGTGGTCTTTATGCAAAGGTTTATATTCCTAAANNTAAATGGGATGATATAGATGCTGTGTGGCTCGTTGATTCTAACAGCATAGCTCATATGCAGTTTGTAAAACTTGGCCAGAAGATAGGTGATAGCTATGTGGTATTGTCAGGGTTAAAACCTGGAGATAAAATAGTATCAAACAATGTATACCAAATATGTGATAAATGCAAAATAGGAGAATAAACTATGTACGGAATAGCAGGTAGAATTGCAAAATATTTTATAAATTCAAAGCTTACTCCTATAATGATTATTGTTTTATTTGCCCTTGGGGTATTTGCAGTAATTACCACTCCAAAAGAAGAAGATCCAGATATTGTAGTGCCCATGATAGATATAATGATAGCCTATCCAGGAGCCGCTCCAAGAGAGGTGGAAAAACGTATAGTGACTCCTCTTGAGAAAAAGCTCTGGGAATTAAGGGGTATATCTCATATATATAGTGCTGCTGGGGATGGTTATGGTATGGTTACCTTAAGATTCCATGTGGGATTTAGTCCAATAAAAGCTTTGGTGGAAGCAAATGCCAAGATGATGGCTTCTTTAAACTTAGCACCTCCAGAGGTTATGCTTCCTCCTCTTATAAAAGAGCGTTCTGTGGATGATGTGCCTATAATGACTCTAACACTTTGGGGGAAAGGATATGATTATTATACATTAAGAAGGATAGCAGATACGCTTGATAATGAGTTAAAAACTGTTTCAAACGTAGCCCAAGTTAAAGTATATGGTGGTCAACCAAGAAAATTAAGAGTTTTGTTAGACCCAGCCAAGGAAGCTGCTTATGGGTTATCTCCTGCTTATGTGGTACATATAATTCAAGAAGCCAATCAAGAACTTCCAAGCGGATACATAGATCAAAACAACAAGATTTATTATGTGAAAACAGGAAGATTTATAAGATCAAAAGAGGATTTAGAAAACTTAGTGATAGGATGGTATAACAACAATCCAGTTTATCTTAGAGATGTAGCTACCATAACGGATGGACCAGGTGGTATACATAACTATGTGACGATGGGCTTTGGAGCTGCTTCAAAAAATTATGGTTCTCCTATGTATCCAGCGGTTACGGTTTCTATAGCCAAGAGAGCTGGCACAAATGCTGTTAACGTAGCAGATGATGTTTTGAAGAAAATTAATTCCATGAAGGGTAGCATAATACCAACATCTTTAAATATCACTGTTACAAGAAATTATGGAAAATCTGCTCAAAATAAATCCAATGAGCTCATAGAACACTTATTTATAGCTACTTTATCGGTTATACTTCTTATAGCGGTGGCTCTTGGCATAAGAGAAGCCATTATAGTGGCTATTGTGGTGCCTGTTACTCTTGCTTTTGCATTGTTTTTTAGTAAGATATATGGATTTACTATCAACAGAGTTACACTTTTCGCCCTTATATTTACAATAGGTATATTGGTGGATGCGGCTATAGTGGTGGTGGAAAATATACATAGATGGTTTGAGTTTTTTCCAGAGCTTCCTAAGCACGATGCTATCATAAGAGCTACCGACGAGGTGGGAAATCCTACTATCCTTGCTACATTTACTATCGTTGCAGCTTTGATGCCAATGGCCTTTGTGGGAGGGTTGATGGGTCCTTATATGAGGCCTATACCTGTTAATGCCAGTGCTNNTTACCTATAAATGGTAGCGCAGCTATCTTATTTTCACTGTGGATAGCTTTTACTGTAACCCGTTGGACTGCTTATAGATTGCTTCATCACCACAATCATAGTGAAGGAAGTCCCCAAGTAAATATAAAAGATACGGTATTTTGGAAATTATATTGTAAGATTGTGGAACCTCTTTTGTTATCAAAAGCTAAAAGAGGTCTTTTTTATACGGTAGTTTGGTCTTTGCTTGGGATATCCGTAGCACTTATTCTTACGAGGGCTGTTATTGTGAAAATGCTTCCTTACGATAACAAATCAGAGATGTCTGTTGTGTTGAATATGCCAGAGGATACCACTGTAGAACAGACTTATCTTGTGGCCAAAAAGATTGCAGATTATTTAGCTAAGCAAAAAGAGGTTAAGTATTATCAGATATATGCAGGTGTGCCAGAACCTTATGATTTTAACGGTCTTGTGAGACACTACTATCTTCGTACAAGACCTTATTATGCACAAATAGCCATAGAGCTTGTGGGAAAAGATAAAAGGAAGATGGAATCTCATGCTTTTGCTCAGTATATAAGACCTATGGTTCAGAAAATCGCTTATTCAATGGGAGCCACTTATGTGGGTGTGTCAGAAGTCCCGCCAGGGCCACCAGTTTTAGCACCTATAGAAGCAGAGATTTTTGGTCCAACGCTTTCTTCTGAAAGAACCTTTGCTAAAGAAGTTTTAAAGCTTTTTAGAAAGGACAAAGAAATAACAGATTCAGGTATATATTTAGAATCAAATGCACCAAAGATAGATTTTGTGATAAATCAAGCAAGAGCTGCCCAGTTTGGAGTATCTAAAAAAGATATAGTAAGAACATTAAGAATAGCTACAGCGGGTTATGAAGCAGGTATAATACAGTCCACAGATACTGAAGCGGTGCCAATTGAAGTGCGTATTGCAAGACCTTATAGAACTATTCAAAACCTTGAGAACTTAGAGATACCCAATAAAAAAGGCCAGCTAATACCCCTTTCAAATCTTATTACTGTTGTTAAAAGCCCAATACATAAAACTATATATCATGAAGATTTAAGAAGGGTAGTTTATGTGATAGGTGATGTGGCAAAGGGCGCAGGTGCTCCTTTTTATAGTATATGGGATATAAGGAAGAAGATATTAAGCATTCCAAATCCATATGGACATGTGTCAGAGCTTTGGATGTCTTATCCGAAACTTATGAATCATATATATGTAAGATGGGATGGTGAGATGTATATTACACTACAAGTGTTCAAAGATCTGGGCGTTGCTTTTGGTGGTGCGTTGTTTATTATCTACATTCTTATAGTGGGATGGTTTAAGGATTTTAAAACGCCAGGTATAATCATGTCTCCTATACCGTTGACACTTGTTGGTATAATCCCAGGGCATTTTATGATGGACGCGTTTTTCACTGCTACTTCTATGATAGGGTTTATTGCATTGGCTGGTATTATATTAAGAAACTCTATACTCTTAGTGGACTTCGCAGAACAAAGGATGAAAGAGGGTGTACCTCTTCATGTGGCTGTTGTAGAAGCGGGTGTTATAAGAACAAGACCAGTGCTACTTACGGCTGCGGCTCTTATAGTGGGTGCTTTTGTTATCATATTTGACCCGATATTTAACGGTCTTGCCATATCATTGATATTTGGAACCATTGCCTCTACGGCGTTAAGCCTTGTGCTAATACCTGTAATGTATTATGGCTCTAAATCTAAAACTCTTGAAGCTTGTCCTACTCCAGAAGAAATAAGCAAAGACCTAAGATCATAATCCTAAAAGCCCCAATGTTTGGGGGCTATTGTTCTTAAGTCAATTTCGCATTTTACATAATACATAATCCCGATTTTCGATTGAAAATTTTATTTTATTCCTAACACTATCCTTGTAACCAGTTATTATTTTAGGATACTTGTGAATCGTGGCATGCTTGTAAAAAGGTTGTTTAAGCAAAGGATATATGATTTGACATCTATCGTGAGTTGAATTGGAAGCTATTTTATCTAGTATTTATCGAGGTCAATAAAGCTGTTATGATATTGTTTATGTTTATCCATCTTTGTAGAAATTTGTGGTTATTATTCTTTGATAATTCTAAAAATAGATCACCTAAATATCGCTTCATCGTCTCTGCGCTCTCTTTGAGGGATTTGTATATTGTTTCCATATCAGATTTTATATTTTTGTTATTAGGATCCATTATTATTTTTTCAAGTAGGGCAAAAGTTTTTAGCAATGTATTTGCATTGTCTTCCATGATCTTTAAATTATATTCACAATCATTACTGTTAAGTGCATCTTTCTTGATGGAATTCAACATTGAATTAATCTCTTGTATTGTACTATTTGCCAAATCTTGTTGCGTAAAATTCATATTATTTCTCCTTTTCTATCTTAAAAATGCATCTTTCTTTTCCTTGGGGTTTACATGATGTTTCTACTACATTATATTTACTTTTTAACAGTTCAGATAAAAATCCACTAAAAAATCCGGCTATTGGATCACAGACAGGCTTCTTATTCTGAGGAACGGCTTCTACCAATAAAGAACCGTCTATGTATATTTCCATGTTGTCTAACGAATACTCTAAAAATGTTATGACTCTTGAAGACTCTGCAATAATGGCAAGAAGATCCAATGCTTCACTTAGATTTTTTGTGGATATGTTATATCTGTCTTCTAAAGTGATGGCACCTTTTTTACCACCAAGTTCTGCTGCTTTTCTAATGAATTTGCCTACCCCCATTATATTTAATTTGAATAGTTCTTTGTAGCCATCTATTAATGCAGATTTATGAATTAGTACAGACTCACTTGCTATGGCCTCTGTCAACATCATTAGTTTCTCACCAAATTCCATATATCACCTCCATTGATAAATTATATAGTTATATCGATATTTTGTCATTGATTAATATCATATATATTATATAAAAATATATTTATTTTAGAGTATACAAATAATATTATATTTATATATATTGGGTATATTTGTGAAATGTTTAGTTATAAGAGTTTTTAGCTTTTCATATAGAAATATATTATATAATAGTTATATGCTTACTAAATTTTTGTTAAAATTAGCTT
>DDOS01000126.1 GCA_002341805.1 Aquificaceae bacterium UBA2488 | reverse complement strand
TATGTTTATAAACACAGCTTTTACATTTTCATCGGAAGTTAGTATTCTAAAAGCATTGGCTATTTGTTCTACGGAAGCACCACCACCAACATCCAAGAAGTTAGCTGGAGCTCCTCCCGCAAGCTTTATAATATCCATTGTGGTCATGGCAAGCCCTGCACCGTTTACCATACATCCTATATTACCATCAAGCTTTATATAGTTTAATCCATATTTTTTAGCTTCCACTTCCAATGGATCGATTTGGGTTATATCTTCAAGCTCTTCTATGTCTTTGTGCCTAAAAGCTGCATTGTCATCTATCTCCACTTTTGCATCCAAAAGCACTATATTTCCATCTTTTGTAAGCACAAGGGGATTTATCTCAAGAAGTGAAGCATCCAAATCCATGTAAGCTTTATAAAGCCGTATTATGATTTTACTAAAAACAGAAGGATTTAAACCAAGGGTGAATGAGAGCTTTCTGGCTTGATAGGGCATGATACCAAGCGCTGGGTCTATATATTCTTTTATGATGGCATCTGGCTTTTTTTGGGAGAGTTCTTCTATCTCCATACCGCCTTCCTTAGAAGCCATGATAAGTATTTTAGAGTTTGATCTATCAAGGGTTATGCTAAGATAAAACTCTTTTTCTATGGGTGTGGCTTTTTCTATCAAAAGCCTTGAAACGGGTTTACCGCTTGGGCATTGGATAGTTTTTAGCGTCTTCCCAAGCAAAGACTCCGCAAAAGCTTCAAGCTCTTCTTGGGATTTCACAATCTTCACACCACCTGCTTTACCCCTAGCGCCGCAGTGTATCTGGGCTTTTACAACAAGAGGATATCCACCGAGATTATCAGCAGCTTCTTTTGCCTCTTTTATGTTAAAAGCTGCATAACCTTCTGGTACGGGCAGGCCGTATTTTTTGAGCAATTCCTTAGACTGATGCTCATGTAGTTTCATAAAAACCTCCTGATAAGATTAAACCTATATTATAACAAATTTATAACAAACGCTAAACCTCTAAGATTATCCAAATTATAGTGATGATAAAACATACTTTGAATATTTTGTTTTATATTACATTTTGTCAGTAGCATAACAAATGACAAATTTTGCTCGTAAGATTTATTGCAAATGCTGTAGCTATCTCTACAAATATTTAGATTTTACAAGTACTTATAAAATTTGGTATATAATTTGCCCAATTCTATATAGGATTCAAAAATTTGAATCCAAAATTTTTTAAAAGGAGGCAATTATGAGGCAAATTGCATTTTACGGAAAAGGTGGTATTGGGAAGTCAACTACTTCTCAGAATACAGTTGCAGCTCTGTCTGAGAGTGGAAAGAAGGTAATGATCGTAGGATGCGATCCAAAGGCAGACTCTACCAGGTTAATACTTCATGCTAAAGCACAGGCAACGATTATGGAATTAGCTGCTCAAGCAGGTTCTGTGGAGGATTTAGAGCTTGAAGATGTCTTAAAGACAGGATTCTTGGACATTAAATGTGTAGAATCTGGTGGTCCTGAACCAGGCGTTGGCTGTGCAGGTAGAGGTGTTATAACGGCTATTAACTTCCTTGAAGAAGAAGGTGCTTACGATGAAGATTTAGACTATGTCTCTTATGACGTTTTGGGTGACGTTGTTTGCGGTGGTTTCGCAATGCCTATTAGAGAAGGAAAAGCTCAAGAGATTTACATAGTCACCTCAGGAGAAATGATGGCAATGTACGCTGCAAACAATATATCTAAAGGTATATTAAAATATGCTAACTCTGGCGGTGTAAGACTTGGTGGACTTGTCTGTAATGAAAGGAAAACCGATAGAGAGGAGGAACTCATAATGGCTTTAGCCAATAAGCTTAGCTCCCAAATGATACATTTTGTTCCAAGGGATAATATAGTCCAGCATGCAGAGCTAAGAAGAATGACTGTTATAGAATATGCCCCAGACTCCAAGCAAGCTAATGAGTATAGATCTCTTGCCAAAAAGATAGATGAAAATACGATGAAAGTGATACCAACACCTGTAACAATGGATGAGCTTGAAGATCTTTTAGTTGAATACGGAATAATGAAAGAAGAAGATAGGGAAGGTCCTGTGGTAGGTGGTGAAAGCCTTAAAGTAACTGCTGTCTAAGTTTTCATACCTAATGTGGCCTAATTTAAATTGAGGGGGAATATTCCCCCTCTTTTTGCTAAAAAGGAGGTAATTATTATGCCATTGAATTTAGTGAGTAAAGAAGAAGCAGAAAAAGTTGTTCAGGATATACTTAGTGCTTATCCAAAAAAAGCTCAAAAAGATAGAGCAAAACATATGAATGTTGTGGATGAGAGTTTTCCTAAGGATACAAAATGTGTTCAGACTTCCAATGTAAAATCAAGACCTGGTGTAATGTCTGTAAGAGGATGTGCATACGCAGGCTCTAAAGGTGTTGTTTGGGGCCCTGTTAAGGACATGATACATATATCGCATGGACCAGTGGGATGTGGATATTACTCCTGGGCTGGCAGAAGAAATTATTATATTGGACACACTGGAGTGAATACTTTTGGGACCATGGACTTCACATCAGACTTTCAAGAAAGAGATGTCGTGTTTGGTGGTGATAAAAAACTAACACAAATAATAGAAGAAATTGAAAAGTTGTTTCCTCTTAATAAAGGTATTACTATCCAATCAGAATGTCCTATCGGTTTAATAGGTGATGATATAGAAGCTGTGGCAAGACAGGCTTCCAAAAAGATAAACAAACCTGTAGTACCAGTTAGATGTGAAGGATTTAGAGGCGTATCTCAATCCTTAGGCCATCATATTGCAAACGATACTATAAGAGACTGGGTATTTGAGAATAAGCACGTGGATACTAATAGCTTTGCTCAAGAGATAGAGGATTCTCCTTACAACATAGCAATAATAGGAGATTACAACATAGGCGGTGATGCGTGGACATCCAGAAAAATATTGGAAGATATGGGCTTAAGCGTGATCGCTCAATGGTCTGGTGATGGGACACTTTCAGAGCTGGTAAATACTAAAAAAGTAAAATTAAATGTTTTACATTGTTATCGTTCTATGAACTATATATCAAGATATATGGAAGAGGCTTTTGGCATACCATGGATTGAATACAACTTCTTTGGTCCAACCCAAATATTTGCGAGTATGAGAAAGATAGCTTCACTTTTTGATGATAAGATAAAAGAAAAAACTGAATATCTTATTAGCGAGGTGTATGGCCCTAGACTCCAAAGAATAATAGATAAGTATAAGCCAAGGATACAAGGTAAAAAGATAGCCTTGTATGTAGGTGGACTAAGACCAAGACATATAGTAACGGCTTTTGAAGATTTAGGAGCTGAGGTTATAGCATTAGGATATGAGTTTGCTCATGCGGATGACTACGAAAGAACTACACATTACGTTGATAATGCAACTATAGTTGTGGATGATGCTACAGAGCATGAGCTTGAGAAAATCCTAAAAGAGCTTAAACCAGATCTTTTTGGAAGTGGCATTAAAGAAAAATATCAAGCTCAAAAAATGGGTATACCATTTAGACAAATGCATTCTTGGGATTATTCTGGTCCATATCATGGTGTAGAAGGGTTTGAGATATTTGCAAGAGATGTGGATATGGCCGTTAACGGCTATGTGTGGAAAGAGCTAACGCCCCCTTGGAAAAGGGTTTAACTTAATGGAGGTGATTAACCATGGGCATTGATAAAGAGTTAAATATAAAAGATCATCTTAAGCTTTTTAGAGAAGAAGAGTTTAAAGAGCTTTTTAGAGATAAAGCATCAAAGTATGAAAGCAAGATTCCTGAAGATGAGATAAACAAGATAAAAGAATGGCATAAAAGTAGAGAGTATCATGAGTTAAACTGGAGCAGAGAGGCTTTGGTTATAAATCCAATAAAGGCTTGTCAGCCTCTTGGAGCATATCTTGCGGCTATCGGTTTTGAAAAAACCTTAGTATATTCACATGGCTCTCAAGGCTGCAATGCATACTTTAGAACGCATTTAGCAAGGCACTTTAAAGAACCATTCCCTGCGTGCTCAGATGCTATGACAGAAGATGCTGCTGTTTTTGGCGGATACAACAACATGTATGAAGGTCTTGAGAATGCCTATACACTTTACAAACCAGAGATGATAGCTGTTAATACTACATGTATGGCTGAGGTTATCGGAGATGATTTAAATGCTTTTATAAAAAATGCGAAAGATAAAGGTCATATACCACAGGATCTACCTGTTCCATACGCTCATACCCCCTCATTTGTGGGTTCTCACATAGTGGGATACGACAACATGATGCATGGTATATTATCACAGATGAGCACACCTTCTGGTGAGAAGAAGGATAGGATAAACATAATAGTTGGTTTTGATACTTATATAGGAGATTATAGAGAGATAAAAAGGATACTCGATTTATTTGGTGTTGATTATATATTGCTAAGCGATCCCTCTGATATTCTTGACTCTCCAGCAAATGGTGAATATAAAATGTACTATGGTGGAACAAAATTAGAAGATCTTAAAGATGCTGCTAATTCAAAAGCCACGATACTTTTACAAAAATATACCACAAAGAAAACGCAAGAGCTCCTAAAAGAATGGGGGCAAGATGTAAGAGTCGTTAATCCAATAGGTATTAAAGGCACAGATGAACTCATGATGGCTATATCAGGGCTCACAGGAAAGCCTGTACCAGAACAGCTTGAAATAGAAAGAGGTAGAGCGGTAGATGCTATTACAGACTCATATTATTGGATATACGGGAAACAGTTTGCATTTCAAGGGGATCCTGATTTAGCTTACGGACTATCAAGATATTTAATGGAGCTTGGTGGAGAACCTGTCCATGTGATGTGTACAAATGGGACTAAAGATTGGGTTGAAGACATGGAAAAGCTCAAAGAAGAATTTCCTCAAGGCAAAGAGATGAATGTATATATGGGTAAAGATATGTGGCATCTAAGAACTTTGCTTATACAAGAGTTTGTTCCATTTTTAATAGGTACATCCTATCATAAGTATGTAGAAAGGGATCTAAACGATTTAGGATTTCCCTTGAAATTAATAAGAATAGGTTATCCAATACACGATAGACACCACTTACACAGATTTTCAATCATAGGTTATCAAGGAGCTATTCAACTCTTAACCTGGATCGTTAATAGCATTTTTGATTATATTGATAATGATACGAAAGGCATGGCCACTACAGACTATAGCTATGACATTATCAGATAAAGCTAAAGAGGGATTCATTCCCTCTTTTGTATAATTTTGGAGGTGAATTTATGAAGGTCACTATTAGGAAAATAAATGATAAATTATCAGTATATGTTGCTAAAAAAGATTTGGAGCTTGAAGTAATAAAATCTTATGAAGATGAAAATGGATACTTCTTTGATTTATCAAATGGATGGAAGTTAATGTTGCCTGAAAAGATAGAAAGTTACCCAAAAACTTTAGAAGTAAAGAAGCTCTAAAATTATGGATAGGATATCACTATTTGAGCCTTATTTTGGTAAAGACGATTTCGTAGGTCTCGTGGAGACCTTAAATAGTATTTATTGGAAATCAGATTTAAGAGTGAGGGAATTCGAAGAAAAGTTTTCAGCTTTTATAAAAAGAAAATATGTTTATGCTACAGATACATGGAGCAATACTCTTTTACTCACTTTAAGAGCTTTGGGAGCTAAAAATGGTGATGAAGCGATAGTTTCACCTCTACATCTTAACACTTCTTTTATAACCCAGATCATAGAAGTAGGTATTAGACCGATCTTTGTAGACGTCGAAAGATGGACATTCAGTATGGATATAAATAAAATTGAACGAAGTATTACAAAAAATACAAAATTTGTTATCGTGACAAATCCTCTCGGATTTCCAGCAGAATGGAAATTTTATCAGGACTTAAGGTACAAATATAATATTAAAATCATCGAAGATTGTACCGAAGGGATAGGTAGTTTATATTATAAAAATCCTATAGGAAGTTTTGGAGATGTATCAATATTCGATTTTGATTTTAATAAAGTATTGACTACAGGTAAAGGTGGTGCCTTAGCTACAGACGATGATACTATCTATAATAATATTTTATCATTAACAGAAAAGTTAAGAATTTATGATGTTAGAATGTCAAATCTAAACGCCGCCCTAGGTATAACACAACTAAATAAGATAAGAGAAAATCTTGAAATAAGAAAAAATATTGTAAAAAAATATGATTCTCTGATAGGGTATATGGAGGGAGTAAAAGGTGCTATTTTAGGAAAAGATAATTGTGAGATTTATTATAATTTCTATGTTGTACATCTTGCAAAAAGGTATGGATTTGCCGAAACACAACAGATGATAGAGTCATTACAATTTGAAGGCATAGAAGCAAGTCACTATGCAATTCCATCACATCTAAGACCAGACATAGCTAGTAAATATGGATATAAAAGAGGAGATTTTCATATAGCAGAGGAGATAGGGCAAAGAGGAATATTGCTTCCCCTAAATACCCAATTAACGGAAGATGATATTAAATTTATAGGTGAAAAAGTAAAAGATTCGATAGTTACCATAGGTGCTGGTTCAAGGGATTTATGATAAACAAATATAACATATAACTTATTGCAGAAAAGATTATAAATCTATGTAAACTTATGATGCACATAAATAAGATTTAATTTTATTGGGTTATTAATATGAAAAATCAACCAATAAGACCCAGTATAATATTTTTTTAGCTTTTATTAAAAATCTTGTAATAAACATTACAAAATTATGTGATAAAACTGATACGCATTTGAAAATGTTCCTTAACGCCTTAACATTAGGCATTAATACTATTGGCACAATATTTGCTAAATATAATTTAGATTTAAGGAGGAAGCTATGGCAAACTTAGATTTAGAGCAACTTTTTAATGAATCAAATTGTAATATAAATAAAGAGAAATCGGAAGCGGAAAGAAAAAAGGGGTGTACCAAGAAAGCTAAACCAGGTCTTGCTGCTGGAGGTTGTGCTTTTGATGGAGCTCAGACTGTCTTATTACCAGTAGCGGATGCTGCTCATCTTGTGCATGGTCCTATATCCTGTTCAGGAAATAGTTGGGACAATAGGGGAACACGTTCTGCCGTTAGTCAATTTTATAGAATAGGCTTTACCACAGATGTTGGAGAAAACGATGTAATCTTTGGTGGTGAGAAAAAAGTTATAAATGCCTGCAAAGAGATAAAGCAAAAGTATAATCCTCCAGCAATATTTGTATATTCTACCTGTGTGACTGCTATGATAGGAGATGATTTAGATTCTGCTTGCAAAAAGGCATCTGTAGAATTAGGAATTCCTGTAATACCAGTACATTCTCCAGGGTTTGTAGGTAGTAAAAACCTTGGTAACAAATTAGCAGGAAGGGCGTTGTTAGAGCATGTGATAGGCACGGGAGAACCTATATTCACAACACCCTATGATATAAATCTTATAGGAGAATACAATATAGCAGGAGAACTTTGGCAAGTTATGCCTATTTTTAGAGATTTGGGTATAAGGATTTTATCAAGCATCTCTGGAGATTCTACTTATAAAGAGTTAACATATGCTCATAGATCAAAGTTAAATGTGGTTATATGTAGTAAAGCCCTTGTCTCGTTGGCAGAAGGAATGAAACAGAAGTATGATATACCCTTTATTGAGGGTTCTTTTTACGGTATGAGAGAAACCACAAAAACCATTTTATCTATAGCGGAGGCATTAGGGGACGAAGATCTTATAAAAAGAGCGAAAGAATATACAAGAAAGAAAGAGGAGGAGACTAAAGAGAGGTTAAAACCTCATATATCGCTCTTACGAGGCAAAAAAGTGCTCCTTTACACTGGCGGTGTAAAAAGTTGGTCTATGGTTTTTATGCTTGAAGAGCTTGAGATGGAAGTAATAGGCACAAGCATAAGAAAATCCACTGAAAAGGATATTGAAAAGTTGAGACATGCTTTTGAAAAAAATCAAAAAGCTTTGATAGAGCAGGGTGGAGCAAAGGATATCATAAGAATAATGGAAGAGAACAAAGGAGATATATTGCTTGCTGGGGGTAGAAATATGTATACTGCTATAAAGGGTAGATATCCATTCTTAGACGTGAATCAAGAGAGGGTTTATCCTTTTGCAGGATATGATGGGCTTGTGGAGATCGCTAAACATATGGTTAATACTATCTATAGCCCTGTGTGGAAATATGCAGAAAATAGTTTATTCATGGAGAGTGCATTATGAAGAATGCTTCGGTTTATCCATTAAAAATGAGTCAACCCTTAGGTGGTGCTCTCGCTTGTCTTGGCATAAATAAAACGATACCGATCCATCATGGCTCTCAAGGATGTACATCATTTTCTGTGGCAATGCTGACAAGACATTTTAGGGAGATAGTGCCCATCCAAACCACAGCTTTATCAGAAATAGCCACAATAGTTGGGGATGACATCAACCTTCATGAAGCTATTAAAAACGTAATTTCCAGTAGAAACCCAGAAATGGTTGTTATCCTATCTACGGGAGTGAGCGAAACAAGGGGAGATGATGTAAAAGGTGGATTGAAAAGATTTAGAGTTAAGTATAAAGATTATGATAATATTCCAATATTGTTTGTATCAACGCCTGATTTCAAGGGTTCCTTGGAAGATGGTTTTATAGCCACTATAAATGAGATAATAGAAAATATACCAGAAAAAAAAGATAAAATAAAAGGACAAGTAAATGTAATCCTAAGTCCTTTCTTAACAGCAGGGGATATTGATGAAATTAGAGAGATTATAGAATCTTTTGGTTTAAAACCTATTATTTTACCAGATTTATCGGAAACCATGTCAGGTGTAATTGATCATTTTATCACAATACCAGAAGGTGGCACCACTTTAGAAGATATCAAAAATATGGGAGCTTCTGAGTTTAGTATAGCTGTTGGTTTTGGTGCAAGAGCAGCTGTTAAAATCCTATATGAAAAATTCGGTATACCGTTTTATGCTTTTGATAGTCTCATGAAAATAGAAGATGTGGATAGATTTTTTCAAACATTATCCCTAAATACTGGTAAAAGCATACCAAAAAAATATATAAAACAAAGAAAACAACTTGTTGATCTTATGCTTGATACACATTTTTATTACATAAATAAATCAATATCTATAGCCTTAGAGCCATCGCATATATTCAATATATATGCTTTTATAAAGGATAATCTTGGAATAAATATAGAAACTGTTGTATCCCCATCAAAATCGGATATACTTCAAAATATAGGAGCAGAACAAATTATAGTAGGTGATTTGGAGGATTTAAAAAACAATATCTCTAAAAGCCTTATAATATTTTCAAACTCGCATGCGTATCATATGGCAAAAGAAAATCATTGTCATCTTATAAGAATAGGTATTCCAGTATTTGAAGAATTTGGACACTTTTTGAAAACTTATGTGTCTTACAAAGGTGCTATAAATATACTTTCGCAAGTTGCAAGTATATTTTTTGAACATGATGAGGAGGATTCTTATGAACCTTCTCCTCAAAGCCATCAATTTTTATAGGAGGTAGTTTATGAAGGTAGGATTTGCTACGAAGGATCTAATCAATGTAGATGATCATTTTGGTCATGCAAAAACAATTGCGGTTTATGAAGTGGATGAGAACGGTTATGAATTTGCCGATTTAAGGAATTTCACAGAAATACCTGATGATGAGTATGACAAGATAAATAGTAAAATCGATGCAATAAAAGACTGTACGATAATATATATCATTGCTATAGGTGGTACGGCTGCAGCCAAGGTTGTAAAAGCAAAAATACATCCTGTGAAAGTTCAAGAGAAAACCAGTATAAAAAGCATACTCGATGATATGGTGGAAAAGCTAAAAACAAATCCACCCCCTTGGCTGAGAAAAGCTCTTATTCAATCAAAGGCCACAGAGGATGTAGAAGGAGGAGTATAAATGAGCACAGAGATATTAGATAAAGAGGATATTGTTAATAATTCTGAGTTTTTAAAATCCTTAGTTACTAAGATAAGGGCTTATGATTCTTATGGGGCATGGGCTAAATTTAGTGATTTGTATCTTTTGAAACCATTTATAAAAACAAAAGAAGAAAAGAAAAAAATAGATGCTCATGATGATGTGGATAGCAAAACACTGGGTCTTATTAGAGTTTTTTATGAAGCTATAGCTTATGTGATTGAGCAAAAGACAAATATATTTACAACTACGGCTATAGACATATCTCATGAAGGATTTGGAAGGGCATTAATTTATTCTGGAAATATAATCATCTTAGAAAAAACTCTAAGAGATGTGCAAAAATTTGGGTTTGGAAGCTTTGAAAAAATGGATGAAGAGGGGAAAAGGTCGGTAGAAAAAGCAATAAAAAACGTAGAAAAATTTAAGGAATTTTTATCTTAAGGAGGTAAAATGTTATGAAATTGGTAAGGGCTTTTGTTAGGCCAGAGAAAGAAGAGGATATAGTGCTTACGTTGGAGGCCGCTGGTTTTCCGGCGGTAACAAAGTTTCATGTTTTTGGAAGGGGTAAGCAAAGAGGTCTTGATGTGGGAAACGTGCATTACGATGAATTGCCAAAGGTCCTTCTTGCGATAGTGGTAAACGATGAAGATATTAGCAAGGTTAGAGATATCATCATAGAAAAAGCGCAGACAGGTATGCCTGGAGATGGGAAGATATTTATCTCACAAGTAGATGAAGCTTATACTGTAAGAACAGGAGAGGCAGTATTATGATTGAAATATGGGCAATAATAAGAAGAGATAAAGTCAATCCCACAAAAAGATTCCTTGATAGTATTGGGCTTGGTGCTATGAGTATTCACTCTGTTTGGGGTAGAGGAAGACAAGCAGGTTTTGCAATAACAGAAACAGAAGGCAAAGAGCTATATACATATGCCACATCGGCTCCAAGATTAGTCCCTACAGATGTTAGATATTTGGCTGAAGGTAATTTAAAAGCAGGTAGCAAATTGACAAGGCCAATCACGTATATTCCTAAGAAATTGCTTGTAATGGTTATACCCAAGGAGATGAAGAAGGAAGTGATAGACGGCATAATATCTATAAATAAAACAGGAAATCCTGGAGATGGAAAAATATTTGTAATGCCCGTGGACGAAGCAATTACAATAAGGACAGGCGAAACAATGAAAGCGTAGGAGGTTTTATTATGTGTACAGAATCGCAAGTAATAATGCTTGAAAAAACGTGTAAAGGGACATGTGAAGATAAGGGTGCAAAAGTAGGAAATTGTCATTCTAAGGACTTTACTGAGATGAGTGCTGATGAGCTAAAAGAGAGGGTGAAGTCTCTTAGAATGAAGGCTATGGAAATGGCCACTAAGCTTCATGATTTGGCAGAAGAGAAACTTCCGGATGGTTGGAGAGAGATTCCAGAGATTGCTGAACAAGCTTACATCGCTCATAGAGATTATTTTGAGTGGAAAGCCAAGTTAGACGAGTTAAAAAAATCTAAATAAGCTGCATCAATTCCCGCTTTTTAGCGGGGTTTTACATGTTTAAGGAGAATGTATAATGGGTATAAGCAAAGTGTATGAAACTATGTTTAGAGAAAACCAGAAGGTTCGGGTTAAGAAAGCTGTAAGAAACGATGGAACATTTCCAGGACATAAGATGGGTGAGATTTTAATAAATGAAGGAAGTGAAGGATATGTAAAAGAAGTAAGCGAATTTCTTTTCAAACCAGCAATATTTGTTCATTTTATAGACAAGAATATGATAATAGGTTTTAGAAAAGAGGAGCTTGAAATTATAGAAGATTATGATATAGAAACAGGTAGATGGATAAAAATAAAGGATAATCATTAAGGAGTTCATATGAAAAGCCTAAAATTAAAAATATGGGATAGAGATCAAAAGAAGTTTATAGACTGTATTTCAGATTTTAGCAACCTTTTTGTTAAACAAGATAATGTATTTGAGCTTTTGAATCCAAAAATCGAGTCAGACGTCCAGCATAGATACGATATATGTATTTATACTGGGATAAACGATGATTTTGATGGAGAGATATACGATGGAGATATTATATTATTTAAAAGCAAAAAGGGATCAAACATAATGGCGGTTAGATATTCAAGCAAAGAGGCAAAATTTAGACTAGTAACCATAGGTTATGACCCAGATAAGGAGGTTAATTTTATAAAAGTAATTGGAAATATATATGAAAATCCAGAGTTATTTGAAAGTAAAAACGAAGAAGAAGCAATATCTACTGATTAACAACATGTATAGCTTTTTCTGAACAAAAGTCAACACAAAGTGGGGTCTCGCATCCTGCTTTTCTACAAGATTTTCTAAAATATATTTTTAAAGGATATCCTGTAATTTCTTTCTCTATTTCAATATTTGAGAAAAATGGGTTAAACCCTCTGTGAAGCTGATACGAACAGGCTAATTTACATCTATCGCAGCCAGTACATTTATCTATATTAACGCTTATTACCATATTAACCTCCTGCCGCAGGCAAAAGTATAGTTAGCTCGGAATTATTTTGTACTTCTTTGGCTAAGTTTCTCTCAATATCACCATCTAAAATAATCACTATACCATCCCATAACATTTCATTGTCATTAAACAAAAGAGAGATAAATTCTGGTTTACACTTGCATAAATCATACATAATTTCAAATATAGGTTTTGGCTCTTTTAAATCGATTTCGATAAAATCACTACCTAAATATTTTGCTAAAATAGAGGTTAGATTGATCTTCATGGTTAATAGCTCTCCACAAAGGATTCATCTCTTATGCATGTATCGTCTATAGGACAAATAGCAGCACATTGCTGCTGTTCATAAAAACCTTCACATTCATTACATAAATAAGGATCTATATGAAATGTATATCTCATTTCATTATTCTTTTTTATCCTAATCTGTGAGATAGCACCATTTGGACAAAGAGGCTCACATGCCGTACAATTAACACATTTATCGGCTATGATTTTAAATGCCATATCAAAAGACCTCTACTTTATTTGGCTTAAATGGAAGCTCTATCAACGTTGGATCACCGTTCTCAATTCCCACTTTAGCATAAGGATTGTTTTTAGCAAACCATCTAATATATTCTCTATAATCTCTGAATACCGTTACGTCTTTACCTTTCATAAGAAGATAGATAGGTTCGTTTAGTTTTATTCCTAAAAGCTTAATTTGATTGGATGGCAATAACAAAGATATCATTCTTTTTCCAGATTCTACTATTAGACTAGCTGTAAATGGGCCTATGTCTAAATCTGTTACTATACCTTTTATAAGTCTATGCTGATTGTCTCCTAACTTTAGGTTTGGATTAAAATATCTTCTAAACTTAACCTCTTCCATATAAACCTCCTACACTAATTTGCTAACACATTAGCATTTTCCTTCAATATATATTTCCTACCTATTTCCCACACGGCTTTTTCAATAGGTTGGTATGCCACTTCATCTACAGGATCTATGCTATAGTTTTTCATAATATCCCTTGGTTCAAAGCCTATTTTCGCACAAAGCACTGCCTTACAATCTGATATCGTTTTTATTGTATCTTCAAGTATATTAGCACCATCTAAACAAGCTATATCTCCGTGGCAATATTGTTGAACCTTCCTATGATGCACAAATTTAATACCCTTTTTAGAAACTTCGTATATGAGGAACTCGTGAGCATGGCCAAAATGTTGATTTATAAGACCATCTCCGGAGGACGCAACTGCGATAAGAATCTTTTCGTCCGTATAAATAGCTTCTTTTTCCTCCATCTCTTTAGATGCTTCTTTAAGCAGCTTTCTCCAATTTTCTATTTTGAGCTGAACCTGCTCTCTTGCCTCTACGCTATATTTAATATCTATGTTGTTTATTTTATCCTTCGTAAACTCACTTCCTCTATCCTCACCAAGAAGACCAACAGCATCTGCTCTACATTGTCTACAATGTCTCATAATACCAAAGTCAGTTCCCCATATTGAAGAACATTTGTCCTGAATATCTTTAAGCTGTTGATGGGTAGGTTCTTTTACTCCATCAAGGCCAAATTTCGTCCCGTATTCGGCTTTTGATATCAAGGGCATTATATTGTGTAAAAAAGCTCCTAACTCTTTTACTTTTTTAGAAACTTCCACAAGTTCCTCACCGTTTATGTCTGGTATAAAGACAGAGTTCACTTTTACCAATATATCATTTTTAACACATGCCATAAGCCCTTCATATTGCCGTTCTAATAAGATTTTAGCAGCTTCTATACCCTTATATCTCTTATGATTGTAAAATATCCATGGATATATTTTTTTAGCAGTCTCTGGAGTGGTCGCATTTATGGTTATTGTCACATGATCTATATTGAGCTCTTTTAGTTTATCCACATAATCCAAGAGCAGTAAGCCATTTGTGCTTAAACATAGTTTTATGTCGGGTGTTTTTTCTCTTAAAAGCCTAAATGTTTTTAGTGTCTTATGACCATCCGCAAGAGAATCTCCGGGACCAGCTATTCCTACTACAGTCATTTGTGGAATCTCCATACCAACTATCATAACCTTTTTGACCGCCTCTTCTGGAGCCAAAACCTCACTAACTACACCAGGCCTTGACTCGTTGGAACAATCGTATTTTCTATTACAATAGTTGCATTGTATATTACAAGCAGGAGCAACTGCTACGTGCATCCTCGCATAATGGTGATGTGCTTCTTGGGAATAACAAGGATGATTGTAGACCTTTTGTCTTACATGTTCAGGTAAGAAGTCTAAATCTCCACTTTTTGAAGAACAACTAGTTGAGCAACCCATAGTTCATACCTCCTAATATTCTTTGAGCAAAATTTGTTCCATATATATACAGGCTTTATATATTAACAATTAATAAGCTGAATTGTCTATTATTTGAAATAAAAATAACAACATATACTTGCTATTATTATTACAATCATTTGATATCAATGTGACAAATATTTCTAATCTCTATATGTTGTAGTATAGTATATATGGTATAATTTTTGCTAACAAAATATTAAAGGTTAGAATATGGAAATTTTTATTGATGATACAACACTTAGAGATGGAGAGCAAACACCTGGTGTAGTATTTACAAAGGAAGAAAAATTACACATAGCAAAGATACTTGATAAAATAGGTGTTGAGGAGATAGAGGCGGGAATACCTGCAATGGGTAAAGAAGAGAGTGAAAATTTTAAAGCCATAGTAAATTTAGGCTTAAATGCAAGAATAATAGCCTGGAATAGGGCTTTGATATCTGATATTGATAGAAGCATAAGTGCTGGAGCACAAGCCGTTGAAATATCGCTTCCCGTTTCTGATATTCAAATAAAAAATAAGTTAAGAAAAGATAGAAATTGGATATTAGAACAGCTTAAAAAGGTGCTAGACTTTTGTAAGAAAAACAACCTATATACATCTGTAGGTGGAGAAGATTCATCAAGGGCTGATATAGAATTTTTAATAAAATATGTAAATACCATAAAGGAGTATGGGGGAGATAGATTCAGATATGCTGATACTGTGGGAATAATGGAGCCTTTCAAAATGTATGAAATCATACAAATATTAAAAAATGAGACTGATATAGATATAGAGGTTCATACTCATAACGACTTTGGACTTGCCACAGCCAATGCAATAGCAGGTATCAAAGCAGGAGCGAGATATGTAAATACAACTATCATGGGGCTTGGCGAAAGAGCAGGAAATGCCTCCTTAGAAGAGATAATAATGATAGTAAAAAAGATTTTTAAAGAGGATATAAATTATAAAACTGAATACCTTAAAGGATTGGCAGAATATGTGGCAAGGATTTCTGGAAGACATATAGAGCCCAATAGACCAATTGTTGGAGAATCTATATTTACCCATGAATCTGGAATACACGTGGATGGTATTATAAAAAATCCATTGACTTATGAGCCTTTTACTCCAGAAGAAATAGGTATAAAAAGAAACATCATAATAGGAAAACACTCAGGTAAAGCATCTTTGATGTATAAACTAAAAGAGTATGATATAGACTTACCAGAAGAAAAGCTCGATACTTTATTAAATAAAGTGAAATCTACTTCTTGCTATCTAAAAAGAGGCCTAACCGATAGTGAATTTTTGTCTTTAGTAAAGGAATTGCTACCTCAAGGACTTGGTGTAAGTTTCTAAGCTTTTAATAACCTCACTAAAAGCTTGGGCTACATAGCCAATCATGTCTTCTTCAGTATATAATCCTATAGATAAAATAAGAGCACCTTCAGGGTTTTCTGTTCCAATCGCTTTTAATACGTAAGATTCTTTATGGGCACTTGAAATACATGGTGAATTTGAGCTAACATAAATTTTTTTCATATTTAAAAGAGAAATTATTGATTCACTTTTTAAAGATTTCATATAAAAAGATAGATGATTAGGAAGTCTTTTTTCTGGATGTCCTGTAAAGACAATTTTATCAGAAAACTCAGTAGAAATGCTTGATTTAAGTAGCTCTCTTAAATGTGATAGTTTGACAGTATTGTTGTCAAGATTATCATATAAAATTTTTAAAGCTTTTTCCATTCCCAATATACCTATTATATTTTCTATGCCAGGTCTTCTACTTCCTTCTTGGGTACCACCCTCAATTATTGGTCTTATATGAACACCCTTTTTAATATAAAGTCCTCCAGAATAATGAGGAGCATAAAAATAATGTCCTGCAAAACTTGCCATATCAACTCCAAGATCCTCCATATTTATTTTCATCAAACCAACACAAGCTGATATATCACTGTGAAAAACGGTATTTTGATTTTTCTCCTTAATAAGAGCGGCTAGTTCTTTTATATTTTCAATTGTGCCTATCTCTCTATTGGCAAGTCCTATCGAAACCAAAATGGTGTCTTTCCTTATTTTTTTACTTAATATATCTATATCCACGAATCCATAACTATCAACAGGTATATATTCTACTTCAAAACCAATTTTTTCTAAAGTTTTTAAAGGATGTAAAACTGATATATGCTCTATTTGCGAAGCTAATATATGCCCACCTTTTTCTAATCCCTTATAAATGGCATAACCTTTTATGGCAAGGTTGTTTGATTCTATATCCCCAGATGTAAATATGAGTTCCTGAGTGCTTTTTATACCAAGATAATTGCATATATTTTTTCTTGCTTTTATAATAGCCTCTTTTACTTCAAAACCTTTGTTATGAGAAGATGACGGGTTTGCAAAGTATAGGTCTAACCAATACGGCATATCTTTTTTAATTTCTTCTAAAATTGGTGTAGATGCTATATTATCAAGATAGATATCCATAGTTAAATAATGGTTGCTAAATCTTTGATGCAAAAATCAAGACGTAGCTTTTTTATCGTCTGTTCTGTGGGTACACCGTTTTTATCCCATCCTCTTGCAGCATAATACTCTTGTTTCATTATCCCAAGTTCTTGTTCTGTGGTAATTTTATCCTTTGATACACCGCTGTGTATAGGTTCTGAAGTGATACGTTTTGGAAGCTTGTCATCCTTTGAGCTAAATCCTTCCCTACAGTTAAACATTCTCTCAAGGGTATTTATTCTCTCTCCAATCTCAACTATGTCATTATAGTTTAGATAAAAATCTGTAACAGCATTTATCATATCTACAACTTTATCAGTGATTTTTAGACCTACCAACTTTTCTGCAGAAAGGCAATATACAATGGAATTGCAAACAGCAGTCCAGTCAGATAGTTCTTTAGCTACTTTGCCTTTATCTTTTATAGTTCCATCTATCATGCCAGTTTCTTCCATGGCAGGTCTTACTTCACAATGTGTAGGTCCCCTATTGCTTATAGCGTATCCAATAGCTTGAGTTTTTACAACCCTTGGAGAATGCCCATGTAACTCCATTCCCTTTATTGTCGTTAAGAATTCATCGCTACCTTTAAAATATTTTGAGGCTCTCTCACTTCCTTCTGAAAGAATATCTCCTATGCCATCTCTATAAGCTATCTTCTTTAAAAGCTCTATAAACCCTTCTTTATTTCCAAAGTTTAAATCTAATCCATCTGAATCTTTTTTGGTTATTATACCTCTCTCAAATGCTTCCATAATCCACGCTATAGTAGTCCCAACATGCACTTGTCCAAGCCCAAGCTCATCTGTAAGATAATCTGCATAGAGTAAAATCTCAGGATCGTCTATCCCTACGATAGTTCCAAGGGAAAATTGAGTTTCATACTCTGGTCCTATGGTTTTAATACCATTGAAGTTTTGAGCTTTTAATATATTATAATGTCCACAAGGTATAATGCACCCAAAACATGCAATATTTTTTACAGTATAATTTTCTACAATTGTTTCTGCGGATATATTTTTTGCTTTATCAAATGTTTCCCCAAGCCAATTTTTAGAAGGTAACGCTCCTAAATATTGCAAATTCATAAGCCCGGCAGCAGTCCCATGGGTTCTTAACACTTTTGAAGCTGGATGTTTGTTTATATCTTTTTCAAAGCTTTTTATAAAATCAAAAAACTTACCCTTATTCTTAATCTTTAATAGATTGTGTCCTCTTACCATAATAGCTTTTAGATTTTTAGAGCCTAATACTGCACCAATCCCTCCCGTGCCTGCGGCTCGCTGTTCTGAAATTAGACAAGCGTACCTTACTTTATTCATGCCAGCTGGGCCTATAGAGACCACTTCAAAGTCCTCACCATACCTTTGTTTTAGTATCTCTTGGGTTTTTATAGCACCTTCATAGGCTATATCTTCTACGTTTTTTATAAACACATGATCATCATCGATCAATAGACAAACTGGTTTATGGCTTTTGCCTTTTATTATTAAAAAATCAAATCCCGCATATTTTAAAAAGCTGCCAAACCTTCCTCCACAAAAGGATTTCATAATAGTATTTGTGAGTGGAGACTTTGATACTATGCTAAACTTAGAAGCCATTGGTATAAGTGTACCATTGGCAGGTCCTGTTCCAAAAATTACAATGTTTTCTTCAGATAGGGGATCTATATAAGGAGGTAACATATCATAAAGTAGTTTTGTAGAAAGCCCAGCTCCACCTAAAAAATACCGCTGCAAATTTTCTTCTATATATTCAAAGCTATAAGTGGATTTAGTTAAATCAACCGTAAGTATTTTATTGGTATAAGACATATTTATACCTCTATACTTCTATGGCTTAGACAACCTTTAGGGCAAACTTTTTTACAAGCCTTACAGCCAATACAGTCTTCATCATGTGCTATTGTCATATATTTGATCTCTTCACCATCCTCATCTTCCTCTACACATAAGTCAAAAACATTTGAAGGACAGGATTTGTAGCATCTTCCACAGGCTATACACTCCTCTTTATTTAAATCATATACATATTCTGGTATATATTCTGTCTTATTTTTCCTATAAGCTGTTAAAACACCCATTTCAATGCCTCCTTAAGTATATACTCTTTACTCTATCGAAAATTCAAAACCAGAAGCCTCTTCCTCTTCGGATTCTTCAAAG
>DDOS01000042.1:5182-16580 GCA_002341805.1 Aquificaceae bacterium UBA2488 | reverse complement strand
CGCTTGTTTTAAAGATATATCCTTCTCATGGGCGGTTTTTGCTATTTTAGCAGCATTGTCATACCCTATGTAAGGATTTAGAGCGGTCACCAGCATCAAAGACTCTTGCACATAAGCGTTTATCTTCTTTATATTTGGTTTTATGCCTTTTATCATATGATCTGCAAAGGATCTCATAGAATCTGTTAATAGTTTTACAGAGTTCAAGAAGTTAAATATGATAACTGGATTAAACACATTTAACTCAAAGTTTCCTTGGGAATCTGCAAATCCTATAGCAGTGTCATTGCCCATCACTTGCACGCATACCATCGTCATAGCCTCTGATTGGGTGGGATTTACTTTGCCAGGCATTATGGAAGATCCTGGTTCGTTGGCTGGAAGTATAAGCTCTCCTATACCTGCTCTTGGACCAGAGCCAAGCCATCTTATATCGTTGGCGATCTTCATCAAGGCCGCAGCTAAGGATTTCAAAGCTCCGCTTGCCATCACAAAAGGATCATGAGAGCTTAAAAATGCAAATTTATTTTTTGATACTTTAAAATTAATATTAGTTAGTTTTGAAATGGTTTCCACCATCTTTTTGTCAAAGTCCTTTGGAGCGTTGAGACCAGTACCCACTGCGGTAGCTCCAATGCCTAACTCTTTTAACTCTGGTAAAACAGACTTTACACGTTCTAAAGCAGATTCTAACTGATAGACATAGCCGTTAAACTCCTGACCAAGAGTCATGGGTACTGCGTCTTGAAGATGCGTTCTTCCTATTTTAACAATATCTTTAAACTCCTCAGCTTTTTCTTTTAGGGCATCTCTTAGATACTCTATTGCAGGAATTAGTCTATCTTGGAGAGCTTGAACTGCTGCTATATGCATGGCAGTTGGAAATGTATCGTTGGAAGATTGGGACATATTTACATGATCGTTTGGATGTATGGGGTCTTTGGAACCAAGAGGTTTACCTACAAGCTCGGCGGCTCTATTGGCTATAACTTCGTTTACATTCATATTGGATTGTGTGCCAGAGCCTGTTTGCCATATTCTAAGTGGAAAATGCTCATCTAATTTACCCTCTAATATCTCATCTGCCACTTTTACAATGAGCTCTTTCTTATGCTCATCTAATTTTCCAAGCTCATTGTTTACTATAGCTGCTGATTTTTTTATAATAGCCAACGCTTTTATTACTTCCATTGGCATTATATCCTTTGAAATATTAAAATATGTTAGAGACCTTTGGGTTTGTGCACCCCAATACTTATCGGCAGATACTTTGATTTCACCCATCGTATCTTTTTCAATCCTATAATCCATAACCATCTCCTTTGTATAAAGCTTTTAATAAAAATATTATCTCAGATAAAGACTCATTTTTCAAGTTATATATATTTAACGATTTAGAGTATCCAAAAATATTCACAATTATTGCCTTATCAATAGCATCTTATGAAAAATAAGATATTATATGAGTATAACAGGTATTGGGTTAAAAACAAATCTTTATATTATAATAATATATATGTTAGACGATATATAGTAAAATAAAGGAGGAATATATGGAAGTTTTTTTGGCTGAGGACATAGAACAGTTAAGAGAGCATATGAAGAATAAGAGTATAGTAGTTTTGGGTAACGACAAGAGTCTTTACGAGATATTTCAGGATGAGGAGCTAAGGAAGCTACCAAGAAATCTAAAATTAAATGCTAAAGTATGTAATCAAGTTATGTTTAAAGATGGTGTAGACCTTTACGTAAACAATGTAAAGATAAACACATTTTATAATTTGTTTGAGCTTCTAAAAGCCTTAAACGAGACGGATAAAGGCGTTTACGTGTCTATAAAAAGCAATGATAATAAGGAACTTTTTGAGATCCTACAGCAGCTTATAAATTTAAGAATTGATTTAGACGTATATAAAGATGAAGATATATCAAGAAACAAATCTGTAGTATTTTTTAGGACTAAGCATAAAGAGCTAAAAGCCTATTTATTGAGTTTTGACAATACATTAAAATATATAGACTCTCACAATTTAAATAGCATAGAAGAGCTTAAAAAAAGCATAATAGAAAGTATAGAAAAATCCATAAAAGAAATTGACAGAATAGAAAAGCCTATCAAAGTAGCTGTTTTTGCTACAAAAAAATCTGGCAAAAGTATGGTGGTGAATTGCTTATTGAATGAGGAGTATGCTCCCACGAGCTTAGAACTTGCTACTCCGAATGTCCTTGTTTATAAACCTTACAGAGGTGATAAAATAAAGCTTGTGTATGAAGATCAAGAGTTAGAGTTTGAAAAGCCAGAAAATATTAAAGAATTTATAAGAAAAATTTACGAAGATGTTAACTTGCAAGGTAGAGCATTGGGGGACATGACGATATATTATCCAGCTACCACAGGACATTTTTATGAAGTATATGATACTCCTGGTCCTGACTTGGCAGGTAGTGAGCATAGGGATATATATGAAAAAGTACTTCCGCATATAGATGTTTCTATATTTTTAATAGACTATACAAAATATGCCCAAGATACAGAAATGAAACTTTTTGAGGATATTAAAAAAGAGTTTGAAAAACTTCAGAAAAATCATACTTTCATATGTCTAATAAATAAAATAGATACTATATTTCAGGATGAGAGTGCTGAAAAGGTGACAGTGCGCATAGCGGATTTTATGGAAAATAAACTAAAAAGTTTAGGATATAGCAACTTTGTGGTTATTCCCATTTCTGCGATGATGTATTTTTATACTAATAAAATTGCTTCCAGATATCAAGATATAATGAATTGTAAAGATGTGGTATCATTTTTACAAGATCTTGTAAAAAGAGATGATATCCGAAACGATGAGACTTACAGAACATTCATAAGAAATGTGCAAAACTTAGCCAACAATATATACGATATGCATAATAGAGATATAACTTATAATGATTTGATAAAATTCACAAATATGGACTTTTTGATAAAATATTTAAATTTTGTTATACAAAACAAAGCTGATATAGAGAAGACATGGTCTATAATAGCGAGTATAGACTCTTCTATAAACAATGTTTTTAATAATTTAAACATAAGAAGAAAAACCCTTAAACAACATATAGAAGAGATAAAGAAAGCTTTTGATGATTTTATGAATGGCGTTTATAAGGATATAGAAAGAAATATAGAAGATAACGTGATAGCAGAGATAGACAAAATGAAATATGAAATATATGATAATATAACTGTTCATATATTTTTCGCTATAAAAGAAAATAAGCAAAGACATGAAGTAAAGATAAGTTCAGAAATAAATAACGCTAAGGTAGATATAGCTAAGTATATAGAAGATCTGAAAGCTGGAGAGATGGACATAAACGTATTTGATTACATAGTGAACGAGAGAATAAAGATGATAAAAGTAGATATAGAGCTAATCAAGGATACTTTCTTAAACAAAGAGCTATTTATAGGTCCTATAAAAAACAAAACGCAGAAGATAAATGAAGAGCTAAGCATACTATCCAATAACTTTAAAGAGAGTATATCAAAACTAAACCAACAGATTAAAAATATATTAAGCAAAGACATAGTTAGTGAAACAGGTGATATAATAGAAACCCCAAGTATTGATATTTCTTTTAATATTACGGAGCTTTTAGCAGATAAAATAGAATCTTTTAACTATACTATATATACTCAAAACACGATTGATCAGACATTTTTTTCAGAAGTGATAAAGGGTGGTGTATTAAGATGGATAGCCTCTTTATTTGGAGGGAGTAGATATGAAGTTGATGTACCTCTTATCTTTAGCAAAATAGATGAGATGAAGGCTAATTTATCCGAAAAATTTGAATCATATTTTGATGATTTAGAAAATAAAATGAATGTCATAAGGGATGAAATTATGTCTCATATAACTGCAGAGATAGATAATAGGAAGTTGATAATACATGATTTCTTCAAATCTGTGGGTAATATCATTGAAGAGATTAGAAGAGAGCTCGACGATGAGTATAGTGAAAGGGAGAAAATATTAGAATTTGTAGATATTGCTTTAAATAGTTATGACGCTGTTAGCAAAGTATGGAAAGAAATTGTAACCGTAGGTAAGTTATAATAATTATATGTTAGATAGGTTATTGTTTGAGGCCGTATCTTCTGATAGGATAGACATTAACAATTTAAGCTTGGATAATAAAAATATAGAAACTATTATCAAAAAAGTTTATCAGGATATTGTTAAATCCAGTAAAACAGACCTTATTAAAACCCAATATATAATAGCAAAGCTAAACGATATATATGATACTGATAAATTAAGCTATATGGCTATTACGTTTCTGACTATATATTATAGAGAAAAATTTAAAAAATTTAGCGAATATCTTATATCTCAATATGGCATAGAGTTCTCGTATTTTTGGATATTTAATAATTATAAAGATATAAAAAATGTGGTGCTAACAGTAAAAGAAAGAAATGATATCTTGCTAAGAGATATTGCTAAGCACGATATAGAAACGGCTTTTAATCTAATACAGTTTGGTGGATGGTTATACGCCAACCTTTTTAAAGAAAATGTATCCAACTACAGAGAAATTATAAAGAATATAGAATCCACAATGCCTTATATTTCCAAAGACTCTATTGTTGGAAAAAGATATGAACAGTCTAATAATTCAAACAAAGAAACTGCTGTAATGTCCTTAGGTATCGCTAAGTTAATTATAGCTTTGTTTGTTTTAGGATATTTTATTGCAATAGCATCAAGACATGATATTAATATGTTATATTTATTGTTTTCTTTATTAGCTCTTTGTTATCTCTGTTCTTCTTAAAAGCTTTAAAACATATTGAGATTAATTTTCCCATAGAAAAATAATTAAAAATAATTATATCATATATATACTTTATTAGATATAATATTAGAATGAATAGAGTTATATTAGCTTATTCGGGTGGATTGGATACATCTATTATAGTGAGATGGTTAAAAGAGCGTGGGTTTGAAGTGATTACCTACACAGCAGATGTAGGTCAAAAAGAAGAGCTTACGGAAATTCCAGAGAAAGCCAGAAAAGCAGGGGCCGTGGAAGCTATAGTGGAAGATGTAAGAGAAGAGTTTGCAAAGGATTTTTGCCTTCCAACCCTAAGGGCAATGGCTTTGTATGAGAAAAAATATCCTCTAACGGCATCGCTTTCTCGCCCTTTAATATCTAAAAAGCTTGTAGAATATGCTAAAAAGCATGGTGCTGATTATATAGCCCACGGATCCACTGGAAAAGGTAATGATCAAGTGAGATTTGAAGTGTCCGCTTGGGCGTTAAACCCAGATATTGAAGTCCTTGCTCCAGTGAGAGAGTGGGAATTTAAATCCAGAGAGCAAGAAATAGAATACGCCATGAAATATAATATTCCAATAAAAGCCACCAAAGAAAATCCATATTCTATCGATAAAAACCTCTGGGGTGTATCTATTGAGTGCGGTGTGTTAGAAGATCCATATCAAGAACCTCCAAAGGATGCTTACCAGATCACCACTGACCCTCAAGATGCTCCAAATACCCCAGAATATGTAAATATCACATTCAAAGAAGGTATACCAATAGCTATAAACGGCAAAGAGTATAGTTTTCTTTATAGGCTTATAGAAGACTTAAATGATATTGCGTCAAGGCATGGAGTTGGTCGTATTGATATGGTGGAAAATAGGTTAGTGGGTATTAAAAGCCGTGAAATTTATGAAGCTCCTGGAGCTATGTGCCTTTACAAAGCTTATGATGATTTGGCTGCTATAGTGCTTGACAAATATACCTACCAGTATATTATAAACCATGTATCAAACGTTTATGCAAACTTGGTGTATGAAGGGCTTTGGTTTTCACCTTTAAAAGAAAGTCTCGATGCTTTTAATAAAAACATAGCAAAATATATAAACGGGGATGTGAGATTAAAACTCTATAAAGGTAATATAGAAGTGGTAGGAAGAAGATCTACAAATGCTTTATACATAGAAGAGCTTTCCACTTACACCGAGAAGGATACCTTTGATCATAGAGCAGGCGCCATGTTTACAAAAGTCTATGGTTTACCTTTGAAAGTATTTGGTAGAGTGAATAGAAGAACCAGATGAATGCATATATAGAAAAGATTGTAGTTACAAACTTTAAATCCTATGGGATTATGGAGCTTGAGATCCCCATAGGCCCTGGTTTTGTGGGCATAGTGGGTCCAAACGGAGCAGGCAAATCAAACATAGGAGATGCTATCAGCTTTGGGCTTGGACTTTCAAGCTCTAAAACCATGAGGGCTAAAAACCTCACTCATCTTATACATACCAACAAAGGGCAGCGTCAAGATTTTGCTAAGGTGGATATTTATTTTGCAAATCCTGATGTGTTTGGATACGATATACTTGTGGTGAGTAGAATTATATATAAAGATGGTAAAAGCGTATATAGATTAAACAATACTATTATAAGGGAAAAAGATCTCCATTTTATATTGGCAAAAGGTGGTATTTACAAAGAAGGTTATAACATAGTATTGCAAGGGGATATTGTAAGATTTGTCAAAATAACTCCCATAGAGCGAAGAAAAGTTATAGAGGATGTAGCGGGTATCAGCGAATATGAGCACAAGAAGGACATTGCCCTGCAAGAGCTTGGTGAAGCGGAGATAAAGATAAGAGAGCTAAAACCTCTAATAGAAGAATTGGAGCAAAACTTAGAAAGGCTTTCAAAAGAAAAAGAGCGTTTGGATATTTATAGGAAGTTAACCGAGAGAAAATATAATTTAGAATGTATATTGCTTTTAAAAGAAAAAGAGTCTATTTTAAGGTCTTACAGGGAGTTAGAGCAAAAAAGGATACTCTTAGAGGAAGAGTCTTTAAATATAAGCTCTGATGTAGAATTAAAAACCTCGGAACTAAAAGCCTTAGAGCAAGAGATTCAAGAACTAAACAATATGCTACTGCCCTTTAAAGAATCTTCGGGTAAGCTATCTGCCCGCATCCAATATACTTTGGAGCAAATAGACCAAAACGAGAAAGAGCTTGAAAAAGAGCAAAATCATCAAGAAGATACTAATAAAAAAATAAGTTTTTTGGAAAAGGATTTATCAAACTTAGAAAAAGAGCTTATTGAAATAGAAAATATAAGATTATCAAAAGCCCAAGAGATATTTAATATAGAAAAAGAGATAAATGTTTTAGAGGATGAGCTTTTAAAGATAGAATCTTCTTTAAATCTCTCTCAAGATGAGATAAATCAAATAGAATCCAAAGAAAAAGAGCTAAAATCTAACATAGAAAACTTAAAAAAAGAACTTCAAAAGCATATAGATACCATTCAAGATATCGCCCAAAAAGAGAACAAATACAAAGAAGATATAGAAAATCTAAAAAACGATTTAGAGCTTTTATCAAAAGATGAAGACATTGCTAAAAAACAAGAGCACTATGAAGATATCATAAAACAAGAGCAAACTTCCAAAGAAGCACTTTCAAAAACCTTAGAAAAACATCAGAAAAAACTTCAAGATATAAAAGTACGAAAAGAAGAGATTATGATTCAAAAAGCTAATATAGAATCTCAGATGAGATTTAGCGATGATGATATAAGATTTGACAATATAAAAGGGGTTTATGGTAAAGTAGAAGACCTTATTTATCTTAANNGAAGAGTACAAAGAGGCTATAGAAGCAGCAGCTGGAGCAAGGCTCTCTTATGTGATAGTGGAAAATGAGGATGTGGCAAAAACCTGTATTGAGCTTTTAAAAAAAGAATCAAAATCCCGCATGAGCTTTATACCTTTAAGTAGAGTAAAAACCCAAAATCTCCCCTCATACCCAAGGCAAAGAGGCTATATAGATTTTGCTATAAGGTTAATAGAATACGATAAAAATATAGAACCAGCTATACACTTTGTATTTGGAGATTCTCTCATAGTGGAGGATTTTGATGTTGCTAAAAGCCTACAAAACTATAGATGTATCACTTTAGAGGGCGAAGTGTTTGAGAAAACTGGTGTTATATCTGGAGGTAAATCAAAACAAAAATCTCATATTGGTAAAAAGATGCTCATGGAAAAACTTCAGCATCTAAATCAAGAGTATGAAACATTAAAAAAAGAAGAAGAGCAGTCAGAATCCACCATTAGCAACATAAAATCTGCTATGTTGGAAAAAGACGGTCTAATAGCTATAAATACCAAGTATCTAAAGGACCTTGAAAAAACAAAACAAGAGCTAACAGACAAGCGTCAAAACATCTTACAAAGGATAAAATCAGGCAGTGAGTATCTTGAGCTTTTAAAAGCCAAAAAACAAGAGCATTTAACTGCCTTAGAGCCTATAAAACAAGAACTTAACTATTTAGAGCAAAAACTTCAAAACTTAGAGATAAGAAAAAAAGATATACTAAATTATTATACAAACCCAGAGATTCAAAAACTAAGAACAAACATAGAGAAACTTAAAAAACTTCACTTAGAAAAAACCAAAGAATTAAGCAACTTAGACTTAAGTATAAACTCCGCCCAGAAAAACTTAGAACATATAAAATCTGTTATATCCCAAAAACAAGAGGAGTTAAATGAGGTTATATTAAATATAGATAATATTAAAAGCCAAATACAAAACCTAAAAAAAGATAAAGAACAGTTAGAAGAAGAATTACAAATGTCAAACGCAAGATTTTATGAACTATACAATCAGAGAGAATCCTTGGGAAAATCCCACAAAGAACTTCAAGCTAGTATTGGGGCTTTTATGATAAAACATGAAAAGCTTTTAGAAGAGCTTGGCTTAATAACATCAGAGATTACTAAGCTTCAAACCAAGATCGATATGATAGAAGAATCCCTAAGAGAAAAAAACTACCAAGAAGGGTCTATAGAAATACCTTTCATAGGTATGTCTAAGTTAAAAGAAGAGCTTGAAAGGACTAGAAAACAATTAGAAGATTATACAGATATAAACTTTAAAGCCGAGGAAGATTATATAGAGACCAAAGAAAGGTTAGAATCTTACAAGGAAAAGTTAGAGCAGTTAAACAAAGACAAGCAAGCTATAAAATCTATGATAGAAGAGCTTGATAGAAAAAAATACACCGCTTTCATGGAGGCTTTTACACATATTAAAAATAATTTTAAACGTATATATGCATCTGTTTCTTATCAAGGGAAAGCGGACCTCATATTAGAAAATCAAGAAAATCCTTTTGAAGGAGGGGTTGGCATCTTGGTAAAACCCCGTGGTAAGGATGTGCAGTATATAGAAGCTATATCTGGAGGAGAACAAACTTTAGCCGCTATGTCCTTGATATTTGCCATACAAGAGTATAAGCCTTCTGTGTTTTATTATTTTGATGAAATAGATGCTCACTTAGATGAGGCAAATGCTTATTTGCTTGGTCAGATGATAAAAGAGAAATCCCAAAACACACAGTTTATAGTGGTAACATTAAGAGAAAACTTAGCTGCCTTTGCGAATAGACTAATAGGAGTCACCAGCAAAGACAACATATCAAAAGTACTAACCTTTAACTCTTTAAAGGAAGTCTCTTAATAGCCTTTTATCCTATGTAAAAGCCCCATAAACCCATGACCAGCTGCATAAAACCACATAGTAAATCCAAATATATCATGCATTTTCATGAATAAAAATACGATAGGTTTCAAAGATGGGTCTTTTATAGAAAAAGGAGATAGAAAATGCATTATAAGCCCCGCTATCAACACCACAGACACATCTAAAAGCCCAAGTCCATGCACAAATCCAGGAAGCCCTGGTCTTGGACCAGCCTCAGCAAGCTTAAAACTCCTTAGGCTTTTAAAATCAGATATTACATATTTAAAATCCTCTCCATATGGAAAAAAATGCCTTCTAATAGACGGATTCGTAAGCACATAAACCCATAAAGCCAGTATAACTCCTGCTAATACAGGACCTACGGTTATATGTATATTAAAAAGTACATTTGGAAGCCCTGGTTTTTTAGAGCTCATAAAAACGGATAATATCAACTGTAACAGTATAAGTGATGCAAAAATACCATGCAAAAACCTATAATTGTTTGACCAATCTCTATGCATAAAACCTCCTAAAGTTATATTAAAATTTTATATATCTCTTGTGAAAAATTAAGGAAAAGGGCACCAAAAAGTGCCCTTATCATTTTTTAGAGCTCTACCTTTGAGTTTTCGTCGTAGATGTAAAGCTTACCTTCTTTTTCATCTTGGGTTTTCTTGTGAGAGCCATCGCAGAAGGGATAATTTTTAGATAATCCGCATCTGCAAACCCAAACTTCTTCGTTAGCCTTCACTTGAAGAGGGCCTTTTTCGATGAGCTTAACAAGTCTTGCCATAAGACTTACCTCCTTTTGAAAGATTTAACTTAAGTATAAATGTAAGATATACTTATGTCAAGTACGCACTTTTTTGATATATAATGTTTTTTAAGTAAGTTTATATATTTTAGTATACTATTTTTAACTTTATTCATTATTGTCAAATTGCTTACAAATTGTTAACAATATTACATAAATTTTCTATATTAAAAGCCAAAAACTCATTGATGTGTCTACATGGTATAGTATTTGTCAATTTAAGAGCATGTTAAATAGCGGTGATACAGCTTGGGTTTTGGTTTCTGCGGCACTTGTTATAATGATGACAATTCCAGGACTTGCATTGTTTTATGGAGGGCTTTCTAAGAAAAAAGATACTTTAAACACCATAGCTTTAAGTTTTGTGGCTTTTGCCATAACAAGTATCTTATGGGTCATATATGGCTATAGCTTAGCTTTTGGAAAAGATATAGGAGGTATCATTGGAAATCTAAAGTTTTTATTTATGCACAATATAAATGTAAATACCATAAGAGAAGGTACACATGTACCAGAATACGCTTATATGGCCTTTCAATTGGCTTTTGCCGCTATAACGGTGGCTCTTATAAGTGGAGGTATTATAGAGAGATTAAAGTTTAGCGCTTGGCTTGTTATAATTCCTTTTTGGGTTAGCTTTGTTTATATACCTATAGCTCACTGGGTTTGGGATAACGGATTTTTGGCCAAGATGGGGATTATAGATTTTGCAGGGGGGAATCCTGTGGAGATATGCTCGGGCTTTTCAGCTTTAGCTGCTTCCTTAGCTATAAAACAACGCAAAAACACCTTTTTAGTACCGCACAACATGACGTTAGTTATGCTTGGAGTTGGTCTTTTGTGGTTTGGGTGGTTTGGATTTAATGCCGGTTCTGAGATAGCCTCAAACGGCGTAGCTTCCATAGCTTTTATAAATACAAACACCGCAGGAGCGGCTGGGCTTCTAACTTGGATGATCATAGAAATGTATCATTCTAAAAAGCCCACAAACCTTGGTATGGCATCAGGAGCAGTCGCTGGA
>DDOS01000042.1:272-5135 GCA_002341805.1 Aquificaceae bacterium UBA2488 | reverse complement strand
GAATCATATCTTACATAGGTGTTGTATATATAAAACCAAAATTTGGATACGATGATACATTAGATGTATTTGGAGTACATGGGCTTGCTGGATTTACTGGCACCATCTTAACAGGTCTATTAGCAGATCCTTCTGTGAACGGTTCTACAGGACTTTTTTACGGGTCTTTGCATCAAGGTATAGTGGAAATTTTAGGAGCTATTATAAGTGGTTTTTGGGCTTTTAGTATAAGCTTTATAATATTTAAGTTAGTGGATAAAGTAATGAACTTAAGAGTAGAGCCTCAGCAAGAAATAGAAGGATTAGATTATTCTATCCATGGAGAGTCTTCTTATAACTTTTAGCTAAAAGCCATGAAATATTATGCNNTAGTTTAATGGCAAAGTTAAAAGAGTATTTTGATAGATTTGTCGATTTTATAACCCTTCATCATGAAGTTCCTATCAAAATGCTCGTTATTTCATTCCTCACTGGTTTGGCAGCTGGGGTAGGAGCTATTATATTTAGATCCATGATAGCCTTTTTTCATAATCTATTTTTTTATCAAAAGATAGATATATTTTATAACGCTGATGTACATAGTCTACCAAGCCCATTAGGATGGTTTGTGGCACTTGTTCCACCTTTGGCTGGAATGATAGTGGTTTTTATTGTCCAGAACTATGCCATTGAAGCAAAAGGTTTTGGTACACCGGAAGTGTTGCATGCAATATACTACAGAAAAGGGATATTAAGGCCAAGAATAATAGGAGCTAGGATATTGGCCTCTTCTATATCCATAGGAGCCGGTGGTTCAGTGGGTAGGGAAGGTCCCATTGTGCAGATAGGTGGTGTTATAGGTTCTACGCTGGGTCAATGGTTTAAATTAGAATATTGGCAGATATATACACTAATAGCAGCTGGTGCAGGTGGCGGTATAGGAGCAGCTTTTAATACACCGCTAGCAGGGGTTGTATACGCTTTGGAAGTGATATCTCCAGAATCAAGCGTTAGAACCGTAATACCAGCCATAATATCTGCAGGTGTAGCAAGCTATATAGGTAGGCTATGGTGGGGTAATAAACCATCCTTTATAGTGGAAAATACAAAGTTTATAATACCTTCTATAGAAGCCTTACCTTTTGAGGCGGTGTTGTTTTATGCATTTCTTGGTATAGCGATAGGTATAGGTGGGGCTATGTATGTGTATTGGATTTATTATTCTGAGACTGTTTTTATGAAAATCTCCAAAAATCCATATATAAGGCATTTTATAGGTATGNNGTTTATGCATTTTACAGGGCACTATTATGTGCAAGGCATAGGATATTCTACCGTGCAGGATATTTTAAATGAAGCGTTAAAAAATACTTGGTTTTTAATATTCTTATTTTTTATGAAACTTTTTCTAACGGGGGTGTCTTTGGGTTCTGGCGGTTCTGGCGGGGTATTTTCTCCTGGCATATTTATGGGAGCTACCTTAGGCGGTGGTATTGGACTTTTGGCAAAACAAATAGACCCTCATCTTCCCATCAACTTGGTATCTTCTGCGGTAGTGGGTATAGGTGCTATGCTAAGCTCTACGGTAAGTGCTCCTATCACTGCGGTTATTATGAGTTTTGAAATGACAAGGGATTATAGGGTGATAGTACCTTCTATGATAGTTGCTGGGGTAGCCTTTGGTGTAAGGCGTATGATAATTCATTATAGTATAGACACATTTAAATTAGAAAAACAAGGTTTTCATATACCAGAAATTTATATTAGAGTATTAGATTATCCAAGGCACAAAGATTAAATGGGCGATACAGGGCTCGAACCTGCGGCCTCCACCGTGTGAGGATGGCGCTCACCCAACTGAGCTAATCGCCCTACTTTTAAGAAAAGTATTTTACCAAACCTTGAACGATTTTTCCAGTATCTACCTCATATGTGCCATTGGCGATTTTTGCTTTTATATCCTCTACCTTAGCTTTTAGGTTTTCGAAATCTTTAGAGTTTTGTCTTAGACTATCTGTAGCCATTTGAGATATCTCTACTTTATAGGCAGGATTGTTGGCATTTTCAGTATTTTGTATTGTTTCTTCTGTAGATAGTTGTGTGTTGTTAGAAGTTTTCTCAGCGTTTTTATTATTAGCATAATCACCAGTTCCTATGCTGTAGCCACCTATTTTGTTCATCATAGTACCACCTCTTTTAAATATATCGTCATAACATTATAATATTTTAATATAATATTAGCTTTGTAACTTAAAATTATATACTCATCATAATCAAAGACAAGTCTGCCACGAACTACAAGTCTGCCACTAAAACCAAGTCTACCACGATTCTATCTGTTTATGGATAAATTTTTTAAGGGGTATTTAGAAGGAAATCAATCTGGTTTTCCATAATGCTGTTTGGCATGGGTGGGGCTTGTAGATTTTTAGAGCATACAGGTTTTTTTTCTATGGGTTTTATATTCATAGTACCGTCTTTGTATAATTTCACTTTTAATATGCCATTGCCTTTACAATTTTCATGTATGTATTTAAACACTCTTTCAAGGTAATCTATTAAATCCGTAGAATATCCTATGATGTCAATATGTTTATAAGGTATGTATTTGTCGTTATTCTTTGGTTTTTGAGGTGTTTTCATGGGATTTTCATGGGTTTTGGGCGATGTTTTTATTGGTTGTGGTTTTGGTTGTGGTTTTATCTTTGAGGGTTTTTGTTTCTTAGGGGAAAAATTTGTGGATATATCTTTAAAAGAAGGTATTGTTTTGTTATAATCTATAGAGGGTTTGGGATTTGTGGAATAGGATTTTTCATAATGTTTTTGGGATCTAACAGGCTTTTTGGTTTTATGTTGTTTTTGTGGGGGATTTTTAGAACTTTGGGACTTTAATGGTGTTTTTTGGCTTTTAATATAAACAATATCGTTATGATGTATGTGATGCTTAATTTTTATGCTAAAAGCCAAAAAAATAAAGACATGGATGGTGATGGATAATATTATACCTATTATGAAATATCTATTTTGCTTCATACTTTTGTTTTATAAAATCTTTTAGGTTTGGTATGTCAACAGATGTATCTATGGCTATAACATTGTAGTCTAAATTTCTTAATTTTACCAAGTCCTTAGGGGTACATATATAGTTTTTATCTGGTTCTAAATCCTGTTTTTTATAATCATAATGGTCTTTAAAGATGTGTATTTTATTTATATTAAATCCGAACTCATTTGATAACTTACGAACAAATGTTATAAACTGCTGTGAGTCTCCTATGGCACATACTATGTTGAAGGTTTTAGCTTTGACACTACTGGCATCTATATAATTAAAATTTTTATCTAAAAAGCCTTTAAACACTGTTTTTGCTTCAAAGATGGGCTTATTTATATTTAGAGTTGGTTTTTGATAAGATTCTAAACGGGTTATTATGATGGCATCTGCTCTTTTTATGGCACTAAAGGGCTCTCTCAAACTACCCGTAGGAAAAAGATAATCCTTTGATTTATTGGCGGGTATTAAAACTATATCTAAATCTCTTTTTATATATCTATGGGAGAATGCATCATCTAATATAATTAGCTTAGAACCAAGAGATTTGCATATCTTAGCTCCTTCTATTCTTTTGGAAGCCACAACTACATTGATTTTTGTTTTTAAGAAAATCTCCACCGCTTCATCACCGTATAAGTTGATATCGGAAGATAGTACTTGCATGGTGTTTGAGGATTTTCGTTTGTAACCTCTTAGTATAACACAGGGTTTTAGGTCTTTAAATGCATCGGCTAAGTATATGGCTATCTGGGTTTTCCCTGTGCCTCCCATAGAGAGATTGCCTACGGAGATGGTAAATATATCTGATTTTTCGGCTTTTAGTATATTAAAATCAAAAAGTTTATTTCTTACAAATACACCAGTTCCATATATAAAAGAAAAAGGAGCCAACAAGCTCCTTAGTTTGGATAACCTCATTAAATAAGTATATCAAAAATTATTGAGTTGGCCGTGTTTGATCGTCTTTGTTTAAAGAGTTCATGGCCTGGTCGTAAATTTGTTTGATTATTTCAGATACAAACTGGGCTCTATGAGTTTCTGTGAAAGTATTTCTTATCTTTTCTTTGGCACGGTTGGCTATTTCTAAAAGTTGATCCTCGCTGTCTAATAGAAATAATAGTTTTTCTTCTATGTCAAGTCTATCCAATGGCGAATATGTGATTATCTCTTGATCTGGTATAAAAAATCCTGGTATAGAAGCTCTGTAGTCTATCATGATGCAGGAGTTTTGGGAAGCCGCTTCCAAAGGTGTGAAACCTATGCTTGATGGTACGATGGATGGAAAGCTCAAAAAAGATACCAAAGAGCTCGCATATATATTTAAAACGTCCTCTTGTGTCTCGGCATTTATCACCTCTTGGCCTTCTTTGAGTGGCACTTGGGCATCACCCAATATTTTTATATCTATACCATCTAAAAAGCTCAAAGCGAAAAGTCTTTTACGGGCGGTGGTGTAAAGCCCTGCGTTTATCAAAAAGTTTATATATCCTTCTGGATTTTCGTTTCTCCATTTTATAAAGTATTCTTGGATTTCGTAGTTAAACAAAGGCAGTATATACTCTAAGGCAAATATTGCATCCACCTCTGGGTTTCTATGCATAAACTCACCCACTTCCACAAAAAGAGGCAATATATCTTGGGGAAATATCTTTGAGCTCTCTTGGACTATTATATTTGGGTCTACCACAGGTCCTGGGAATAGCACTTGAATGGTTTTTTCTTCAGGTGCTGGTCTTTCTAAAAGCTCCGAAGACACAAAGGGGGCTAAAAAGTATATGTTTTGATAGCCAAGACTTCTTAAAAAGTCTGCATGCTTCATATCTGTTATC
>DDOS01000042.1:0-234 GCA_002341805.1 Aquificaceae bacterium UBA2488 | reverse complement strand
ATGCTTATATGCAAAAAGCCAAAAACATCGCAAAGAGCTACTCTATTGCCTTCTGATTCACCGTATACCAATGCACTACCGCTTACATCCATTACAAAAAATGGTTGATTGTTTTGTAAGAACTCCACATAATCATCGATGTTGTTGTAATCTAATTCGTAAAAAATCACCTCTAAGCCAAAATCGTTTAGCTTTTGGGCCATTCTCTCCACATAGTGAGCATTGTAGCTAAGT
>DDOS01000023.1:7618-16581 GCA_002341805.1 Aquificaceae bacterium UBA2488 | reverse complement strand
TGAATGAAGTAGTGTACACGTTTAACCTTGGTATATTTACAGTGGCAGAAGAGTCCACTGCTTGGCCTATGGTCACAAAACCCACATACTTAGGAGGGCTTGGTTTTGGCTTTAAATGGGATATGGGATGGATGCATGATACTTTAAAATATTTTTCCAAAGACCCTATACACAGAAAATATCATCAGCAAGAGATAACTTTTAGAATGCTTTATGCTNNTATGCTTTTAATGAAAATTTTATACTACCTTTATCTCACGATGAGGTAGTTCACACTAAAGGCTCACTCATAAGCAAAATGCCAGGGGATTATTGGCAAAAATTTGCAAATTTAAGGCTTTTGCTCTCTTATATGTATGCAAGCTCTGGTAAGAAGCTTCTTTTTATGGGTGGAGAGTTCGCTCAATTCGAAGAGTGGAACCACGATAAGAGTCTTGATTGGCATCTTCTTGAATTTGAATCTCATAAAGGTATACAAAATATTGTAAGAGATCTAAACCATATTTATAAAACAGAAAAAGCTCTTCATGAAAAAGACCACGATGTGGATGGGTTTTTATGGCTACATTTTCAAGATGTGGACAACTCTATTTTTAGTTTTTTACGAAAAGCTCAAAACGATGAATTTATAATATGTATTTTCAATGCCACACCAGTGGTAAGATATGATTATAGAATAGGGGTTCCTAAAGAGGGCGTTTATAAAGAAATTTTTAACTCTGATAGCATATACTACTGGGGTTCAAATGTAGGCAATTCTTATGTAGAAGCTCAAAAAATCCACTGGCATAACTTTGAGTATAGTATAAGCCTAACATTACCACCTCTTGGGGCAATATTTTTAAAAATCTTATAGGTCGTTAACTTGTAGCATGCAGATTATTACTCTTATTCATAATCATTTAACGAGCTTTATTACATATAATATTTTTTGTGTTAATAATAAAATTCTGCACCATTTTTGATATAAGGGCTTCAGATTAGCGTATTGTGATATAATTTTATCTTATATGAGTATAAAAGTAGGTATTATAGGTGGTGGTCAATTAGCTGGTCTCACCATATTAGAAGGTGCTTCTAAAAATATAGATTTTGCGGTATTAACGGATTCCAGAGACTCTATGGCTTCTCATTTGATAAATAATATCTATACAGAAGATAGTTTAGATGAGTTTGTAGCTTTTAGTGATGTAATAACCTACGAATTTGAACATATAAATCCAAAAATTTTAGAGAACAATAAATTATTAGATAAGCTATATCCAGGGGTTAAACCCATAGAACTAAAACAAAATAGATTAAAAGAGAAAAGGTTTTTAAAAGAATACAATTTTATGACAGTACCTTTTTATGAGACTAAAGATGGTAAAGAAGCTTACGAAATCGCATCAGAACTAAAAAAAGAATTAATCATAAAATCAATATCAAATGGTTATGACGGGAAAGGTCAATATGTTATACATACCTCTGATGATTTAGAAAAAATAAAAGAATTTCTCATAAATTCTAAGGATGAGTTTTTAATAGAAGAATTTTGTTATTTTGATTTTGAGATATCTTTAATAGCAGGTATTAACAACGATATCATAGTTTATATGCCAATGACTAAAAACATACACAAAAATGGCGTACTCTTATACAACTTCACAGATGATTTTTCTATGGAGATACAAGAAAAAGCTAAAGCCATTGTTTCAAGGCTTTTAAAAACATTAAATATAAAAAAAGGTATCTTAACGGTGGAGTTTTTTGTAAAAGCCAAAGATATATACATAAATGAGTTTGCTCCAAGAGTTCATAATACAGGTCATCATACCTTAGATGATACAGAGTATTCCCAGTTTGAACTGCTTCTAAGAGCGATATTAGATTTACCACTTTATCATCCAAGCCTAAAGACTCAAGGTGGTATGGTAAACATAATGGGCAATATACAACTCGATAAAGATTTGATGAAACATATCATGCTTGTGGAGGGTGCTAAGTTATATTGGTATAGAAAAAGCCCAAGAGAAGGAAGAAAATTAGGACATGTCAATATTACAGCAAAAAATATAGATTTTGCAAAAACAAAGATTAAAAGCGTATGCAAAATTTTATATCCTCACCAAAATATATGTTAAAATTATAAACTTATGAGAACATCGATTGTTAGTTCCAAAGCAAATGTAGGCTTAAATGTGGAAATTNNAAATTGGCGAGTTTTGTATAATAGAAGATGGTGTGACAATAGGCAACAATGTAAAGATAAAAAATAGAGTGCTTATAAGAACTGGCACCATCCTAAAAGACAATGTGAAGATATATGATGGCGCTATTATAGGAGAAGAGCCTCAGCATCTTAAAGACAACGGCGAGGGTTCTATAGTAGAAGTAGGTGAAAACACTATTATAAGAGAATATGTTACCATCCACAAAGGCACCACATTCGATAAGAAAAAAACTATTATAGGTTCCAATGTGCTTCTAATGGCTTATTCACATGTGGCTCATGATTGCGTAGTAAAAGATGGTGTTATTATGGCAAACTGCGCTACACTTGGAGGTCACGTGGAAGTAGGCGAATATGCCTTCATAGGCGGCTTGTCCGCAGCTCATCAACATACTAAAATAGGAGCTTATGCAATGGTGGGAGGTTTAAGCGGTGTATCCTTAGATATACCTCCTTTCACAAGAGGAGCAGGACCACATGCTAAACTATACGGTATAAATACGATAGGGCTTCAAAGAAGAGGGTTTTCTAAAGAAGATATAGATATAATAAGACATGCGTATAAGATTTTATTTAGATCCAATAAATTACGAAAAGATGCCATCGAAGAGATACTAAACCTTTATCAAGACAATAAATATGCTATGATGCTTGTGGATTTTATTAAAAGCTCAAAACGAGGTATAGCAAGAGAAGAAAAATGATTAACTGCCTAGCTATACTATAGATAATGAAATTATTGTTAAAGTCAGTAGTATAGCTAATAATATAAGCTATGCTGACTATACACTTAACCAGCTAAACTTTTTACTCTTTCTTCTTTTTCTATGATTTCTGCTATTCTTATGCCAAAATTATCACCTACCACCATAAGTTCCGCTTTGGCAATAAGTCTACCGTTTGCATAAACAGATACAAAACTATTTATAGATTCGTCCAAAGACACTACAGAGCCTGGCCTTAATCCTAAAAGTTCTTTTATAGTTAGGGTGGTAGTACCTATAACCACCGTTATGGATAATGGTATGTCTAATATGCGTTCTAACTCTTTGGAAAATTCTTCATGAGTTTCGCGTGGTGGTTCTTTCTCCTCCGGTTTTTCAGGCTCTGTTTGGGTTTGGGCTTGCATAGCCTCTTCCCANNTTCATCAAGTCTTCGTCATTTTGAGTTTCTTGAGTTTGCTCTTGATTTGCTTGCTGTTCTTCCAAATTTTCTTGCTTTTCATCATCTGCCATAGGCAACTCCTTTCAAGTTATTTTATTATAACATCTTTTATTCTTCTTTGGTTAGCTTCCTCTTTAGCTCTTCTATTTCTCTTTCTTTTGCTAAGATCTCCTTATCTTTGTCCAATACAGCTTTTTGCATATCTATNNTCTATATCTACTCTTTGGTATTTGTTTTGAAGGTCTTTATAGTCCTGTTGGTACTTGTTTAGTTCTGTTCTTAGGCTTTTAAGTTGATCTTTCAAAGAACTATTTTCATCTTCTAAACCTTTTATTCTATCCTGCAAGGAAGTTACTTGTTTTGACATAAACTCTATCTCTTTTTCTTTTACAGCCAAAAGGGCATATAAGCTTGAAAGTTCGTGCATTAGTTCTTGCTTTTGTTCATCCGTGTATCTTTGAATGTTTATATATGTGGCTATTAGGGCGCCTTCTGGTAGATTTTTTAGCTTTTCTATAGAATCAGAAATAGCGGACTCTCGTTCTTGAGTTTTGTCTTTCGCAGTTTTTATGTTCTCATACTCGTCACTACTGATATACACATACCATACGCCATCTTCTTCTTTGGAGCCATTTAAGACACCTGACTTTATCCTGTTTTTGACAGTATTAAGTGATACTGACATCAAGTTTGCATACTCACTTGCCTTCATTTTGACATCATTCATATTGACTTACCTCCTTAATTTACATTATTATTATATCATCTGATATCAAAAATGTCAACTTGATATTGATGTCATCATTTTATTGTAATATATTTGTTAACATAATGGTAATTATATTAACATCTATAAGGAAAGTATTCTAAAATAAACTCGATCATGATAAAGGCTTGTCATATGCTTTTAAAAAGAGTCTTATAAGCTATCTTCAATCATCTTCATAAAAGAGATAATTAAAAAGTATAAGAAACCATTTTAGAAGTTACTTTTTAAGCAAACATTGAATAATTAAATTTTCACTAAATTATATTGTAGATGAAACAGCAAAAGAAAGTATGAGCTAGCTATGGATTTTTCAATAGATATATTTCTCCATAGTGGTTTCCATGAAAGCTAAATCTGAACTTTGAAGAATTAAATACCAAAATTCCAAGAGTTGAATATGGGTTTTGGTTTGATGGATAATCTATTTTGCTATATTATGAAAATTTTTTATAAAAGATTATTATGTAATGATGCTGTTGTGGTAAATTTAATCTGATTTTTTTCATAGCTTTTAGTATATAAAAATTTAACTTTGTAATATGGATGATAAAAGAGTTTATATATTTGATACGACATTAAGAGATGGAGAACAGGCTCCTGGTTTTTCGATGACCGTAGAAGAAAAACTTCAAATGGCTCATCAGTTGGCAAGGCTTGGAGTGGATATTATAGAAGCTGGTTTTGCCATTGCATCTAAAGGAGATTTTGAAGCCATAAACCTTATAGCAAGGGAAGTAAGAGGTTCAAAGATATGTTCTCTGGCAAGAGCCAATGAAAATGATATAAAAGCTGCAGCAGAGGCTATAGCTCCTGCTGAAAGCAAAAGAATCCACACCTTTATAGCCACCTCAGACATACACATGCAGTATAAGCTTAAAAAAACCAAAGAAGAGGTGTTGGAGCTTGCCAAAAAAGCGGTGAGATTTGCGAGAAACCTTGTGGATGATGTGGAGTTTTCCTGTGAAGATGCTACAAGAAGTTCTAAAGAGTTTTTATATAAAATTATAGAAAAAGCTATAGAAGAAGGAGCTACCACCATAAATATACCAGACACAGTAGGTTATACCACACCTTTAGAATTTTATGAGCTTATAAAGGATATTAAAAATAGCGTTCCAAATATAGATAAAGCTATTATAAGTGTTCATTGTCATAATGACTTAGGTATGGCTACTGCTAACTCTCTAATGGCTCTAAAAGCTGGTGCAAGACAGGTAGAATGCACTATAAATGCCATAGGAGAGCGTTCTGGTAATGCAGGCTTAGAAGAAGTGGTTATGGCTCTGGTGGTTAGGAAAGAGTATTTTGATAATCTTTATACAAGCATAAATACAAAAGAGATATATAAAACAAGTAGATTATTGTGTAGAATAACCAGTAGTTTCGTCCAACCTAATAAAGCTGTAGTGGGAGATAATGCTTTTGCTCATGAGTCTGGTATTCACCAACACGGAGTATTGTCAAATCCAATGACTTACGAGATTATGAAACCAGAGGATGTAGGATTTCCTTCCAACCGGGTGGTACTTGGTAAACATTCAGGAAGACACGCTCTAAAATCAAGATTATCTGAGCTTGGTATAGAGCTTTCAGATGGTGATTTTGAAAAACTCTTTGAAGAATTTAAAGCTTTGTCTGATAAGAAAAAATATATATACGATGAGGATATAGAGGCCCTTATTTATAAAGATGTTATACACAAAGATGCCGATGCCATAAAACTTTTAAGCTTCCAAGTCCAAACTGGAGATAACATGCTTCCTACCGCAACAGTGAGCCTCGAAATAAAAGGTGAAAAGAAGATTCTCACCGCCACTGGTGATGGTCCTGTGGATTCTGTTATAAAAGCCATTGAAAAAGCCCTTCCCAACGAACCTGTTTTCTTAGATTATTCTATAAAAGCCCTGACACCTAATACAGATGCCCAAGCAGAGGCAAGAGTATTAATAGAGATGGATGGTATAAAATCTTCTGGAGTAGCCATAGATACAGATATTGTAAAAGCAAGTGCCAAAGCTTTTGTGGATGCCGTCAACAAATCTCTATTTAAAAAGCAAGTGAAAGATAAAACCTTAGAAGGTGTATAAACTTACCGGCTTTTGCCGGTTTTCTCTTTTATTATATCAAAAAGCCCATCTTTTATATCTTCTAAATCTATATCAGTCCATATTTTAAAGCTTTCCATACCTTGATAAATTAGCATAGAAAAACCATTTATAGCTACGGCATTCTTTTGTTTTGCGGCTTTTATAAGAGGTGTATCTTTGTAAATCACATCAAATACAATCTGATATTCCTTTATTTTATTATAATCAAACAAATCTTTATCCTCATCTTTTAATCCAACAGATGTGGTGTTTACTATTATATCTACACACTCTATGCTATCCTCTATATTTTTAATCACTTCTATGTTAAAATGTTTTTTGATATGATATGCCTTTTCAATGGTTCTGTTGTATAAAAATACATCTATATTCATTTTTTCAAAAGCATATAAAACAGCTTTTGTAGTACCACCTGCTCCCAATACAAGAGCTTTTTTATGGCTTTTAATAAAAGGTTCTATGGATTTTTTAAAGCCAAGCCAATCTGTGTTATAAGCATATATTTTATCTTCAAACTTCAATGTATTACAGGCTCCTATTTTTTCTACGTACTCTGATATTTCATCCACATACTTTAATATACTTTCTTTGTGAGGTATTGTGATATTTAACCCTTTTATGTTTAGGGCTTTTGCACCCATTAAAGCTGTTTCTAAATTTTCTGGTGATACTTCAAAGGGTATATATATAGCGTTTATATCTTTTCTTCTAAAAGCGTAAGACTGAAAAGATGGGGACAAGCTATGTTTTAATGGATATCCAAATATGCCGTATATAAGAGTTTGTCCGTCTGGAAGCCACATATTCATCTTAATTTTAATGTAGCTATGGTAAATATTGCAAGAAGTATTGATATAATCCACACTCTTACCACAATTTTAGGCTCTTCTATACCATCTAACTGAAAATGGTGATGTATAGGTGTCATTTTAAAAAGCCTTTTGCCTTTTGTGATTTTAAAAAATCCTACCTGAAGGATAACACTAAGAGCTTCTACTACAAAAATACCACCTGCTATCACTAAAGAAAACTCTTGCTTGGATAAAATAGCTATCATAGCGATAGCAGACCCAAGACCTAAAGAACCCACATCTCCCATAAACATCTGGGCAGGGAATGTATTAAACCACAAAAATCCAAGTCCAGCTCCTATTATAGCCATGGCAAAAACAGTAAGTTCTCCCGCATTCTCCACATAATGAATTTCCAAATACTTTGCCAATATAGCATTACCTGCCACATAGGAGATAACCCCAAGGGCAAAAGATGTGGTCATAGTAGGCACTATTGCAAGTCCATCAAGCCCATCGGTTAGATTTACTGCATTGGAAGTTCCTATTAAAACAAGTATCATGAAAATTATATAAAAGGGTCCAAGGTCTATACTTAGGCTTTTAAAAAAAGGAAAATACAATTTTGTATCGATATGGATATAAAAATACATTGCAAAAGCACTTATAACGCTCACCACTATTTGCCAAAACATCTTTGTTTTTGCAGAGATACCTTTTTTGTTTTTTAATTTTATGGCATCATCCGCAAACCCTATTATACTAAAACCAAGTACCGTAAAAGCTATAATCCAGGTTTGTGGTATATCAAGACGCATCAGCAAAAATATGGAAAGTTCTAAACTTAACATTATAATAAGCCCACCCATAGAAGGAATATATTTTTTCTTTTCTTTGGTGGGTGTGTACTCTCTGGCATAACCTCCATATAGTCTGTTTAAAGCAGATATCTTTTTCATAAAGATAGGAGACATAAAAAATGTTATAAAAAACCCTATAATAACCCCCATCAAAGCTCTAAAAGTTATATATCTTAATACATTAAATACAAATATATGGCTTTTAAGAACTAAAGCTAACCAATATAACATCTAACACCTATTTTTACTAAGGAGTCTATCAAGTATTATGGCGGTGGCATTTCTTACAGACAGATGATTCCAATCCCCTGCTCCGTAAACAGGCTCCAATATATAATCAAACGTTTCCATAAGGGATTTTGGTATGCCATAGCCTGTGCCAAAGACTATGAGAAAATCTTCATTTTGGGCTTTTATCATAGAAGATAGTTCGTTATAAGTTATGGTATTATCGTAAGTCCTGGCATCAGTTCCCACCACTTTTGGCTTTTTACCCTTTTTTGATATTATGTCTTTTATTATCTCTTCGTAATTATAGACAAGCCTTACCAGTGATATACTTTCATATCTTGTGAATTGCTTTTCTTTATTTTCTTCTGAAGTCCAATAGTCTATCTGTCTTTGGATAATCTCCCTTTGGGCATCCACTGGGTGGACTATGTAGTAAGTTTCTACCTCATAGGTTTTAGCAGGTCTTGCTATATCGTGAAGATCTAAAGTAGTAAAAGATGTGATTATCCTGTTGCCAAATCTATCCATCGCAGGCCAATGAAGCACTGCTATAAAAATACTCATTTAAATCTATGCTCCTCTTTTCTTAAAAGCCTAAAAACATTGTCTTTATGCTTATAGAGTATAAAGAATGCTATAACTATAGCACCAAGCTTTTGAGAGCTTGTAAAATCTCCATGTAAAAATAAAAATACTCCAGAAAGCACCGCTACAATGGATGCCAAAGACACATATCTAAAAGCGTAAAACACCAAAGCCCAGACAAGAAGCATTTTTAGGCTAAGCCAAAATGAAATTCCCGTCATAACTCCAAAAGCAGTGGCTACT
>DDOS01000023.1:7272-7498 GCA_002341805.1 Aquificaceae bacterium UBA2488 | reverse complement strand
GTATTTTTTGCCAAGGGTTCTGGTAACATTGGTAGCCCCCGCGCTTTTGCTTCCTACGGATGTGATATCTATCCCTTTATAAGAGGCTATAATTTTGGCAAACAACATAGATCCTAAAAGATATCCAAATATACTCAACAAAAATCCTGTTATCACACTAATATCCTTGATTATCGGAGGGTTTATAAGGAAGTCCTTGGTTAAACATCCAATTAAAATATTTTTC
>DDOS01000023.1:6640-7203 GCA_002341805.1 Aquificaceae bacterium UBA2488 | reverse complement strand
AATTTATTATGCATAAGTCCTTTTACAAATCTTGTTTCAGCTACAGGTAGAGTTTTTATAGGAATACCTGCTTTATAAAAAAACGGAGCCCTTGAATATCTCGTTTTTGATTCTCTTATATCCATCACAAGTCTTACTTTCACCCCTCTTTTATAAGCATCTATAAGAGCTTGTCCTATAGGTCTTGATGTAAAAGCATACATTGCTATATCTATATAAGAATGGGCGTTGTTTATTTGATGTATTATAGCATCGGAAGCACCACCATTTGGAGAAAAATAAACAGATACAGAAGCGTTTTGTAAAGATATGGTCTTGGCACCAGAGGGTTTTGTACTACATGAATATATAAAAGGTATTACTATTAAAAGCCAAAAAAATCTTTTCATAGGTATTTAAAAGCCTTTTTAGCTATATCTTTTCTGTATATAGCATCTTTAAAATCTATGGTTTCTATGCTTTTATAAACCTTATCAAGGGCATCTTTGAGATTATTTGATTTTGCGCATACAGTCAAAGCCCTCCCACCGTAGGAGTATATTTCACTATTGATATTTTTTGTT
>DDOS01000023.1:6154-6603 GCA_002341805.1 Aquificaceae bacterium UBA2488 | reverse complement strand
TATTTGGATATCCTTTACAAGCCATTACCACACCCACTGCCCAATCTTTGGAAACTTCTATAGCATTGGGCTTTTCTATAATATCTAAAAATTGATTGTTTAGCCTAAGCATAAGTACCTGAGCTTCTGGGTCTCCAAGCCTTACATTAAACTCAAGCACATAGGGTTCACCCTTTGATATCATAAGTCCTATATATAAAAACCCTTTGTAATCAAAACCTTCTTGTTCTAAACCTATCATAATTGGATTCACAATATGCTTTCTTATCTTTTCATCAAGCTCTTTGGTGATTATAGGAGCGGGTGAATATGCGCCCATGCCTCCAGTGTTTGGGCCTTCATCGTTATCAAGAAGTCTTTTATGGTCTTGGGATGTAGGCATAACACCGTAGATGTTTTTGTTTATAGCTATTATGTAAGAGGCTTCTTCACCAGACAAAAACTCTTCT
>DDOS01000023.1:0-6144 GCA_002341805.1 Aquificaceae bacterium UBA2488 | reverse complement strand
TTTGTTTTTTATCATAAAATCTTCCAACACTTGAGTAGCTTCTTGTTTCGAGTTTACAATCACAACACCTTTACCAGAGGCAAGTCCATCTGCTTTTATAACAGCAGGATATCCTATATCTTCTATAAAATTTAAGGCTTTTTTCATGTCGGTGAAAGATTGATAGTTTGCAGTGGGAATTTCATATTTTGACATAAAGCCTTTGGCAAAGTCTTTAGAGCCTTCAAGCATTGAGGCTCTTTGGTTTGGTCCAAATACAATAGTTTTGTCTTTTAGCTTATCGGTTATACCTTTTATCAAATAAACTTCTTGGCCTGGTATTACAATATCTATTTTGTTTGATATTACAAAGCTCACTATCTCATCAAGTTCTTTTAAGTCTACATTTTTGGCTATCTCTTTGGTGCCTGCGTTACCCGGCATCACATAAAGTTCTTTTATTCTATCATCTTGTCGTAGTTTCCAAGATATAGCGTGTTCTCTTGCCCCAGAACCAAGTATTGCTACTTTCATCTTTTTTTCTTAAAGTATATAAGATTGCCATTGTTATCAAACTTAGCCGTACCAGAACTACCTTTCACCGTATAAACACACCCTCTTTTAGTGTGAGAGACTTTTATATCTTCTATATTGCCTACGTAAGAGGAAGCATTCGCAGTTATAGAGTTTACATCGCAATTTGACATAGATTCATAGTGTCTATGCCAAGCAAAAGCCCCAATGCTTAGTAAAAGCGTTAAAAATATCGTTTGTTTAAAAGCTTTTAACATAATGAATATTATATCATGAATTAGCTCTCTTTGCTGACGTTTAATTATATTGCTGACTCAAGTCATTGTAAATTTATTCTTTATATAAAAATTTTTTTATATGCTATTAAAAGCCCAAATAAAACAGTCTTTATGAAAAGTATAGAGAGTATTTTTTTATTTTTATTAACTATGTTCTTTATAATTAAACAACCTAAAAATATATCCATAGGTGTTTGGGCAAGCTTGGGAGCTTTAATAAGCTTTTTTATCGGCTTGGTATCTTCAAAGGATATAATCTATATTGTAAATATAGTTTGGGATGCAAGTCTTGCTTTTATGGGCATTGTATTTGTGGCAACATTTTTAGACCACATTGGATTTTTCGAATGGATATCACTAAAAGCCATAGACAAAGCTAACGAAGATGGAAGAAGGCTCTATGTTTACATGCTTTTAATAGGGGCTTTGATATCAATATTTTTGGCAAACGACGGTGCTGCTTTGATGCTAACTCCTATAGCGTTTTCTAAGATAAAACATCTTAATCTAAAAGAAGACCAGGCTAAAGCTTATATGATGGGAAGTGGTTTTATCTCTGATACTGCAAGCCTTGGACTTGTAATATCAAACCTTACAAATATAATCACAGCAGATTTTTTTAATATATCTTTTTTAGAATATTTTAAAAATATGTTTTTTGTAAATATGATTTCTACAATTGTTTCTATCTTTGTTTTATGGGCTTTTTATAAAAATCATATAATACCTTCTTTTAAAAAAGAAATATTAGAAGACAAAAAACCAGAAGATGCTATAAAGGATGGGTTTTTGTTTATAATCTCTTGGATAGTGGGTATTTTAGCCATATCAGTGTTGCTTGTTTCTCATATTTTTAAAATACCTACTTCTTTTGTAATTATAGGGGCTTGTATTATCCTAATACTAGCAAATATGAAAAACAAAACTGTTGATGTAAAACGTCTTATTTTTAAAGAGACTCCTTGGCAAATACTCGTATTTTCTATAGGTATGTATGTGGTGGTGGATGGGCTTCAAAAACATGTGCTTATTAATTATATGCCTTATATTATAAAACATTTTGTGGAACTTGGGAGTTTTGTAGGTGTGATTGGGGTGGGTTTAACCTCTGGTATATTATCTGCTCTTATAAACAATCTACCTACTGTCATGATAATAAATCTAAATATAAAAGCGATTCATCTAAATTCTCATTTAGAGCATACATTAGCCTATGCCAATGTGATAGGTACAAATATTGGCCCTAAGATGACTCCAATTGGCTCTTTAGCCACTATGCTTTGGCTTCATGTATTAAACAAAAAAGGTTTAAATATATCTTATACATACTACATAAAGGTGGGTATTTTGCTTACAATACCAGTTTTGATATCTACTCTTGTCAGTCTATACATAATTAGAAGTTTTTGACTAAAAGCCAAATACATCGATGAGATAATACATTGCATTTGTTTTATGATTGGTTTATCATTAATATCATGAATGTATTTAGTGGGATAGAATTAAGGGGTCTTGGACTTAAGAATAGGATAGTAATGTCTCCTATGTGTATGTACTCAGCAGAAGATGGATTTGTAAATGACTTTCATATAGCTCACTATGGATCAAGGGCAATGGGCGGAACAGGCCTTATCTTCACAGAGGCTACAGCTATATCCCCTGAGGGTGTTATATCAAAACAAGATCTTGGTATATATAAAGATGAACATATAGATGGTCTAAAAAGGATAGTGGATATATGTCATAGGTTTGGAGCAAAGATAGGTATTCAACTTGCTCATGCGGGAAGAAAAGCTTTTGGTGGAAGACCTTGGGATAAGTTTGACAAGTTTGGTTATGATGAGCTTGATATAATAGCTCCAAACCCTATACCTTTTGCAGAGCATTGGAAAACTCCAAAAGAAATGACTAGAGAAGATATCAAAAGTTTGGTAGAAAAATATATAAATGCCACAAAAAGGGCTTTAAAAGCTGGGTTTGATACGATAGAAATCCATGCGGCTCACGGATATTTGTTAAATGAGTTTTTATCATCTATTACCAATAAGCGTCAAGATGAATATGGAGGAGAGTTTAAGAACCGTATTAGGCTTTTATTAGAAATAACAGAAGCCATAAGGAGTATAATACCAGATAATATGCCACTTTTTGTAAGAATATCCGTAGTGGATCATGTGGAAGGTGGATGGAATTTAAAAGATTCTATAGAACTTGCCAAAATCCTAAAAACCAAAGGAGCGGATATCATAGATTGCTCTTCTGGTGGTATAGCATTAGGAGCTCCTCCAAGCGATTATTATAGAGCCCATCAGATTAAGTTTAGTGAAGCCATAAGAAAAGAAGCGAATATAAAAACTATAGCCATAGGTGGTATTACATCATTTGATATGGCAAATGAGATTATAAAAAATGAAAGAGCAGATTTGGTGGCTATTGCGCGTATGTTTTTGAATGATCCATATCTACCTATAAGATGGGCAAAAAGCAGAGGTGTTGATATAGAAGTGCCAGTGCAATATAGATTAGGATACTATCTAGATATTTAAGTTTTAAAAAGTTTTTTAAGCTTTTAATGATAAAATATATTTCATGATAGAAAGGTATTCTCGTAAAAGGATAAAAGAGGTTTTCTCTAACCTAAATAAATATAAAAAATGGTTAGAAGTAGAATTGGCAGTGCTTTTTGCCATGAAAGAGCTACATATGATACCAAAAGACGCTTATGATTATACAGTGTCAAAAGTCCATGTGGATGAAGATGTTGCAAAACGCATAGATGAGTATGAAAGAGAATATAAACATGATATCCTTGCTTTTGTAAGTGCTATAGGAGAGCAACTTGGAGAGTATTCAAAATACTTTCATATGGGTCTTACATCCTCAGATATCTTAGATACGGCATTAAGCCTTGTATTAAAAGATGCCATTGATATTATATTAGAAGATATAGATAAAGTTTTAGAGCTTTTAAAAGAAAAAGCCTATAAACATAAAGATGATATCATGATGGGAAGAACCCATGGAGTCCATGCAGAGCCTATAAGTGCAGGTCTCAAATTTGCCTCTTGGTATGATGAATTAAAGCGCCAAAAAGAAAGACTTATGATAGCAAAAGCTGATGTGTTAAAGGGTAAGATATCAGGGGCTGTGGGTACATTTTCCAATGTAGATCCAAAAGTAGAAGAGATAGCTCTTAAAAAGCTTGGTCTTGAACCAGAGAAAGCCCCTTCTCAGATAGTGCATAGGGATAGACATGCTTATCTTATGAGTGTTTTGGCTTTGATAGGCTCATCCCTTGATAGATTTGCCTCAGAGATAAGGCATTATCAAAAAACAGAAGTTCTTGAAATGGAAGAACCATTCTCAGAAAACCAGCGAGGCTCTTCTGCTATGCCTCATAAGAAAAATCCAATACATGCTGAGAGGATATGTGGTCTTGCAAGGGTTTTAAGAGCAAATATGATTGCTTCTTATGAAAATATAAACCTTTGGCATGAAAGGGATATATCACATTCCTCCGCTGAGCGTATCATTATACCAGACTCTTTTATAGGACTCGATTATATGCTAAGTTTGTTTGAGTACATTCTAAAGGATATGAAGGTAAATACCGCTAAAATGACAAAAAATATGGATATATCAAAAGGTCTTTACTTTTCTTCAAAGGTTTTGGTATATCTTACCCAAAAAGGTCTTCCAAGAGATACAGCTTACAATATAGTAAAGCGTTGTGCCATGAAAAGCTGGGAAACAGGTGTCATGTTTAAAGATGCTCTTTTGGAAGATATTGATGCTTCAAAACACTTAACCGAAGAAGAGTTAAAAGATATAATGAACCCTTATGAGTTTATAAAGCATAGGGATTATATATTTAAAAGAGTGTTTGAATGAGTAGTTTTTCTAAAAGCCTAAAACCTATTTTTGAAGGTCTAATAACCCCTATTTTGGAGCTTTTCGAACAAAAACATATATCTCCTAACATAGTATCTATAGCGGGTGTTGTTGTAATAAGTGTAGGCTCTTATTTTGCGTATTTAGACCACAATATAATAGGTGGGTTGTTGCTTGGGATAGGTGGGATTTTTGATGCTATAGACGGAGCTTTGGCAAGAAAAACTAACAAAGTATCTAATTTTGGAGCGTTTTTAGATTCTACTTTGGATAGAATATCAGATGCTATGCCTATTATGAGCTTGATTCTTTTTTATACTAAAAGCCAAGATACCTTTGGAGCGTTTTTAGGACTTTTGGCTTTGATATTTGGATTTTTGGTAAGCTATACAAAGGCAAGGTCTCATAGTCTTGGAGTTGATATACCAATAGGGTTTTTTGAAAGAACTGAGCGTTTTGGCATATTGGTACTATCTATATTATTTGGATTTTATAAATTTGGGCTTTTAATTATAAGTCTTGGAGCTTTTTATACTACAATAGAAAGAATATTTTATGCAAAAGCCCATCTTAATCAAAAAAATATTTTATAATTATATTTATGAGAAAGTCAATTGGGTTTTTGTTAACGGGTGTGGCATTTGCTTTTGGGGGCAATATTGAAGGAAACTATGCTTTAAAACAGCCAGGCTATATACAGCAATCTTACAATAGAGACTACTATTATCATGTATGCATGCGAAACCACAATCGTCCTATAACCAGTGTATATACTATGGCAAAAGACATAGCTAATCAGCTTGTGTGTAGCGAACTTATACCTATGAAAATGCCAATAGGTGTGTCTGTAATAGTGGATTTAAATAGCCTTCATGAAACCACTAATTTTGGAAGACTTTTATCAGAAGATCTTATATCAGAGCTTCAACGTAAAAATATGGCAGTGGTGGATCTAAGGTCTCAAACTTTTATGCTTATAAACAACAAAGGTGAGTTTTATCTCTCAAGGGATATTAAAAATTTGAGAAAACAGTATAGATTAGGTTATGTGCTTGTTGGCACTTACTCTGTGGGAGATTATAGCACATCCGTAAATGCAAGGATTATAGATGTCTTAAATGGTTTTGTGATAGCTTCAGCTCATGCTTCTATACCCACTAGTATTATAAATGATCTTCTTTATAATGAACCAAGCACTGTGCCTACTTTAGAATTAAAAGGCTCTAATAACAATAACAATATAAGCATGATGTACCAGTACTTACCACCTACTCCACCACCTACACCAATGGTTCAAGCTCCCCAAAAGGTATCACCAAAAAAAGAAGCTAATAAAACCAAAGAATCCACCACTAAGAAATAAGGCTAAGCCGGTGTAGCTCAGTCGGTAGAGCGAGGCATTCGTAATGCCTAGGGCGTGGGTTCGAGTCCCATCGCCGGCTAAGATTTAACTTTTCTGGCT
>DDOS01000065.1 GCA_002341805.1 Aquificaceae bacterium UBA2488 | reverse complement strand
ATTTTCTATGTTTTCAGGATAATCCTCTAATATAATCTTGTTTCCTGCTTCATGTATTACGACAGCTTTTTTTGATAGGTAAGGAGATACTAATTTTTCAAAATTTTCTACATTTATATTATATAAATAGGCTGTCACACTTATTAAATCTTTGTTTGGTCTTGGCGGTTGTGAGAAATATGGTTTTAATTTTTCATTAACTTGTTTTATGGCTTTTGGTGATCCAGATACTGCTAATACGCCGAGTTTTTTAGCTCCATATGTGTGATAAATTCCTTTTATTGGTTTTATTAGGTCTTTTGCTTGTTTAACTGTAATGCCTCTAAGTATTATGGTTTCCGTTTTAGCCAACGGTGCTTGTTCAACTAAAGCTCCAGGTGGTATCTTGCTATTTTGAAGAAGAGAAGATAGACTTGGTAAGCCGTTTGGTAAGCATTTTCCAGAGTTTATTACTGTTATTCCGTTTATATTAGAAGATATCAAACAGTATTCTTTTAATATGTTATTAAATAAAACATTTGCATCTATCGGTTTTGCTATATTTATGCTTATAGATTTATCTTGAAATTGCGGGCCAAACATTATACTTTTATTATCTAATTGGGCTATTGTTTTTAGTACATCAGACAATTTAGCCTTTTCAAAGTTCATTTTTTGAATTTCTATACCAAAAGCGCTTGCAATAAGTAGAGATGTGGCTACACCAACGTTAAACAAATGCTTAAACATATTATCCTCCTTTCTTGTTTATTTCATCTATTATGGTTTGCTTGCTCTTTAAAACTTTTGACGGGTCCCCATTTATAGGCATTAATTTAAGAGCATTGCCACTTGATACTATAACATAGTTTTTTACGACTCCGTTTTGTTTTACGCTTATATAACCCTCTGCATTCTTCCAATCGTAATCATATGACATAGCTATGCCAGTTATCCCGACTAATAGTATCATTGCTTTTAAGAAGCTACTTCTCATGATGATTCACCTCTCTTATTATACTACCTTGTAATTGAAAACTGTTGTTAAAGTAAATAAAACCTACACTGTTTGAAGCTGATTTGCTGTTCTGGGTTATAGAATTTATGCATATATTTTTTACATCGAAATCATAACAACCATTTTTATAGTTAAACTTTGACAGCAAATCAGAGGCATTTTTTGGAGAATCAACGTTTATAGATATCTGTATAGAAGATGGTGATATATTGTCCGGATTTAATTTTATCGCAAAACTTTTATTGTATATATTGTTTTGTTCGAAACTTGATAACATATTGTTGATTAAAGAAGACATACTGTCATAATAATCGCTATATATCTTAAATATATTGTTTTCATATTTGAAACTATCCACCATTTCTTTTAACTTTATATATTGAGATTTTATACCATTCATTTTATTGTTTATGCTATTTAACTTGATCTGATATGTTTTTATTTTAGATTGTTTAGATATATAATCATATTTTAGCTTTTGATTGATTAAAAATATTCCTATATCAGCTATTACTAAGATTATTGAAACTATTAAAGATATTGTAAATACTAAAACTTCTGGGTTTTCTGAAAGATCTTGTAAGCTATAGCTAAAAGAGCTGGTTATTTTTGGCTTTTCTTGAGATAAATTTACTTTTAAGAGCTTTGTTTTACTTTTTTTGCTTAACATTGTTCCCACCTCTAAGTTCTATCTTGGCTAAAACATATCCAGACAAACATATGCCTGTAGGAGTTGATGAATTAACATTTGTTTTATAAGTACTTATTATGTAATAATCTGAACTGCTTAATACATTATTTGTATTGCAGCCACTTTTTCCAAGAGATATACTATTTATAAACAATAATGGGTAGGCGTTATTTGGTGTATTTAGGTTTTTCAAAAAGCCGGATACATTAGATTCTGAAACAATTATAGAGAGTTTTATAGGTACAAGTTCTAATCTAAATATTTTATTTGCCGCATTTTTTGTATTTGTAGGCTTTTTCTTATGCTTTGTGGCTTTTTTTGGCTTTGTAGTTGGTTTTTGAACTGAAGCAGGCATGCCATTTTCATTAACTTCGACATTTGTAGGGATGCCCTCTTGCATAGATAATATATAACCGCCAGATTGTTTTATTTGGTTGTGTAGTATAATGGGTATTTGGTTAGGTGGTGTATTGTTTGCATAATATATATTTGGGTTTAACATCTCCGCTTTTAACTTAGGTATATTTTGCTTGTAAAACACACGTTCTTTCTCTGCTGAGATTATTTGACTTTTAATAAAGTCTATACTTGGTAGAGATTTCATCTTATTTTCTATATTATTTTTGATTTCTAATTCTTTGAAAAAGATCCATCCACTGATTAAGGGCAAGACAAAAGAGATAAGAAGGATAAGCGTTTTTCTATCTCTTGGTGGAAGAGAATTATACCAGTTCAAAAATCCATCTTTTACTCTTGTATCCATAATTTACACCTATCGGTTTTTTTTGAGAAAACTTTAATATACATATTTACTTTACTGTTTCTAATGTATTGTAAGCATTGGTTAATGCATTTACAACACAAGCTCTATTTTCTATATTCTTTATGCAAGATTCTAAATTTTTTGATAATTGAGGGAAAGATATGGGATATCCTCTATTGTTTTCTTTGGTATTTACCACAAAATTACAGCTTGTTTTTAGGTTTTTATTCTTTTTAGAGAAAAAACTTATCTTTACAATTTTATAGCCATTATTTTTATCTTCAATTTTATCTATGTTATAAAATAGTTCGTTGTTATTTTTTGAACATATATATCTATTTTGATGACATATGCTTTTTGCTTTCTCGTAAGATGTAAAAGGAGTAATGTCCAAGTTGTATTTATTTGCCATGTTTCTATAAATGGCATTTGCAGTATCAAAAAGATGATTACAGTCTTTGCCTGTTAGTGTATTAAAAACTAAGCTTACTTGACCTTTTAAATCTGATGGATAAGCCATGCCATTGTGTGCGGATGTGATCATAAGTGTAAAACAGGCTAATATAACTTTACTTTTTTTCATTTTCGCCTCCTTGTACAATTCACAATGATTTTATTATAAGTTAATAAATATCTCAATGATTTAAATTATATTTACTTCAGTTCCGAATTAAAGTTCATTTCTAATTGACAATAGGGTCGAGAATAAAAAACTTTATTTAACCAAGAATCTCTCAATGGATATAGCTCTTATATTTTCCATATCCATCTAGTAGAGCTTGCTAAAAGGGGTTTCTATCGATCGGGGCATACCTGTAAGTTGTGGTATACTTGCAGTAGGCTTTTTAAGTAAAGAGTTTATGATATGAATTTAATCATATGTTGAATTGTAAATTAGGCTATTTATCTAATGCAAAAATCTATAAAAAACTTTCACATTAAGTCGATAAAAGTATTATAATAAATTTTTATTAAAAATTTTAGAAGAGGTATGCCATGGACTACGAGAACGNNGAACGGTGGTGTCTTATATGAAGACAAAGACCACAGATTTATTTGGCTTGGCGGAGAAGTAGATCTTGAGGAAAAGACAGACGGTATGGTTATAGAAACCAACCAGTATCTGATAATAAATAAGAAAAAAGGTATACTCTTAGATCCAGGTGGTTTATATACTTTCCCAAGGGTTTTAGCAAATACATCCATATACACAGATACTGATGATATTGAAATGATATTTTATTCCCATCAAGACCCAGATACTACTTCTGGTATATCTTTATGGCTTCAAAATACTCCTGCAAAAATATATGTGTCGAAGTTGTGGTTAAGATTTTTGGCTCATTTTAATGTAACAGAAGGTTATGATAGAGTTGTAGGTATTCCAGATGAAGGTGGAACTTACACGCTTCCTAGTGGTGATATATTAGAATTTATTCCAGCGCATTTCTTGCATAGTCCAGGACATTTTAATGTGTACGACAGGAGATCTAAAATCCTATTTAGTGGTGATATAGCAGCATCTATATGTTCTAAGGAAGAGCAAAAAATATTCTTCGAGAAAGCTGAGAGTTGTACAAGATTTATGGAAGGTTTTCATAAAAGGTATATGGCATCCAATAAAGCATGTAGGGCGTGGGTAGAAGAGATTAGGAAAAGAGATGTAAACATAATAGCCCCACAACATGGATCTATATTAAAAGGAGATTATGTAAAATGGTTTTTAAATTGGTTTGAAAATTTACAATGTGGTGTTGATATTATAGACCAAATATATGGTAAAAAAACTTGAGGAGGGTAAAGCCATGAAATATGATAATGAAACTTGCGAAAGATATATAAGAAAGGTAGGAGAGTTTAGAAAAGAAGTACAGGTCTTAAGTTTAACTGCTGAAAAATTATATAATGAAAATGTTGCATTAAAAAATCGAAGAAACATTTTACAAGGAGGTATGTCATGATAAAGGAAAGCATTTGTAAAGAATATATAACGCAGATAGCTCAACTCAGGTTAAACATAGAGAGTTTGAAGAAAGAGAAGGAAGCTTTTGGCCTTAGATTTTATAAGATAAAGGAGGAGAGCGATTCTGTAAAGCAGGAGCTAGAGAGAGTGAAATTTGACTATAACGAATTGAAAAAATCTTATGACAATGCTATAAAAGAAAAACAAGAATTAGCAGAGTCTCTGTCAAGGCTTCAAAATGAAAATAATATTTTAAAGGCTAATATAGCTAAAGATAAAGAAAAATCTGATAACTATAATGCTATTTTAGAGGAGAAAAATATTCTTACTGAAAATAACAAGAGATTAGAAGCTATGGTAGAACAATTAAAAGAAGAACTCCGGAAGTATGAAGGCGAAAATCAAGAGCTTCGGAAAGAGCTTAATGATTTAAAATATATAGAGGAAATTGTAAATAGAGAAGTTCAAGAACAAGAACATGGTGCTGAGACTACAAAGGCAATATCAAGTAAAAAACTTATTGAAAATATATTTGAATTATCTCCTAGTGATGGGCTTGTGTTAGTTTCCAAAGAGTCAATAGAACTAGATAATGGTGGTAAGATATTATATGCAAATACAAAAGCTTTTGAGATATTAAGAAAAAATGGAAAGTATTTAAACGAGATGAATGAAACCGAGATAGACTGGTCAAATCCTATTGGAGTATCTATCTACAGGTTATTCAAAAGCTCTAATGAACTAAGAGGTATATATAAAAATATTAGGCCTTTCCAGTTGGAGATGATGAGAGAAATAAGATTTAAATCTGGCAACATAATAGAGCCTATAGCGAGTGCTATATCTGATGAAGCTGGTGACATATTGTATTACGTTTTAATTTTTAAAGATTTAACTTATGAACATCTTGTAAAGGATATTACTTCTTCATCTATTTCATCTTCTGCCGAATCTTTCAACTCTTTAAGTATTGTGGATTTTAGAACCTTGCAAGTATATCATAATGCTAAGGCTTTTAGAGAAGATATGGAGGCAATAGCAAATTCGATGACTGAGTTAAGTCAAAGCATAGCAGATTTAGCAAATTCTACTCAAGATTTAAGAAGATTACAGGATAAACTGAATAAAGTATTCGAAGTCAATGCTCAAAATGTTGATGAGCTTTTAATAAGTTTTGATGCGATGAATGAAGTAGTAGAACACCTTATAAGTATGGCTAATAGTATGTTGCCTATGCTAAAAGATCTTCAAGCAAACTCCAATCAATCTAACCAAGAGGTTGACATATCAGATGCTATTATGCTTCTTGAAATGCTTATGGAGATATTGAATAGGAATAAAGAATCCACTTCCAAGATAAAAGGAAGCATGAAAGAGCTTGAAACTGAAATGCATTCAGTGAGTGATATGATAGCAAAAGAATCCTCTGCTACAGAGGAGCAATCTGCCGCAGTTAGGACGCTTGCATATAGTTTCCATGAACTTACGGATAGGATTAATTTCATCTACGAAGAGATAGAATCTTTGAAGGAAGAGATAAAGAAGACGATCAACATACAAGAATGGAGCTACGAGAAATTAATAAGAACTATGAGACCATCAAACGAAAGAATTATGTACGAAAAACTTATACTTGCTATTAAATATATATTTAACGTTATAAATTCTATAAGTGGTAATGAAGAATGGATGTTGAAAAATTATACAGAATGCAGATTTGGGTTATGGTATTACCAAGAAGGCAAAGAAATGGTATTAGAGTGTGGCTCAAGGGAAATTAGAAATCTATTTGAGACTATAGAAGAACCGCATATTAAACTACATAAATTAGAAAAAGAGATGCATGTTATTTATCTTGAAGATAAGCATAAAGAGACAATGAGTAAAGATTTGATATCTAAGATGGATGAGTTTGTGAAGACTCAAAAATCTTTAATAAACAAATTTATAGAACTTACTGAATTAGTTAGAGATAAATGTAATAGCTAAGAATTTATTTCATCATAGCTTTGGAGTTATTAAATCTCCAAGGCTACTCTTCTAACTTCTGCGATAGATGTTATGCCTTTTCTTACTTTTAGCAAACCACTTTCAAATAAAGGTTTCATCCCGTGAGAGATTGCTATTTCTCTTATCTCGCTTATGGGTCTATTTTGTTGTATGGCTAATTTTATATCTTCAGTTATTTCCATTAGCTCTGTTATGACAGTTCGACCTTTATATCCTTTGTAATTACAATGATCGCATCCGTTTTCATTAGCATCATATAAGATATCAACATCATGAAGGTTAAATTGTTCTATTTCAAGCTCTGTTGGTGGGCGGCCTATCTTGCATTGATTACAAAGCTTTCTAACGAGTCTTTGGGCTGATATCAAAAGAAGGGAAGAGCTTAGCAAAAATCCTGTGATACCTAAATCTTGGAGTCTCGTTATGGTGCTAGGAGCGTCATTTGTATGAAGTGTAGAAAGCACTAAGTGACCTGTTAAAGCAGCTCTGACTGCAATATCAACAGTTTCAGCGTCTCTTATCTCACCTACCAATATCACATCCGGGTCTTGTCTTAAAAAGGCTCTTAGAGTATTTGCAAATGTTTTTCCTGCTTTTTCATCCATCTCTACTTGATTTATACCAGGTACGTTTACTTCAACAGGATCTTCGGCTGTCATTATATTTATCTCAGGGCTGTTTATTTTTTGGAGCATAGCGTATAATGTACTTGTTTTACCACTACCTGTTGGTCCTGTAACGAGGATCATCCCATAGGGTTTTGATATGGCTCTATTTATTTTTTCTAGTTCAAAATCTTCAAACCCTGCATCTTCAAGTTTTCTGTTTAAAAGATTTTCTGGTATTTGGACCCTCATAACGATTTTTTCTCCAAATACGGTGGATACGGTGGATACACGAATTTCAAGTCTCTTATCATCAATAAATAACTTTATCTTACCGTCTTGGGGTTTTCTTTTTTCAGATATGTCTAAATTTGCCATTATCTTTATACGAGAGACGATGGATTCTTTTAAACTAACGGATAGTCTTTTGAAAACTTCTAATACGCCATCCACCCTAAATCTGACTACTAAATCTTCTTCAGTGGGTTCTATATGAATGTCTGATGTATTTTTCTGAAAAGCCATAAATAATATGTAATTCACCCATGATACCGCATCTGTGGGGGTTCCACCCATAGATATTATATCAGAACTATATATTAGATGTTTGTTTTCTTGACTTTCCACATTTACGTTTATATTTAAATCTTCTTTATTAGAATCAATGTAGATGGAGGATAAGAGATTTTTTACTGTGGATGGCTTTGCGTATTGGAAAATAATATTATTAGCATTTTTAAACATAAATTTTATGGTATTGGTAAGTCCAACATTTATGTAGGGTATATATGTTAATATATGTAGTGAATTTGTATTTCTATCAAATTTATAAGGAATTAGCCTATTGTTTAGTACAAAACTTTGTGGAAAAGTATTTAAAACATCTTTATTAATATCTTTTATTGTTATATTACTTGCAACATTTTTTAAAACATCTTTGTATATAGCCATTAGTTTATCTTCTGGCATTATACCAGTTCTTATCATATAATCTATTGGTTCTTGTTGCTCTAGCAAATCTTTTATAGCGCTTGAATCCAAAAAACCCCTATCCGCCAAATAATTTAAAAAACTCTCCTTAGTAGTGAAATACATAATATTATTATACTATGCTCTTAGTTAGTTTTTATATTCTTTCATAGTAGGTTGGTTTTTGAGGGTTTTCATATATTATGCCTATAGGTATTTTTACATCGGTTTTTATGTAANNATCATGATTTTCAAGTTTGTAAACACGTTGATTGTAAAAATCGTATGTATTGTAAAATATTACACAAGGTTGAAATACTTCTAAAAGCGAAAAACCTCTATGAACCACTGCTTTTTTTATAAGATCTTTAAGATGATCCATGTATCCAGAATATCCCCTTGCTACGAATGTAGCCCCTGCTTCCATAATAAGAGATATAGGATTTATAGGATCTTCTGGCGGGCCTTTTGGAGTGGATTTACCTTTAAAATCTAGAGCACTGGTGGGTGTAAATTGACCTGTGGTTAAACTATACGACCTATTGTCGTGGACTATAACTGTTATATCTATGTTTCTTTTTGCCGCAAATATCATATGCTCAAGACCTTCACCATAACCATCGCCATCTCCCACAAAGCATATAACTTTAAGGTTTTCATTGGCAAGTTTCATACCACTGGCGGTAGCTATGGCTCTACCATGAAGGGAATAAAAGCTGTTTATATCTATATAATCAAATATTTTACCATGACAACCGATCCCCGTTGCCATTACAAAGTTCTCAAGCGGAATGGTATCTGTAAGTTCGTTTAATGCAGCTCCAAGAGCTCCCATGATGCCAAAGTTTCCACAGTTCCTACACCAAGTTATCTCTGCCCCTGTATATAAGCTTTTAGTAATCATAATAATATTTTACCATTTATTATATAATTAGGCTATAATAATTAATATGGAAGATTTTATAGGCGTTGATACTATGGAAAAGGTTATTTTAGCAGTGGATGATGAACCTTTTAATCTCGATTTACTAGAGTTCGTCTTTTCTGAGTGTAATGATGTAGAGTTTTTAAAAGCCTCTAATGGGCAAAAAAGGCTATAGGTATATTGAAACAAAGACCAGACATAGATATAATACTTCTAGATCTATATATGCCTCAAAAGATGGACTTGAAACTTTAAAACATATTAGAGAGAAAATGAAAAAAGATTTATCAATAGTAGTTATAACGGCAGATTTGTCGAGGAAATACGATACTTTAGAATTTAGTGTGCTACAGACTTCTTGACAAAACCTATAGATTCAGTAGAAGTAAGATTTAGAACACTAAACTATATAAATATGAAAAGATCAAAAGATGCCTTGGAAGACATGGCAATGATTTTAGAACAAAGAATTAAGGAATTTGTAAAAGACATAGAAGGTTCTTGTAAATATAGGGAACACTTAAATATTAACACAATAGAAGCTTTTGGTAAAATGTCAAAATATAAAGATTTAGAAGACAGCAACCATATAAAAAGGGTTAGACTTTATTAAGAGATTGTTAAATGTACTAAACATTGAAGACGATGACATATCAACGGCAGCAATGTTACATGATATTTGTAAAATAGGAATACCAGATACAATTCTATTAAAAACTTATAAACTATCAGTAGAGGAATATGAAATAATAAAAATGCATACTATTATAGGCTATAAAACGCTTTATCCTTATGGAGAAATATTTCCATTTTTAAAAAAGTTGCTATGATAGCATATACACATCACGAGAAATTGGATGGATCTGGTTATCCAAATGGATTAAAAGGAGAAGCTATTCCTTTAGAAGGTAGGATAGTCGCCACAATAGATACATTTGATACTCTTGCATCAAAGAGAATATATAAACAAAGAGCATCTTATACAGAAGCGCTAAATATAATAAAGAAATCGGCAGGTTCTAGTTCTGATCCAAACTTAATAAACATATTTATTAAACATAAAGATGATTTTATATAAATAAAAGAGGAGAATCCAGATACCGGAGATAATCTAGCTACATCTAATATTGAAAGATTTAGATGGCAATCTTTAAAATCTAGTAGTTACCAAAATTTACTTTAGTTTTATAATATCAAATCTGGTAAAATATCATTATGAATTTTCAAGATATAGTGCTTAGTTTACAAAATTTTTGGGCAAAACACAACTGTGCCATAGTCCAAGGGTATGATTTAGAAGTGGGAGCAGGCACTATGAACCCTGCTACATTCTTGAAGGTGCTTGGCAAAAAACCTTTTAATGGTGCTTATGTGGAACCCTCTAGAAGACCAAAAGATGGAAGATACGCTGAAAACCCCAATAGGCTTCAACATTATTTTCAGTTTCAAGTGATTTTAAAACCTACTCCAGAAAATGCTCAAGAGCTTTATATTAAAAGCCTTGAAACCCTTGGCATAGATAAATATCATCATGATATAAGATTTGTGGAGGATGACTGGGAAAGTCCTACGCTTGGAGCTTGGGGTCTTGGTTGGGAAGTATGGCTTGATGGTATGGAAGTAACTCAGTTTACATATTTCCAACAAGCGGGAGATATAGACCTTGATATGATATCTTGCGAAATTACCTATGGGCTTGAACGTATTGCTATGTATCTTCAAAATGTGGATAACGTGTTTGATTTAAAATGGAACGATGAACTTACCTACAAAGATATGTATATCAATTTTGAAAAAGAATGGTGTATTTATAACTTTGAAAGAGCTAATATTGATAGACTTTTTAAACTTTTTGAAATATACGAAGAAGAAGCCGAAAACATTATAAATGAATCTTTGGTATATCCAGCTTATGATTATGTATTAAAATGTTCTCACACCTTCAATCTTCTTGATGCAAGAGGAGCAATCTCAGTCCAAGAACGCACAAACTATATAAAACGTATCAAACATTTAGCTTCGTTGGTGGCAGCCTTATATATTGAAAAGGAGAAAGAACATGGCTAATGGACTTTTGGAAATCTATGCGGAAGAATTACCCCCTTCTTTTTTACTAAAAGCCAGAAACGCATTGAAAGATATAACCACAAAATTTTTTGAGGGGAAAAAGATAAGTTTTGAAAATACAGATATTTTTATTACATCAAAGCGTATTGGGCTTTTAATAAAAGCATTGCCAGATTTTACCAAAAAAGAGGAGATTGTGATAATAGGACCACCCTTTAATATCTCTTATAAAGACGACAACCCTACAAAAGCCTTGTTATCGTTTTTGGAAAAAAACAATGCAAACGAAAAAGATGTATTTAAATATGAAAAACAAGGTGGTCTATATGTGGCTGTTAAGAAAGAGGTTGGTGGAAAACCTATATCAGATATCTTAAAGGACTTTCCCAACTTCGTGATAAAATCATTACCTGCTAAAAAGCTTATGCGATGGGATGATTCTAATATAAGATTTCCAAGGCCAATAAGAAATATTTTGTTGATACTGGATAACAAGCCCATTTATAACAATTATACTTTTGGCCACAGATTTTTATCTTCTAAGATATATATAGAAGATGTAGGTATCTACGAGAGCTTATTGAAAGAGCATTTTGTTATACCAAGGTTTGAAGAAAGAAGAGATATCATATTGAGTCTTATAGAAAAAGCTTCAAAAGAGCTAAATGTATCGCCAGATTTTGATGAAGAGCTTATAGATGAGATTACAAACTTAGTGGAATATCCTTATCTTATAATAGGAGAGTTTGACCAAGAGTTTCTTAGTTTACCAGATATGGTTATAAAAACGATATTAGCACATCATCAGAAGTTTGTATGCACTAAAAAAGATAATCTAATTAACAATGTATTTTTTGGCATATCAAACATGCCTGATGAAAAGGGATTTGTCAAACAAGGCTATGAGAAGGTGGTAAAAGCCAGATTAAGAGATGGTGAATTTTTCTATCAAGAAGACCTTAAAAAACCTTTGGAGTTTTTTGTGAATGAGTTAGAGGGCATTATGTTTCACCACAAGCTTGGGACTATGCTCAACAAAACAAATAGACATATAGCTCTTGGGGATTTTATTTTAGAGGCTTTTAATATAAAAATAGATAAACATCTTCTTAATAGAGCTTGTTATCTTTCAATGTTTGATTTATCCACCAATATGGTGAAAGAACTTGATGAGCTTCAAGGATATATCGGTATGATATATTCAAAGGCCAAAAACGAAAATATCTATGAAGCTCTCTTAGAACAATACATGCCAGATAAGATAGAGGGTTTACCAAAGACTGATATTGGTGTTTTACTTGGTATTATATTGAAATCTGACAATGTGGTATCTTTGATAAGTGCAGGAGAGATTCCAAAAGGAAGTTCTGATGCTTATGGGATTAAAAGGAATATATATGGTATTATAAGTTTAATCCTTGATGGTGGTTTTGATATAAATTTAAGTCTTTTATTTAAGAAAGTTTATGAGCTTTTAGAAGACAAATCGAAATTACTTCCTTATGAAGATGTTATATCTCATATAGAAAATCTCTTTAAATCAAGATTATCCACCTATTTTGAAGATTTTGATTATGATATAGTAAGAGCAGTTTTGGATATAGAACTTTGGTTTAATCTAAAAGCTATAAAACAAAAGATAAATCTTCTCCAGGCTCACAAAGAACAAACCGAAAACATAGCAAGAGCCTTCAAGCGGATAAGAAAAATAATTCCAAAGGATTTCAAAGCATCATTTATAAACTCTTCTTTGTTTGGAGAAGATATTGAGCATAAGCTTTTCGATTTTACCAAATCCTTAGATGATATGGATGTGGATGAAAATATGATATTTTATATATCTAATAATAAAAGCATAATAGATGAATTTTTTGATAAAATACTTGTTATGTCAGAGAATATAGATATAAGGCAAAATAGGTTGAGTTTGTTGTATATGTTATACAAAAACATTGAAAAACTTGCAAATTTTGAGCATATCGTTGTAAAGGAGGTATAAGATGAGTGTTGGCAAAAGCATAAGACTTGAAAGGATAATCAACCGAGAGACCAAGAAGACCATAATAGTGCCAATGGATCACGGTGTTAGTTCTGGACCCATGGAAGGACTTATCGATATGAAAAGCACCATAGAGGCGGTATCTGAAGGAGGAGCCAATGCAGTTTTAATGCATAAAGGTCTTGTAAGAGCTGGCCATAGGGGAAGAGGCCAAGATGTAGGTCTTATCGTGCATTTATCAGCTTCTACAGACCACTCACCCACAAGAAATGACAAAGTTTTGGTATGTACTGTAGAGGAAGCTATAAGGCTTGGAGCGGATGCGGTGTCCATACATGTAAATGTGGGTGCTCCTATGGAAAGGGAGATGCTAAAAGATTTTGGATACGTATCAAAAGTATGTGATGAATGGGGAATGCCACTCTTGGCGATGGTGTATGCCAGAGGTCATGAGATAAAACCCCAAGACCAATATGATAAAAAGTTTGTAGCTCATTGTGCAAGGCTTGGAGAAGAGCTTGGTGCAGACATTGTAAAAGTTCCATACACTGGAGATATAGAATCCTTTAAAGACGTAGTAAACGGTACCCACATACCTGTGGTGATAGCAGGCGGACCTAAGATGAAAACCGAGAAGGATGTGCTTTTGATGGTGGAAGGGGCTATAGCAGCTGGGGCAGCTGGGCTTTCCATTGGTAGAAACATCTTCCAAGCTAAAGACCCAAAGAAAATAACCACCGCTATGCGTATGATAGTACACGAGGGCAAAACCGCAGAAGAAGCATCAGTATTTTTACATAAATAAGGAGTATATGTATGTTGCTAAAGGGTAAAAAAGCGCTTATAATGGGTATAGCAAACGATAAAAGTATAGCTTNNCTTATGGTATCGCTAAAAGCTTCAAACAAGAAGGAGCCGAGATAGCTCTTAGCTACGCAGGTGAGTCTGTTAAAAAAAGAGCTGTTTCTATTGCGGAAGAGCTCGGTATAAGCATGATGTTTGAATGCGATGTATCCAAAGACCAAGATATCGAAAACCTTACTAACAACGTAAGAGAAGCTTGGGGCAATATAGATATAGTGGTGCATTCTATAGCCTATGCTCCGAAGGATGAGTTTAAAAACGGTGTTATAGACACTACGAGAGCTGGTTTTTCTATAGCTATGGATATTTCGGTATACTCTTTTATAGCCACAGTTAGGGCATTTTCTAATTTTATGAACGAAGAGGGTTCTTTCTTAACACTTTCATATTATGGAGCCGAAAAAGTTGTACCCCATTACAATGTTATGGGTATAGCAAAGGCAGCTCTTGAAAGCTCTGTTAGGTATTTGGCTTTTGATATAGCAAAGAAAAATCAAAGGGTAAACTGCATATCCGCAGGTCCTATTAAGACACTATCTGCTTATAGCATCACTGGTTTTCATTTGCTTATGGAACATACGGTTAAAGTAAGCCCTCTTGGAAGGCATGTGACCATAGAAGAAGTAGGAGATACCGCATCGTTTTTGTGTAGCGAACGAGCAAGGGGTATCACAGGCCAAACCGTATATGTGGATAGCGGATATAGTATCATGGGCGTTTCTGATAAAGAATAATATTAGGAGAGATTCTTGCAAAAACTAAGTTCTAAGGATTTTGATTTTGTAAAAGAAGGTTATTGCATAGGGTGTAATTGCGGATGTAGGTATTTAGCTTATATAAAAAATAATTCCATCGTAGATATAACTGGACATCCATCAGATAAACTTGGTATGGGAAGTTTTTGCACCAAAGGTATAGCCTTAATTCAGGAACTTCCATTTTCTTCTTTTAGATTAAAAGCCAAAAAACCTATGGATATAAAATCAGATACAGCTATCTATGTGGATAGATTTACCACAGATAAGGAGTTAAAAAGAGCGTTTTCTTTCACTGAGGATGTATACTCTGATATGCTTTATGTGGAGAACGCAAGGACTTTTGAAGTGGAGCATATACCAAACAAACAAGTTATATTAAATATCTCAGAACCTTCTTTTTACGATGTAATGCTCGCAAGATGGATAATAGATGCTTCTCAAAAAGGAGCCAAACTGTTTAACTTAGGTGTTTATCACACCAATATGAGCTCAAAAGCCAAATACAATAACATACTAAAACCTCAAGCGTTTTTATCTTATTTGGAATCAATAGAAAAATCTTTAGAAAAAGGTTTATCGGAAGATCCCTTCATAGATAAGTTTATAAACGCTTCTTTGAAGTTAGGTAATGCTCTAATTATAATTCAGGATACTTATATAAGATTTGACAAAGATTATGTATTTGGCTTTTTAGAAAAACTTAATAAAAATTATAAAATAGATTATATAATAACAGGAAATGTTACCACTTGGCCAGTAAAACCCATAGAAGGACTACAAAGACATAATGATATAATAAACTTAGGAGATATGTTTAGATTTTTACCAAATGATATGCTGGAAGAGTTTTCAAAAAAGAATGTATTAAGTCTATCCCACATGGCAAATATGAGTGTAAATTTATCAAAATACTATCTTCCAAGAAAGTGTTTTATTGAATATAACTTTACAAAAAAAACCGCATTTTTAGATATATCTTCAGATAAAATATTAGAAAACAAAGAAACTTATACGCTCTTGGATATAATACCTCAAGGTGATAAAAATATTAATTTTAATATTAAAAGCCAAAAACAAGAACCTATAAAAGATAAAACCCTTCTAATATTCCCATCCGTCGTAGATGACTTAGGACATTATTCAAGATGGCTTCATGAAATAGAGCCTCATCAGTATATATATATAAATCCAAGTCTTGCTAAAAGCATAGATATTTTAGATGACGAGCTTTTGGAGATAGAAACTTCTCGCGGTAAAGCTGTTTTTAGAGTAAAGATAAGTGCTAATCTATCCGATGATGCATTTTTAATATCCAATGCTTATGATGAATATCAGCCTTTTTATGAAGGCGTAAGGCCTGGAACCCTTGCTATTGACAAGGATTTTGTGCCTGTGTTAAGATATAGGAAGCTATAGTTTTTGGAGGTTTATATGAGCTCACATTTAGAAGGTAAAAAAGTAGTATTCTTAGACGAGGTGGGCATAAATGATATCCCTTATGTAGGTGGTAAGAATGCTTCTCTTGGAGAGATGATAACATACTTAAAACCAAAAGGTGTAAATGTTCCCTTTGGTTTTGTGGTGACTTCTGAAGCCTATAGATACTTTATAAAGCACAATGACTTGGAGAATAAGATAAGGGAGGCTTTAAAAGATCTTGACACTTCAAACTTAGAACAGCTTGAAAAATCAGGGCATGCTGTTAGAGAGCTAATAAGAGGTGGAGAGTTTCCAGAAGATTTAAAAGAAGAGATTACAAAAGCTTACGATAAATTATCTTCCATGTACAACACCCACGCTGTGGATGTAGCCGTGAGATCATCAGCCACTGCAGAAGACCTACCAGATGCTTCTTTTGCAGGTCAACAAGATACTTATCTTAATGTCGTTGGTGTTCAAAATGTTTTAGTGGCCATAAGAAATGGCTTTGCTTCTCTTTTTACCGATAGAGCAATATCTTATAGACAATCACATGGGTTTGACCACTTCAAGATAGCGATATCTATGGGTATTCAAAAGATGGTGCGTTCAGATGTGGGAGCATCTGGAGTTATGTTTACCATAGATACCGAAAGCGGTTTTAAGGATGTTGTAGTCATAAATGCTATATATGGTCTTGGGGAGATGATAGTTCAAGGCATGGTGACACCGGATGAATACATGGTGTTTAAACCTACTCTTAAAAAAGGTTATTCTGCTATTATAGAGAAAAAGCTTGGTAAAAAA